>PHEC01000047.1 GCA_002841115.1 Alphaproteobacteria bacterium HGW-Alphaproteobacteria-6 | reverse complement strand
GCCCGGCCGCCAGCGTCGCCGAGCGCGACGCGCTGGCCGCGCGGGTCAAGGCGATCGGCTATCCCGATGCCTATCCGGTGCAGAACTGACGCCGGGCGCCAGGCAAGGCCCGCGCGCGCCCCGACCCGGACCATGCCCGACCCGACCCGGGCCATGAAGGAGAACCGCATGTCGATGTCACCGCCCCGCCCGCCGGTGCCCGCGCCCGCCGCGCTCGCGACCCGGGCCGCCACGCTCTGCGCGCTTTTCGTCCTTGCCCTCGCCGGCTTCCTGCCCCGGCCCGCCGCCGCCTTCGAGACCCGCGCCGGCGCGGCCTGGGTCTATGACATGACCACCGATACCGTTCTGCTGGAGAAGAACGCGCACGAGCGGCTGCCACCGGCCTCGATGTCCAAGCTGATGACGATCAACATGCTGTTCGAGGCGCTGAAGGACGGCCGGGTCAGCCTGGATGACCGTTTCGCCGTCTCGTCGCGGGCCAAGGCGCTGACCGGCTCGACGATGTTTCTCAACGAGACCGACCGGCCGACGGTCGAGGATCTGATCAAGGGTATCGTCGTGCTGTCGGGCAACGACGCCTGCGTCGTCGTCGCCGAGGGGCTGGCCGGCACCGAGGAGGAATTCGCCCGCAAGATGAACGACCGCGCCCGGGCGCTGGGGATGAGCGATTCCACCTTCGCCAATGCCTCGGGCTGGCCGCATCCGAACCAGCGCATGAGCATGCATGACCTCGGCATCCTCGCCGCCCGGCTGATCCGCGAGTTTCCCGAATACTACGGCTATTTCGCCCTGAGCGAATTTCCCTGGGACGGCCGCGCCCCGGCCAACCGCTTCAACCGCAACCCGCTGCTGGCAATGGGAATCGACGCCGACGGGCTGAAGACCGGCCATACCGCCGAGGCCGGCTACGGCATCGTCGGATCGGCGGTCCAGGACGGCCGGCGCATCGTCTTCGTCCTGTCCGGCATGACCAGCGAGAAGGAGCGCGCCGACGAGGCCGAGCGCATCGCCAACTGGGCCTTCCGCGAGTTCGTCCGCAAGACCGTGGCGACCAGGGGCACAAGGATCGCCGAGGCCGAGGTCTGGATGGGGTCGCAGACCCGGGTCGGGCTGGTCCCGGCCGAGGATGTGACGCTGCTGCTGCCCTCGCTGGCACAGGGCGCGCTGACCGCCGAGGTGGTCTATTCCGGCCCGCTCCAGGCGCCGTTCGAGCAAGGCGCGCCGATGGCCGAGATGATCATCACCGTGCCCGACATGGCGCCGGTGACGGTCGCCCTTGTCGCCGAGGCGGCGGTGCCGCATGGCGGCCTCATTGCGCGGATGCGCTCGGCCTTCCAGGTGCTCTCGGCCCGGGTCCTGGCCGAAATGGCGGGCTGACGGCGGCGATGTTCATCAGTTTCGAGGGGATCGACGGGTCGGGCAAGTCGACCCAGGCGCGCAGGCTCGCCGATCACCTGCGCGGCTTGGGCCATGACGTGGTCCTGACCCGCGAGCCGGGCGGCAGCCCCGGCGCCGAGGAGATTCGCCGGCTGGTGCTTGAGGGTCCGACCGACCGCTGGTCGGCGCAGACCGAGATCCTGTTGTTCACCGCCGCCCGGCGCGATCATCTGGAGCGCACGATCGGTCCGGCGCTGGCCGCCGGCCGCGTGGTGATCACCGACCGTTTCGCCGATTCGACCCGGGTCTATCAGGGCCTGTCGCGCGGCGACCTGCGCGGCCTTGTCGATGCGCTGCACGGCCTGATCATCGGGCGCGAACCCGACCTGACCTTCCTGATCGACATGGACCCCGACACCGGCCTGGCCCGCGCCCGCGCCCGCCAGGGCCACGAGGAACGCTTCGAGGATTTCGGCGCGCCGATGCAGCGGCGGATGCGGGCCGGCTTTCTCGACCTTGCCGCCGAGTTTCCCGCCCGCTTCCGGGTGATCGACGGCGACCGCACCCCCGATCAGGTCGCCGCCGCGATCGCCCCCATCGCGCTGGCGGCGCTGGCGGCGCCGGCATGAGCGAGCCGGACCGCCCCGAACCGGACCGGATCGAAGGCGCGCCGCATCCGCGCGACACCGCCCGGCTTTACGGGCAGGCGGCGGCCGAGGCCGGGTTTCTCGAGGCCCATCGCCTTGGCCGGCGCCACCACGCCTGGCTTCTGACCGGGCCGCGCGGGGTCGGCAAGGCGACGCTGGCCTGGCGGATCGCGCGCTTCCTGCTGGCCACCCCGGACAGCGCCGGAGAAGGGCTGTTCGGCGCGCCGCCGGCGCCGGCGCCGGCGACGCTCGACCTCGCCGCCGATCACCCGGTGGCGCGGCGGATGCGGGCCGGGGCGGAGCCGCGGCTTTCCATCCTGCGCCGGGCCTGGGATGACGAGAAAAAGCGCCTCAAGACGGTGATCACCGTCGACGAGGTGCGCAAGATGAAGGGTTTCCTGCAACTGTCGGCCAGCGACGGCGGCCACCGCGCGGTGATCGTCGATCCGGCCGACGAGATGAACACCGCCGCCGCCAACGCGCTTTTGAAGATGCTCGAGGAACCCCCGGCCGGGGTCAGCTTTCTGATCGTCAGCCACCAGCCGGCCGGGCTGTTGCCGACGATCCGCTCGCGCTGCCGCGCGTTGCGCCTGACGCGGCTTCAGCCCGATGATCTTTCGCGCGCCATCGCCGCGGCGGGCGCCGAAGCGGGAACCGAGGCGGGAACCGAGGCGGCGGACGGCGCGGCGCTGGCCGCCCTTGCCGGCGGTTCGGTCGGCGCGGCGATCCGGCTGGTCAACCTCGACGGGCTTCAGACCTATGCCGCGATCGTGGCGCTGTACCAGCGCGCGCCGCAGGTTGACCGGATGGCGGCGCTGCGGCTGGCCGAGGCCGGCGCGCAGCGCGGCGGCGCCGAGCGGCTTGACCTGCTGCTGTCGCTCTTCGATCTTTTCCTGGCGCGGCTGGCCCGGGCCGGTGCATTGGGTCCGCCCGCCCCCGAGGCCGCCCCCGGCGAGGCCGCCCTGCTGGCGCGGCTCGCCCCCGATGCCGATGCCGCGCGACGCTGGGCCGAGTTGCACCAGAGCCTTGGCGCCCGCGCCCGTCATGGCCGGGCGGTCAACCTTGACCCTGCCGCCCTTCTGATCGATATGGTCCTGAAGATCGACGAGACGGCAGGCGCGCTTGCCGCCCGATGAGGCAGGCCATGACCGACACCCCCCGCACGATCCCCGAAATCACCGACAGCCACTGTCACCTCGATTTCCCCGACTTCGCCGATGACCTGCCCGGCGTCATCGCCCGCGCCCGCGCCGCCGGGGTGACGCGGATGGTGACGATCTGCACGAGGCTCGATCAGGAACCGGCGGTGCGCGCCATCGCCGAGGCGCATGACGGGGTCTACTACGGCGCCGGCATCCATCCGATGCGCGCCGCCGAGGGGCCACTGGTCAGCGCCGATGCGCTGATCGCGCTGGCCGCCCATCCGAAATTCGTCGGCATCGGCGAGACCGGGCTCGATTACCATTACACCGCCGAAACCGCCGCGGTGCAGCAGCAATCGCTGCGCATCCATGTCGCGGCGGCGCGCGAGACCGGGCTGCCGCTGATCATCCATGCCCGCGACGCCGACGGCGACATGGCGCGCATCCTGACCGAGGAACACCGCGCCGGTGCCTTCACTTGCGTGATGCACTGCTTTTCCTCGGGTCCGGCGCTGGCGCACGCCGCGCTTGACCTCGGCTTCTACCTCTCGGTCTCGGGCATCGCCGCCTTCCCCAAAAGCCAGGGCCTGCGCGACATCCTTGCCGCCGCCCCGGCCGAGCGCATCCTGGTCGAGACCGACGCGCCCTATCTGGCGCCGCCGCCGCATCGGGGCAGGCGCAACGAGCCGGCCTATGCAGCCCTGACCGCCGCCGCGGTGGCCGGGCTCTGGGGCCTTGATCCGGCCGGTTTCGCGGCGCTGACAGAGGCCAATTTCGACCGGCTCTTTGCCCGCGCGGCCCGCCCCGCAAAGGCGGCCTGAGATGGCAAGGCTGCGCTTCACCATCCTGGGCTGCGGATCATCCGGCGGGGTGCCGCGGATCGGCGGGCTCTGGGGTGACTGCGACCCGCAAAACCCCAGGAACCGCCGGACCCGCTGCTCGATGCTGGTCGAGCGGATCACGGATGCCGGCACCACGCGGGTCTTGATC
Organism: Alphaproteobacteria bacterium HGW-Alphaproteobacteria-6; assembly: GCA_002841115.1. Taxonomy (GTDB): domain Bacteria; phylum Pseudomonadota; class Alphaproteobacteria; order Rhodobacterales; family Rhodobacteraceae; genus Albidovulum. The sequence goes on along the minus strand of PHEC01000047.1, from coordinate 16,294 downwards.
GACACCTCGCCCGACATGCGCGCCCAGCTTCTGGCCGCCGGGGTCGCGCGGCTTGACGCGGTGCTTTATACCCATTCGCATGCCGATCATGTCCACGGGATCGACGATCTGCGCCAGATCGTCTTCAACACCGGCACCCGGCTGCCGGTCTGGGCCGACGGGCCGACCCAGGAATCGCTGATGTCGCGCTTCGCCTATGCCTTCGTGCAGCCGGCGGGATCGTCCTATCCGCCGATCTGCGACCTCAACACGATCCGCGGGCCGGTCACCGTCACCGGCGCCGGCGGAGCGCTGGTGCTGACGCCGCTGCCGGTCGAGCATGGCGATATCGACGCGCTGGGGATCAAGGTCGGCGGGCTGGTCTACATGCCCGACGTGCTGTCGATCCCCGATGCGGTCTGGCCGCATCTTCAGGGGCTCGACTGCTGGGTGCTTGACGCGCTGCGCCGCAAGCCGCATCCGACCCATGTCCATCTGGCGCTGGCGCTCGACTGGATCGCGCGGGCCGGCCCGCGCCGCGCGGTGCTGACCAACATGCATATCGACCTCGACCATGCCACGGTCGAGGCCGAGACCCCCGCCCATATCAGCGCCGCCTATGACGGGATGGTGCTGGACCTTCAGGACTGACGGGCGGTGCAGGCGCTTTTCGATGTCATCCTGCCGGTCTTCCTGGTCATCGGCTTCGGCTATGGCGCGGCGCGCGTAGGGCTTTTCGGCGAAGCCGCTGTCGAGGGCGTGATGCGGTTCGCGCAGAACTTCGCGGTGCCCTGCCTGTTGTTCCAGTCGATCGCCCGGCTTGATCTGGCGGCCGAATACGATACCGGGCTGCTGGTCAGCTTCTATGCCGGCGCCTTCGTCGCCTTCGCGCTTGGTGTCGCCGGCGCCCGCCTGATCTTTCGCCGCAGCGCCGCCGATTGCGTGGCGATCGGCTTTTGCTGCCTGTTCTCGAACACGCTGCTGCTCGGCCTGCCGATCATGGAGCGCGCCTACGGCCCGGCCTCGCTGACCGGCAATTTCGCGATCATCTCGGTCCATGCGCCGCTGCTTTACAGTTTCGGCATCCTGGCGATGGAGATTGCCCGCTCGGGCGGTGCCGGGCTGGCGCGGGGTGCCGTGCTGCGCCGCACCCTGAGCGGCATCGCGATGAACCCGCTGGTGATCGGCATCACGCTGGGCCTCGCGGTCAACCTTGCCGGCGATCCCCTGCCCGAGGCGGTCTGGTCGGCGGTCGGCATGATGGCGCGCGCGGCGCTGCCGGCGGCGCTTTTCGGCCTGGGCGGGGTGCTGACCCGCTACCGGCCCGAGGGCGACATGCGCGCCATCACCATGGTCACCCTGCTGTCGCTGATCGTCCATCCGGCGGTCGCCTACGGGCTTGGCCACTGGGTCTTCGGCCTCGGCACCGCGCAGATCCGCTCGGTCGTGGTGACGGCGGCGATGGCGCCGGGGGTCAATGCCTATCTCTTTGCCAACATGTATGGCGCGGCGCGGCGGGTCGCGGCCTCGTCGGTGCTGATCGCCACCGGTGCCTCGGTGCTGACGGTCTGGGGCTGGCTGGCGCTGCTGCCGTGACCGCTCAGGCGGCGGGTGCCGCGGCGCGGACCTTCGCGGCGAGGTCGCGGGCAATGGCGAAGGCGCCCCGGATCTTGTCGGCGTCGCGCGCCCAGTCGCGGCGGATGACGATCCGGTTGTCCTTGACCTTGGCCATGCCGCGTTCGGCCTGAAGGTATTCGACCAGCCCGGCGGGATTGGCAAAGCGGTCCATGTGGAACTGCACCGTCGCGCCCTTCGGCCCGGCATCGAGCCGGGCGATCCCGGCGCGCCGGCACATCGCCTTGATCCGCATCACCAGCAAAAGCGTGTCGACCTCTTTCGGCACCGGGCCGAAACGGTCGATCAGCTCGGCCGCGAACCCCTCGAGCTCGACCTTGCTGGTCAGGCCCGACAGCCGCCGGTAAAGCCCGAGCCGCACGTCGAGGTCGGTGACATAGCTGTCGGGGATCATCACCGGCAGGCCGAGGTTGATCTGCGGCGACCATTGCCCGTCCCCGGCCGCCGGGCTTTCCAGATCGCCCGAGCGGATCCGCGCGATCGTCTCTTCCAGCATCTGCTGGTAAAGCTCGTGGCCGACCTCGGTGATATGACCCGACTGCTCCTCGCCAAGGATGTTGCCGGCGCCGCGCAGGTCAAGGTCCTGGCTGGCCAGCGAAAAACCGGCGCCGAGATTGTCGAGCGCGCCAAGCAGGCGCAGCCGCTTTTCGGCGGCGGGCGTCAGCGGGTTGCGCGGTTTCGTCGTCAGGTAGCAATAGGCGCGCAGCTTGGCGCGCCCGACCCGGCCGCGGATCTGGTAAAGCTGGGCCAGGCCGAACATGTCGGCCCGGTGGACAATCATCGTGTTGGCTGTGGGAATATCCAGCCCGCTTTCAACAATCGAGGTGGCGAGCAGCACGTCATACTTGCCGTCGTAGAAGGCATTCATCCGCTCGTCGAGATCGCCGGCCGCCAGTTGGCCATGGGCGACGATGGTGCTGACCTCGGGGACATGGCTGGCGAGGAAGTCCTCGATCTCGGGCAGGTCGCTGATCCGCGGCACCACATAGAAGGACTGCCCGCCGCGGTAGTGTTCGCGCAGCAGCGCCTCGCGGATGGTGACAGTGTCGAATTCGCTGACATAGGTGCGGATCGCCAGCCGGTCGACCGGCGGGGTGCCGATGATGCTGAGGTCGCGGACCCCGGCAAGCGACAGCTGAAGGGTGCGCGGGATCGGCGTCGCGGTCAGGGTCAGGACATGGATTTCCGAGCGCATCTCTTTCAGGCGCTCCTTGTGGGTGACGCCGAAATGTTGTTCCTCGTCAATGACAAGCAGGCCGAGGTTACGAAACTTCACCGATTTCGCCAGCACCGCATGGGTGCCGATGACGATATCGACGCTGCCCTCGGCCAGCCCGGCGCGGGTCTCGGCCGCATCGCGGGCCGAGACGAAGCGCGACAGGGGGCGCAGGCTGATCGCGGTGCCGCGGAAACGTTCGGCGAAGGTCTTGAAATGCTGGCGCGCCAGCAGCGTCGTCGGCGCGATCACCGCGACCTGCATGCCCGACATCGCCGCGATGAAGGCGGCGCGCATCGCCACCTCGGTCTTGCCGAAACCGACATCGCCGACCACCAGCCGGTCCATCGGCTGGCCGCCGGCGAGGTCAGCGGCGACATCGCCGATCGCGGCAAGCTGGTCGTCGGTTTCCTGATAGGGAAAGCGCGCGGCGAAGGCGTCCCATTCGTGATGCGGTGCCTCGAGGATCGGCGCCTTGCGCAGCGCCCGTTCGGCCGCGACCCGGATCAACCGCTCGGCGATCTGGCGGATGCGGTCCTTCAGCCGCGCCTTCCTGGCCTGCCAGGCGCCACCGCCGAGCCGGTCGAGCAGCCCTTCCTCGTGGCCATAGCGGCTGAGCAGTTCGATATTCTCGACCGGCAGGTAAAGCCGGTCGCCGCCGGCATATTCCAGCGCCACGCAGTCATGCGGCGCACCCAGCGCGGTGATCGTCTCGAGCCCGGTATAGCGGCCGACCCCGTGATCGACATGGACCACCAGATCGCCCGGAGAAAGCGACTGAGCTTCGGTCAGGAAGTTGTCGGCCCGCTTGCGTTTTTTCGCCCCGCGGATCAGCCGGTCGCCAAGCACGTCCTGTTCCGAGACGACGATCAGGCCCTTGGCCTCGAAGCCGTGCTCCAGCGCCCAGACCGCGAGGTAAAGCCCGCCCTTGCCCGGCGCCACCTCGCGGATGTCGCGGACCGGCGTCAGCCCGTGCACGCCCTCGTCTTCCAGAAGGCCCTTGAGGCGCTCGCGCGCGCCTTCGGAATAGCAGGCGATGATCACCTGCCCGTCACCGCGCCGCGCCTTCAGATGATCGGCCAGAGAACCGAAAAGATTGACGTTTTCCAGTTTCCGCTCGGGCGCGAAATTGCGCCCGATGCGGCCGCCGGCATCCAGCACCCCCGGCCCGGTCGGCTGCGGCAGCGCCACCAGGCGGATCACCCGATGCCCGGCCACCGCCGCGTCCCAACCGGCCTCGTCCAGATACAATAGCCCCGGCGGGCAGGGTTTGTAGACCGAATCGAGACGATCGCGGCGCCCCATCGCCTCGTGCCTTGTGTCGTATTGATCCTCGATCCCTTCCCAGCGGGCCAGCCGCGCCGCCGCACTCTGGTCGTCGAGCATCACCGATGCGCCGGGCAGATAGTCGAAAAGCGTCTCCAGCCGGTCGTGGAAATAGGGCAGCCAATGCTCCATGCCGGCATGCTTGCGCCCGGCGCTGACCGCTTCATACAGGGGATCGTCGGTGCCGGCGGCGCCGAACTCGATCCGGTAGTTCTGGCGGAACCGGGTGATCGAGGCCTCGTCGAGGATCACCTCGCTGACCGGGGCCAGATCGACCGATGTCAGCGTCTCGGTGGTGCGCTGGCTGACCGGATCGAAGCGCCGCGCACCGTCCAGCACGTCGCCGAAAAGATCGAGCCTGACCGGCCCGCCGCCGCCTTCCATCGGGCCCGGCGGAAAGATGTCGATGATGCCGCCGCGCACCGCGTAATCGCCCGGCTCCGTCACCGTCGGGCTTTGGACAAAACCCATGCGCACCAGGAAGTTGCGCAGCGCGGTTTCATTGATCCGGCCGCCGACCGTGGCGCTGAACGCCGCCTCGCGCAACAAAGCCCGCGCCGGCAATCGCTGGGTCGCGGCGTTGATCGTGGTCAGCACGACGAAGGGGCCGGGAACGCCATGGGCAAGGGCCGCCAGCGTCGCCATCCGCGCCGCCGAGGTGGCGGCATTGGGCGAGACCCGGTCATAGGGCAGGCAGTCCCAGGCCGGAAAGGTCAGCACCACCGCATCCGGCGCGAAGAAGGCCAGTGCTGCGCGCATCGCCTCCATCCGCCGGTCGTCGCGCGCGACATGGATGACCGGCGCGCCGCGCGCCAGTTCGCGCGCGAGCAGGCTGGCGTCATGGCCCTCGGGCGCGCCGCTGAGCGTCAGGTGCTGGGAGGCATCGGTCATCCGCGCTCACCTAACCCGCGCACCGGCGATGTCAACCGCCGAGGATCGAGACATTGAAATTCTGCAGCATGCCCCAGAAGGCGGTCAGGAAGATCGAGATCATGCCCAGCACCTGCACCGCGATCCGGTGCAGCGCCAGCCGGCGGTGCAGCGCCTCGCCGGTCTCGTTCAGCGCGGCGATCCGTCGCGCCGTCATGAGGCTGAGCAGCGCCACCAGGAAAAGCGGCGCGACCAGCAGGAACACCGCCTGACAGAACTCGACCCGGTAGATGAACCCCAGCAGCGCCAGCGTCGTCAGCGCAAAGCAGGCCAGCGCGATCAGGATCAGCCCGGCCTCGTTGACGATATAGAGCATCCGGGTGATGTTGATCCGCGCGATCGCGTCCAGATCCTCGGCCGCCCCGCCACCGAGGCGCTTTGCCCTGAGCACCATGTCATAGGGGATGCCCAGCACCCAGTGCGAGGCCGAGGACCAGGTCACCGCCAGCGCGATCCAGTACCACAGGTTGGAAAAGGATCGCAGGTCGATCAGGTCGAGTAAGAGCCGCGTCCAGTCCAAGTCCACCCCCCGGGGCCGCTGCCGCCGCCCGACCCTTGCGGGCGGGCCCGGCCTCTGCCCTTGCGATATGCGACAAAGCATGTAACCCGTAGTCCCGCCCGTGACCAGAGCCGAGAGACGCCGCCAATGCCCCATGCCCCCGCCGCCTTTCCTGCCGCCCGCCTGCGCCGGTTGCGCCGGACCGCGGCGCTGCGCGACCTGGTGCAGGAGGTGCGGCTGTCGCCGGCCGACCTGATCTGGCCGCTGTTCGTCACCGACGTGCCCGGCGCCGATGTCGCGGTGCCCTCGATGCCCGGCGTGGTGCGGCTCAGCGTCGAGGGCGTGGTGCGCGCCGCCGAAGAGGCCGCCGGCCTCGGCATCCCGGCGATCTGCCTGTTTCCCTATACCGACCCGGCACTCAGGACCACCGGCTGCGAGGAGGCCTGGAACCCGGAGAACCTGACCAACCGGGCGGTGCGGGCGATCAAGGCGGCGGTGCCCGAGGTCGCGGTGATGACCGATGTGGCGCTTGATCCCTATAACGCGCTTGGCCATGACGGGCTGGTGCGCGACGGGGTGATCCTGAACGACGAGACCGTCGAGGCGCTGGTCCGGATGGCGCTGGCGCAGGCCGAGGCCGGGGCCGACATCCTCGGGCCCTCAGACATGATGGACGGGCGGATCGGCGCGATGCGCGCCGCGCTGGAAAAGGCGGGCCACCGCGACGTGACGATCCTCTCTTACGCGGCGAAATATGCGTCGAGCTTTTACGGGCCCTTTCGCGATGCGGTCGGGGCCGGCGCGGCGCTGAAGGGCGACAAGAAGACCTATCAGATGAACCCCGGCAATGCCGACGAGGCGCTGCGGCTGGTGGCGCGCGATCTCGACGAGGGGGCGGACATGGTGATGGTCAAGCCGGGGATGGCCTATCTCGACATCTGCCGGCGGGTCAAGGACACCTTCGCGGTGCCGACCTTCGCCTATCAGGTCTCGGGCGAATACGCGATGCTGCGCGGGGCGGTGGCGCAGGGCTGGCTTTCCGAGGCGGTGATCCTGGAAAGCCTGCTGGCCTTCCGCCGCGCCGGCTGCGACGGCATCCTGAGCTATTTCGCCCCCGAGGCGGCGCGGGCGATGGCCTGAACCGGTCCCGGGCGGGTCTGCCGAACCTTGCCTATCGTGCGGCCATGACCACAAGGCCTGATGACATTGGCCGCATTGTCCCCTATAGCTGGTAGAAAGGCCCCCGAGGGGCCGGCGTCAGGCATGACCAAGAAACAACAGGCAGACGGAGCAGGACCATGGCAGGGGTTACACGGCGCGGCATCATCATCGGCGGCGGCTCGGTGCTGGCGTTATCGGCTTGCGGCAACGGCATCGGCAATGACCAGGCGGCCCGGCTCGATGCCCGCGTCGATGCGACCCGCGATTTCCTGATCGAGCGCTATCCCGGCACCCAGGACCTGATGTCGAAGGCCGCCGGCGTCCTTTACATGCCGCTGATCACCGAGGCCGGCTTCTTCTTCGGCGGCTCGTTCGGGCGCGGCGCGCTCAGGATCAACAATGTCACGGTCGATTACTATTCCGCCGCCCAGGCCAGCTGGGGATTGCAGATCGGCGCCCAGCAATATGCCCATGCGCTGTTCTTCATGACCGAGCCGGCGCTGGCCGATTTCCGCACCGCCAATGGCTGGGCGGTGGGTGCGGATGCCAAATACGCCCTGCCCGATCGCGGCGGCGCGATCGGCACCGATACCACGACGACACTGGCGCCGGTGGTGGCGCTGGTCTTCGGCCAGGCCGGGCTGATCGCCGGCGCCTCGCTGGAAGGCACCAAATACACCCGGATCATTCCCTGATCCGCGCCGCCACCGGGCCGGCTGCCCGACGGCTGGCCCGGCCGCCGGCCTGAACCCGGGCCTGCGGTTTCTTCGTTGCGGAAATACCCCCGCCGGAGGCCTCCGCCCCCACCCGCGGCCCCGTGGCCAGAGCGGATCGCGGTCATTTGCCGGTCATGCGACCCGCGCTAGGGCCTGTTGATTTCGCCTGTCCGAGGAGCGCAAAACCGGTTCCCACTTTTGCGCGACATGCTCTAGCCGCGAAAATCGGTGATCACCGCGACGCCGGGCGGGGCCGGGGCATCAAAGGCGGCCAGTTCGGCGCTGGCCGCCGACAGGGTGACCCGCCGCGCGATCATCGGCGACAGATCGACCCGGCCGGAGGCGATCAGGGCAAAAAGGCTCGGGTAGCGCCAGGCCGGCATGCCGCGGGTGCCGAAGACCGCGAGTTGGCCCGAATAGAGCGCATCCATCGGCAACAGCATCCGGGTATGCTTGCCGGCGGGCATGCCGATCTGCACCATCCGGCCAAGCCTTCGCAAGGACTTCAGCGCGCTGGCGGTGGTTTCCGCGATCCCCAAGGCCTCGACCGCGACATGCGCGCCGCCACCGGTGATCTCGCGCACCGCCTCGGCGGCATCGGTTTCGGCGGCGTTGACCACTGCCTCGGCACCCTGGGCGCGGGCATGGGCAAGCTTCTCGGGCACCACATCGACCATCACCACCCGCGCGCCGATCGCCCGCCCCAGCAGCAGCGCCGCCAGCCCGACGCCGCCGCTGCCGAAGACCGCCAGCCATTCGCCGGGGGCAAGCGCGGCGCGTCCGGTCAGCCCGTGCCAGGCGGTGGTCACCCGGCAGCCGAGCGCGGCGGCAAGGGCCGGGTCCATGCCCTCGGGCAGGGCGGCAAGGTTGACATCGGCGCGCGGCACCGCGATCTGCTCGGCGTAGGCGCCGGGCACGGTGAAACCGGGCAGGATCTGGGTGGCGCAGGTGGTCTGCTGGCCGGCGGCACAGGCCGGGCAGCGGCCGCAGGCCAGGATGAAGGGCGCGATCACCCGGTCGCCCGGCTTCCAGCGGGTCACAAGGGGCCCGACCGCCTCGACCACGCCGCAATATTCATGCCCCGGGATCTGCGGCAGCACGATATCGGGGTCCGATCCGTTCCAGGCGTGCCAGTCCGACCGGCAGATGCCGCAGGCAAGCACCGACAGCACCACGCCGTCGGCCGGGCAATCCGGCTCGGGCAGATCGGCGATCTCGAGGGCCGCGCGAAAGCGGGTCAGCAGCGCCGCGCGCATCAGGCGATCTCGACGCGGTATTTCTCGATCACGGTATTGGCGAGGAGCTTTTCGCACATCGCCCTGACCTCGGCCTCGGCGCTCGCGCGGTCGGTGGCGGCGAGGTCAAGCTCGATCACCTTGCCCTGGCGCACCGCCTCGACCCCGGAAAAGCCCAGCGTGCCAAGCGCATGTTTCACCGCCTCGCCCTGCGGGTCGAGGACACCGTCCTTCAGCATGACGTGAACGCGGGCTTTCAGGGTCGAAGGCATCGCGGGCGGCCTTTCAGTTGATCAGCGTCGGCTTGGTCATCGGCACCGACTGGGCCGGCATCACGCCAAGGCGGCGCGCCACCTCGGTATAGGCGTCGGTGAGATTGCCGAGGTCGCGGCGGAAGACATCCTTGTCAAGCCTCGACCCGGTCTTGACGTCCCACAGCCGGCACGAATCGGGACTGATCTCGTCGGCGACGATCAGGCGCATGAAATCGCCGTCCCAGATCCGGCCGATCTCGATCTTGAAGTCCACCAGCTTGATGCCGACACCGTAGAACACCCCGGCGAGAAAGTCGTTGACGCGCAGCGCGAGGCTGATGATGTCATCCATGTCCTGCTGGCTGGCCCAGCCGAAGGCGAGGATGTATTCCTCCGACACCATCGGATCGCCGAGCGCGTCGTTCTTGTAGCTGTATTCGACGATCGGGCGCGGCAGTGCGGTGCCCTCCTCCATGCCGAGCCGCTTGGACAGCGATCCGGCGGCGAAATTGCGCACGATCACTTCCAGCGGAATGATCTCGACCTGGCGGATCAGCTGCTCGCGCATGTTGATGCGGCGGATGAAATGGTTGGGGATGCCGACCGCGGTCAGCCCGGTCATGAAGAATTCGCTGAGCCGGTTGTTCAGAACCCCCTTGCCCTCGATCGTCGCCCGTTTCTGGGCGTTGAAGGCGGTGGCATCATCCTTGAAATACTGGACAAAGGTGCCCGGTTCGGGGCCTTCGTAAAGGATCTTCGCCTTGCCTTCGTAGATCTTCTTGCGACGAGGTGCCATGATTGCTCCGGTCGGCCGGCGGGAACCGCCCCGCCTGCCCGCCTATAGGCCAACGGGGGGGCTGCCGCAAGGGATAGACCGTGCCGGCGGGGGCGCCTTGCGGGGCTTGCGATACGGCGTCCTTGTGGGCATATGGGGGAAAACCCCCCGCGCGATCCCGCCCAGGGATCCGCGCCACAGCACCGGCGAGGCCCGAGATGACCACATTCGACGATCGCGAGAATGCCTTCGAGTCGAAGTTCGCCCATGACGAGGCGATGAAGTTCAAGGCCGAGGCGCGGCGCAACAAGCTGCTGGGGCTCTGGGCGGCCGGGCTTCTGGGCAAGAGCGGCGAGGCGGCCAGCGCCTATGCGCGCGAGGTCGTCGCGGCCGATTTCGAGGAGGCCGGCGACGAGGATGTCTATCGCAAGGTCGCCGGCGATCTTGGCAGCCTCGCCGACGAGGCGGTGATCCGCGCCAAGATGGCCGAACTGATGACCGAGGCGAGGCGCCAGGTGCTGACCGAAGGCTGAGCCGCGCCGGCACCGCCCCTTGGTGGCCCCTTGGTGGCAATGCGCCGGCAAGCTGTGTTGCGCCAGCTTCACGATGATCATGAGCGGGATCGAATTGATCCCCGGGGCCAACCGTGGCACATCGGGGACAGACCCTGCCCCGGCCCCGGGCAGCGACGCGCGCATGGGCCAGAAAGGCTATCTTCGATGAACGACCCCCTTTCGCGGCTTCTGGCCTCGCGTGACTGGCTTTTGGCCGATGGCGCCACCGGCACCAACCTGTTCAACCTCGGCCTGACCGCGGGCGAGGCGCCGGAATTGTGGAACACCGACCGGCCCGAGGTGATCCGCGGGCTTTACGCCGAGGCGGTGGCGGCGGGGTCGGACCTGTTTCTGACCAATACCTTCGGCGCCAATGCCAGCCGGCTGAAGCTGCACGGCGCCGAGGCGCGGGTGCAGGAGTTGAACCGCATCGGCGCCGGGATCGGCCGCGAGGTTGCCGACCGGGCCGGCCGGCCGGTGATCGTTGCCGGCTCGATCGGGCCGACCGGCGAGATCATGGCGCCGATGGGCACGCTGACCCATGAGCGCGCGGTGGCGATGTTTCACGAGCAGGCCGAGGGGCTGAAGGCCGGCGGTGCCGATGTCCTCTGGGTCGAGACGATCAGCGCCGCCGAGGAGTTGCGCGCCGCCGCCGAGGCTTGCGCGCTGGCCGGCATGCCCTGGTGCGGCACGATGAGTTTTGATACCGCCGGGCGGACGATGATGGGCGTGACCTCGGCGGCGATGGTGGCGCTGGTCGACAGGCTCGATCACCCGCCGGTCGCCTTCGGCGCCAATTGCGGGGTCGGCGCGTCGGATCTGTTGCGCACCATCCTCGGCTTTGTCGCGGCCGGCGCCGAGCGGCCGGTGATCGCCAAGGGCAATGCCGGGATCCCGAAATACCATGACGGGCACATCCATTACGATGGAACACCCGAGTTGATGGCCGATTACGCGGTGCTGGCGCGCGATGCCGGGGCGAGGATCATCGGCGGTTGCTGCGGCACCATGGCCGAGCATCTGCGCCAGATGCGTGAAGCACTGGAAACCCGGCCGCGCGGGCCGCGCCCGACGCTCGACGAGATCACCGCACGGCTCGGGGCCTTTTCCTCGGGCTCGGACGGGACCGGCGACGAGCCGGCGATGCTGCGCGAGCGCCGCGGCCGGCGCCGGGGTTGAGGGCATCAGCGGGGGCTGACGGCCAGAAGGCGGGGGCTGACGGCCCCCGCACCCCCCGTGGGTATTTTCGCAACGAAGAAGCCGGGGCGGACGTGGATCGGCGGTCAGAAGAGATCGAGCTGAACCGGGGTGCCGGTGGGGGCGCTGACCGGTGCCGGCGGCGCGAAGCTTGTGCAGTCGAGCGGCGGCAGGTCCCCGGCCAGCCCGAGCCGGCGGGTGGCGAGGCGGAAGCGCTGGGCGATGAGGTCGGCATAGGGCCCCTCGCCGCGCATCCTGAGCCCCCATTCGGCATCGTAATCCGCCCCGCCCCGGCGCATCGCGCGCAGCCGGTTCATCACATGGGCGGCCTGGTCGGGGGCGTGGCGGGCCAGCCAGTCGCGCCACAGCGGTGCCACCTCGTGCGGCAGGCGCAAGAGGATCCACGAGGCGGCGCTGGCGCCGGCGGCGCGGGCCGCCTTCAGGATGCTTTCCAGTTCCGGCTCGGTCAGCACCGGGATCACCGGGGCGACCATGACCCGGACCGGGATCCCGGCCGCGGCGAGGGCGGCGATGATCGCCAGCCGGCGCGCCGGTGTCGGGGCGCGCGGCTCCAGCCGTCGCGCGAGGTCGGCGTTGAGCGTCGTCACCGAGACCCCGACATGGACGAGGGTCTTTCGCGCCATCGCGGCGAGGATGTCGATGTCGCGGGTGATCAGCGTGCCGCGGGTGATGATCGAGACCGGATGGTTCCAGTCGGCCAGCACCGTGAGCACGCCGCGCATCACGCGCAGGCGGGCCTCGACCGGCTGGTAGGGGTCGGTATTGGTGCCGATCGCCAGGACATCCGGGCGGTAGGAGCGGCGCGCCAGTTCGCGGGCCAGCACCGCCGGGGCCTCGGGTCGGGCGATCAGCCGGGTTTCGAAGTCGAGCCCGGCCGAGAGGCCGAGATAGCCGTGGCTGGGCCGCGCGTAGCAGTAGATGCAGCCATGCTCGCAGCCGCGATAGGGGTTGAGCGAGCGATCGAAGGGCAGGTCGGGCGAGGTGTTGCGGCTGATCACGCTGCGCGGGCGTTCCAGTGCGACCTCGGTGGCGAGCAGGCGGCTCTCCTCAAGCAGGTCCCAGCCGTCGGCCTCGGGCAGCCGCGCATGGGTCTCGAAGCGGCCGGCGCCGTTGCTGGCGGCGCCGCGGGCGGCAAGGCGCAGGTGCGGATCGGCGGGGGGCAGGGTCATGGCGCCAGATTAGAACATTTCGCGAACGCGGTCCAGCCCGCCGCGGCCGATCCGCGGCTGGCGCCGGCGGTTTTCGTCGCGGCAGGTGCCGGCCATGTCGCAAACCGCCAAGTGAGCACGGCGCATTGGCCGCATTAACGGCGGCAGACCGCCCCCGAGGAGACGCGCGATGGCCGAGGAAGCAGACATCATCCTGTCCGAGCTCGACGACGAAGAGCTTGTCCTGCAGATGCATGACGATCTTTACGACGGGCTGAAGGAAGAGATCGAGGAGGCGGTGCGGATCCTCTTGGATCGCGGCTGGGCGCCCTATGACGTGCTGACCAAGGCGCTGGTTGCCGGGATGACCATCGTCGGCGCCGATTTCCGCGACGGCATCCTGTTCGTGCCCGAGGTGCTTCTGGCGGCCAATGCGATGAAGGGCGGCATGGCGATCCTGAAGCCCTTGCTGGCCGAGACCGGGGCGCCGAAGGTCGGCAAGATGGTGATCGGCACGGTCAAGGGCGACATCCACGACATCGGCAAGAACCTGGTGGGGATGATGATGGAGGGTGCCGGCTTCGAGGTGGTCGACCTCGGCATCAACAATGCGGTCGAGAAATACATCGAGGCGCTGGAGCGCGAGGAGGCCGATATCCTCGGCATGTCGGCGCTCTTGACCACCACCATGCCCTACATGAAGGTCGTCATCGACACGCTGAAGGAAAAGGGCGTGCGCGACGACTATATCGTGCTGGTCGGCGGCGCGCCGCTGAACGAGGAATTCGGCCGGGCGATCGGGGCCGATGCCTATTGCCGTGATGCCGCGGTGGCGGTGCAGACCGCCAAGGATTTCATCGCGCGCAAGCACAACCGGCTGGCGGCGGGCTGATCGGCCGCCGACTCCGGGGCTTTCTTCGGGGTTTTGGCGGGCGATCCCGGCCCGGCCCCTTCACAGCGCGCCGGTTCGCCCCCAGATGGATAGGGGTGCGCCCTGGATGGTGCGTCCCTGGGCGGGGAGGATGACCGATGCCTCTGACACGATTTCTGCTGATCCTCGGGCTGGTCGTCGTCGCGGCGGCGGCAAGCCTCGGGTTCGCCTTCGCGCTGGCCGGACAAGGGGCGCCGGGCTGGCAGGTGGTCGCGGCGCCCCTGGCGCTGGCTTTGGTTCTGGCGATCCGCTTCGTCGCGGCGCGGTCGTGAGCGCAGGGGTGGCGGATGATGCCGGGCGCGGCCTGCCGTCGGACCGGGCCCTGACCGAGACCGGGCTGGCGCCGGCGCGGGCCGGGCGGGTGCTGTTGATCGCCTGCGGCGCGCTGGCGCGCGAGATCCTCGACCTGAAGGCTGCCAACGGCTGGGATCATCTCGACCTGACCTGCCTGCCGGCCAACCTGCATCTGCGGCCCGAGCGGATCACCGCCGCGGTCGAGGCGGCGGTTTTGAAGCACCGCGACGACTATCAGGGCATCTTCGTTGTCTATGCCGACTGCGGCACCGGCGGGCTGCTGGCGGCGAAATGCGTCGAGCTCGGGGTCGAGATGGTCGCCGGGCCGCATTGCTATTCGTTCTTCGAGGGCAGTGCCACCTTTGCCGCGCGCGACGAGATGACCGCCTTCTACCTGACCGATTTTCTGGTCCGGCAGTTCGATGCCTTCGTCTGGAAACCGATGGGGCTCGACCGGCATCCGGAACTGCGCGACATGTATTTCGGCAATTACCAGAAGCTGGTCTATCAGGCCCAGACCGATGACCCGGCGCTGGACGAGAAGGCGCGCGACTGTGCGGCGCGTCTTGGCCTGGACTATGAGCGGCGCCTGACCGGTTACGGTGATCTGACCGGGGTGCTGGCGCGGCTCTGACAGGCTGCCGAAGAAGGACTTCGGGTTGTGGCTGGCGGGGGAACCCTTCCTGTTCCGCCATCCGATCCCGGCGCCGAGGGACGCGCCCGACCCTGGGGGGCGCTTTGCCAGGCCGGGGTTGCGGTGCTTTATGGTGGCCAGACCATTCCGAGCGTTGTGCCATTTCCGACGGTGCCATGCGCCCTCCCGCCGGGAGGGTCGGGCGCGGCCCGGGCTGGTGGGGAGCGCGGCGAGGAACAGGCTTCCGATCTCAAGGGTGAAAACGGCTGGGTGCGTGACGTTTTCAGCATCCTGCCAGAGCCTGTCGCGCAAGACCGCGACCCGCGCTAGGCCGGGCCGGCCGCAGTCTTCGCCGCGGTCGCGGCCGCCAGCTTGCGGATCCGTTCGACCATCGCCCTCAGCCCGTTCGAGCGTTGCGCCGACAGGTGCTGATCCAGCCCGAGCCGCGCCAGTTCGGCGGTGGCATCGACGCGCGCCACCTCGGCGACGCTCAGCCCGGCGTAAAGGGCATGCAGGATGGCGATCAGCCCGCGCACGATCATCGCATCGCTTTCGCCCTGGAAATCGAAGCGCGCGCCCGGGCCATGGCCGTCGATCCGCGCCACCAGCCAGACCTGGCTGGCGCAGCCCTCGACCCGGGTTGCCGGCACCCGGAACGCCGCATCGAGCGGCGCCATCGCCCGGCCAAGCTCGATGACATGGCGGTAGCGGTCCTCCCAGTCGTCGAGGAAGGCGAAGGTTTCGGCGATGTCCTCGAAGGCGCTGCTTGCCATCTGATACGGGTTCCGTCGCTGCCGGGGGAGGCCGGCCTTGCCATACGCTTCCGAAATACCCGCTTGGCGGTGCGGGGTCCAGAGCGCCTGGACCCTTTTCAGCGCGGCACGGATCGGCTACCCAAGGCCGGAGCCCGAGCCGCCAGCCGCCGCACACCGCACCGAGACCGAGGAGCACCGCTGATGAGACTGCCGATCGCCCTGCTTCTGGTCGCCGCCCTGGCTGTCGCCGGCTGCGGGCGGATCCGCGACAGCCGGATCAACCCGTTCAACTGGTTCGGGCGATCGGCCCCGGCCGCGACGGCGACGACGCTTGCCGCCGACCTGCCCGCCGATCCGCGCGCCCTGGTCGCCGAGGTCGTCGCGATGGAGGTCACCGCCCAGCCCGGCGGCGCGATCGTCCACGCCACCGGGCTGCCGCCGACCCAGGGCTGGTGGCAGGCCGATCTGGTTGCCGCCAATGGCGGGGTTCCGGTCGACGGGGTGCTGAGCTATCGCTTCGTGGTCGAGCCGCCGCCGGCCTCGACGGCCCGGGTCTCGACCCCGCAGTCGCGCGAGGTGACCGCGGCGGTCTTTGTCACGGAACGTGACCTTGAAGGGGTGCGCAGCATCACCGTCATCGGCGCCTCGGGCAGCCGGACCGCGCGGCGCTGAGGCGCGCCGGCGGACAGGACCGGGGTGGCGGATGGCGCGGGCCGGGGCGCCGCCCCGGACCCCGGGGGTATTTCGACAACGAAGAAGCCGGAAGGGATGCGATTTAGGCGGGCGTGGCGATTGTTCACCACCACCTGGCGAGCGCCCGAGGGGAAGCGCGTCCTAGAGCGGATCGCGTTCATTCGCCTTCACGCGACCCACTCTAACCTTCTGATTTCGCATGTCCGAGTAGCGCAAAACCGGTTCCCACTTTTGCGCGACATGCTCTAGGGCCTGTTGAGATTCATCTGGAGTTGATGAGCGCTGCAGCGGCGTAGATCATAGCCCTAAAGGCTGTATCGGTCTTGTCGGCTCGCATGGCG
>PHEC01000046.1 GCA_002841115.1 Alphaproteobacteria bacterium HGW-Alphaproteobacteria-6 | reverse complement strand
AAGATAGCGCCCCGGTGCCGCGACGAAACGCGCGATCGCGCCGGCCACCGCCAGCGATCCGCGCCGGCCCGGCCGGTGCAGGGCGCGCTGGGTGAAGGCCATGGCACGGGCCAGCGATCCGGTGGACAGAAGAAAGCCGGTCAGCGGCCGCGCCAGCCCCGGCCCGGTCAGGCACAGCGCCGCCTGACGGGTGAGCGTGCCGCCGCCGCCCCGGCCCGGGTCGGCCTCACCGGCCAGCCGCCGGGCAAGGACCGCCGGGTTGGCGCTGCGCAGCCCGAGGACGCGCGCGGCAAGATTGGTGCTGCCGCCGGGCAGGACGGCAAATTCCGGCGGCCTGGCAAAGCCCGCGCCGGGGGCAAGTGCCGCCGACAGCACCGCCAAGAGGGTGCCGTCGCCACCCTCGACCGCGATCCGGGTCACGCCCGCCGCCGCCATCGCCGCCACCGCCCGATCCAGAGCGGCGAAATCGTCCAGCCGCAGGAACCGCGCCGCGGGCAGCGCCGCGGCCACCGCCTCCAGCACCGCACCGCGCCGCGCCACGGCATGGCTGAGGGGATTGCTGATCAGGCCCAGCGCCGCGCCTGCATCATGCGCCGCGGCCCTCACCGCAGCCCCGCGCGCCGCCGCGCCAGCCACAGCCCGACCAGCGCCAGGCAGCCGGCCGGGGCCAGCACCGCCGGCAGGGCGCCGACCGTGCCGCTTTCGGCCAGGGTCTTGATCACGCCATCGGCGATCATGAAGGCAAAGCCGGTCAGCATCCCCCCCGCCAGCGCCAGATCGCCACTGTCGCGACGGCCGAAATGCTGCATCAGCGGCACCGCGAAGACCAGGAAGGCGATCGCGACCAGGGGCAGCGACAGCCGCGCCAGCAACCAGACCCGATAGGCCGCCGAGGGCCGGCTGCCGGAGCGGGTCATCTGCGACAGCCGCCACAGGTCGGCCATGGCGATGTCGCGCGGCGCCGCCATCAGAAGGCGCAGCGTGTGCAGCGTCTGATCGCTGAACCAGACCGCCGGCGCCGGCTCGGCACTGCCGTCAAAGCGCAGCTGCACCGGGTTTTCCAGCGCCCAGCCGCCGATCAGCGGCCGCGCCGCCTCGGCGGTGGTGACCGCGGCGATGCGCCCGCCATCGGCGCGGTGAAACAGCGTGATCCCGCGCAGCCGACCCCCCTCGATGCCGGCGATCTCGACCAGCGTGTCCTCGTCGGCCAGCCACAGCACCTCGGGGTCCTGGCTGTCGCCGCGCAGCGCCTCGGCGCCCAGCCAGTCCTCGAGCGCGCGCTGCGCGACCGGGTTGACCCGGTCGATCAGCAGGGCCGACAGCGCGGTGGCCAGCAGCACCGCCGGCAGCATGGCGCGGATCTGCCCGAAGACCGACAGCCCGGTCGCCGCCATCACCACCAGTTCGCCGCGCCGGATCAGCGTGACATAGCTCATCAGAAGCGCCAGCAGCAGCGCGAAGAGAAGCACCCGGTCAAAGAGAATCGGCATCCTGAGCGCCATGTAGCGCAGATGCCCGCCAAGCCCCGCGTCATCGGGCAGAAGATCGGCATTGCCGAGCGCGTCGAGCACGCCGAGCAGCACCACCATGGCAAAGACGGTGACCAGGAGCCGTTGCAGGAAGATCACGGCGAGATAGCGGTTGAGCCGGGTGATCATGCGCCGGGACCGCCCGGCGCGCCGGCAGCGCTGCGGCCCTCGGCCGGCGGGTCGCCGTCAACCGCCGTTGCCGCGGCTTCCGCGGTCGCGGCCAGGTCGCTGTCCTCGGCGATATCGCCGCGCGCCTTCAACCAAGCTGCAAGCCGGGCCGGCAGATGAACGCTGGGCAGCACCACCCGCCCGCTCGCCGCGCGGCGAAACAGGATGACCGAGCCGATCGCCACCGCGATGACGATCGGCCAGAGCCCGGACCAGGCCGGAATCGCCCCCCGTTCCGCCTTGAGCAGGCCGAATTCGAGAAACTTCTGCACCACGAGCAGCAGGAAGATGCCCATCACCACCCCGCCCGAGCGCGCCATCCGCCCGATGTTCAGGCCCAGCGCCACCCCGATCAGCGGCAGCGTCAGAAGTAGGGCCGAGCGGCTGAGCCGGTCGTGCAGGTCGGCGCGGGCGGCGACCGGGTCGATGCCGGCGCCCGCTTCGCCGAAGTCGCCCGAGAACAGCTCGTCCAGCGTCAGCTCGCGCTGATCGCTGCCGCGGCTGCGGAAGGCCTCGTTGGCGACCGGCATCCGCCAGTCGACATTGGCCACCAGCAGCCGGTCGCCCTGCCGCCCGGCCCCGTCAGCGCCGATCACCGCCGGCAACTGGCCGATCATCGCCTCGGACAGGCTGATCACCCAGGCACCCTTGCCGTCTTCGGCCAGCGTCCCGGTCCGGCCGGTCATGAAGCGGCGGCCGCCGTCGGGGGCGGTCTCGATGATGAAGGTCTCGCCCAGGTTGCGGCCGGTCGAATCAACCCGGTCGGTCCAGACCACGCGGTCGCGGAACTGCACGAACTTGCGTTCCTTGAAGGCGGTGACGATCGAGCTTTGCCGCAGCTCGAAAGCGATCTGGCGGTAGTTGTAGCGGGTGATCGGCTGCAGGAAGCCCGCGATCGCCACCGAGGCCAGCGCCAGCACCGCCGCCATCAGCAGATAGGGCCGCGCGATACGCAGGAGCGAGACCCCGGTGGCCATCATCGCCACGATCTCGCCCGAGCGGCTGAGCCGGTCGACACTGATGATGACGGCGATCAGGAATGCGGCCGGCAGCGCCATTTCCAGGTAATGCGGCACCAGGTTGGCGATCATCCTGACCGCGGCCAGCGTCGCCTCGTCCGAGCCGGACAGAAGCTCGGTCAGCCGGATCAGACGCTCGATCAGCAAGACACCCAGCGCAAGCCCGGTCAGCCCGACAAAGAGGCCAAGCGTTCCTTGCAGCATGTAGCGGTCGAGACGGGCGAACATGGCGCATCTCTACACATCCTGAAACGATATTGCACGGGTTTCACGATCTGTTGTGATCCGCGGCCGGTTCTTGTTATGAACCGGGGGGGAGCATAGCTCGGGTGTCTGCCGGCCGGCGGTGGCCGGCACCAGCCGAAGGAGGGATGCCATGCGAAAGCCCGCTCTGTTCAGCCGCCCGTCCGGCCGCCTGTCCGGCCTGCTCGGCGCGGTCTTCCGGGGTGCCGCGACCGGGATCGTGGTCAGCGCCAGCCTGGCGGCGACGCTTGGCGTCGCGCCGGCGGCACGCGCCGCGGCGCAAGGCACGGCGCTTGATATCCGGCCGCACGAGGCGCCGGCGGTCTGCGGCGCGCATCAGCCGCAGATCGCCGTCACCGTGGCCGGCGTGCGGCCCGGCGGCATCCTGACGGTCGAGCTTTACCGCCCCTCGGCCGGCGATTTCCTGCGCAAGGCCTCGCGGCTGAAACGGGTGCGGGTGCCGGCCGGGCAGGCGCCGCAGACCGTCTGCTTCGATGTCGCCGCAGCCGGGCGCTATGCCGTCGCCGCCTATCACGATGTCAACGCCAACCGCGATCTTGACCGCAAGTGGAACCAGTTGCCGGACGAACCCTTTGCGCTGTCTGGCGGCAAGACGCTGGGCCTCGGGATGCCGACCTTCGAGGATGCCGCCTTTGAGGCCGGTGCCGGCGGCGCCGCAATCCGGATCGAGTTGCGGCGGTGAGCGCAACCGCCCTCGCCACCCCGCCGGCGGTGCAGGCAGCCGGTGGCGACGTCACCATCGAGGTGGTCACGACACCGGCCGGGCGGCGCGCCTTTCTCGACCTGCCCTACCGCGCCTACCGCGACCTGCCGACCTGGCGCGCGCCGCTGCGGCTGGAACGCAGCGCCCAGATCAGCCCGAAACACAACCCCGCCCTGGCGCGGATGGATCACGCGCTGATGCTGGCGCGGCGCGGGCCCGAGGTGGTCGGCCGCATCAGCGCCATGGTCAATCCCGCGCATCTGGCGGTGCATGGCGACGCGACCGGGCAATTCGGCTTTCTCGACACGCTCGGCCCTGACCCCGCGGCGGTGGCGGCGCTGACCGCTGCTGCCGAGGACTGGCTGCGCGCCCGCGGCATGGCGCGCATCACCGGGCCCTTCAACTTTTCGGTCAACGAGGAATGCGGCCTTCTGGTCGAGGGCTTCGACAGCCCGCCGATGCTGATGATGCCGCATGGCCGGCCCGATTATGCCGCGGCGCTGGATGGCTGCGGCTATGCCAAGGCAATCGACCTTTACGCCTTCCTGCATGACTTCGGCGAGACCTACAGCGCGCCCGAGAAGGTGCAGAAATGGAAGGCGGCCTTCCTGCGCGATCCGGCGCTGTCGGTCCGCCCGCTCGACATGAAGAACTTTACCGCCGACATCACCCTGGTGATGGATATCTTCAACGATGCCTGGTCGCAGAACTGGGGCTTTGTGCCGTTCAGCGCCGACCAGATCAGCACCATGGCGCAGGAACTGAAACCGCTGATCCGCGCCGATGCGCTGTGGATCGCGATGATCCGCGGCGAGCCGGCGGGCTTCACCCTGCTGCTGCCCGACCTCAACGAATTGACGCAAGGCCTTGACGGGCGGCTCTTGCCCTTCGGCTGGGCGCGGCTGCTGTGGGGGCTGAAGGTGCGCGGCGCCCGGCGGGCGCGGCTGCCGCTTGCCGGGCTCAGGCGCAAGTTCCACAAGACCCGGCAGGGCATGCTGGCGATGACCGGCAGCTGCGAATCGGCCTTCGCCGCCCAGCACGCCCGCGGCATCCGCCAGATCGAGGCAAGCTGGATCCTCGAGACCAACCGCGACCTGCTCAACCTCGTGGCGCTTTACGACATGCCGCGCTACAAGACCTACCGGATCTTCGAGAAAGCCCTGTGACCCCGCCCGCCCCCGAAACAGCGATCGGCGCCCTGGTGCTGGCCGGCGCCCGTGCCGGCGGCGATGCGCTGGCGCGCGCCGAGGGTGTCGTCAGCAAGGCGGTGATCGAGATCGACGGCCGGCCGATGCTGGCGCGGGTGCTGGCGGCGCTGGCGGATGCCGGGGTGCGGACCCCGGTCGCGGTCCTCGGGCTGGACGAGGCGGTGCTGGCGGCGGCGGCCGGCGCCACCCCCTGCCGCCGCGTCGACAGCCCGGTCGGCGCCGGCCCGGCCGCCAGCCTGCTCGCCGCGCTGGACGGGCCGGTCGCGCTGCCGGTCCTGGTCACCACCTGCGATCACGCGCTTCTGACCCCGGCGATGGTCGCGGCCTTTCTGGGCGGCGCGCGGGCGAGCGGCGCCGACCTTTGCGTCGGTCTGGCCGAACGCGCCACGATCGAGGCGGCCTATCCGATGACCCGGCGCACCTATCTCAGGCTGGGCGGCGCGGAACTGTCGGGCTGCAACCTCTTCTACCTCGCCGATGCCCGCGCGCTGCGGGTGCTGCGCTTCTGGCAGGCGGCCGAACAGGACCGCAAGCGGCCCTGGCGCATCGCCTGGCGGCTTGGCCCGCTGACCGCGCTCAGGATCATCCTCGGCCGGCCCGGCGTGGATGCGGTCTTTGCGCTTCTGTCGCGGCGGCTCGGGGCGACGGTCGCGCCGGTGATCCTGCCCTTCGCCGAGGCGGCGATCGATGTCGACAGCGCCGGCGACCTGGCGCTGGTGCGCGGCATCCTTGCGGCGCGCGCGGCATGAGTGGTGGCGTTACAAGGCCGGGTCAGCCGCGCGGCGCCGGCCAGAGGTCGCGCAAGACGGCGGCGACGCGCAGGCCGGCATCGGCGGCCTCGGGCGCATGGCCAAGGTCGGGCGGGCCGGGCCAGCCCGGATCGGCCAGCGTCATCCCGGCGATCTGCCGCGCCGCGTCGTAGCGCGGCAGCACATGGAAATGCACATGCGGATCGACCATCATCAGCATCAGGTAGTTGAGCTTCTGGCAGCCGAGGTGGCGGCGCGCCACCGTCTCGATGTCGCGGGTGACCCGGGCAAGCTCGCCATGCGCGCCCTCGGGCAGGTCGGCGAAGGATTGCGCCGGGCCATGCGCCAGAAGGATCATCGCGCCGGCCGTCGCCTGGCGCGGCCGGGCCTGGACGCTCCAATGCGCGTAGTCGCGGATCAGCGTGGCACGGCCGCCGAAGGCCTCGAAGGTGGCATTGCGCGTCACATCTGCGGCCCTGGTCATCGCTGCCCCTCTGGTAAACCCGGCTCCGGGCCGGTATTGCCGGGCGGCGCGGTGGCGCCGCCCGCGGCAGGATAAGTGGAACCACGCCATGACGAAAGATCTGAACGTGCGCCTGATCGGCGCGGTGCCCGCCCGGCTTTGGGGGCTTGAGGCGACAGAATGGCAGCGCCGGGCCTGGACCAAGGCCGGTGCGGCGAGGGTCTCGGCCGAAGACGGGGACGATGCGGACACCGATGCGCGGCTTCTGGCCGGCACCGACTGGGTGCTGTCGCCGGCGTTGCAACGGGCGCTGATCGCCCGGCCGGGGGCGGCGCTGATCGCCACCGACGGCGCCGGCGTCAGCCGGATCGCCGCGCTGCACCTGCCCGAAGCGGCCGCAGCCACCGATCACGCCGACCTGATCGGACAGGCAGACCCCGACCGCGCCGCGCTGCGCGCCGCCGGCTTTCACCCCGGCGGGGTCGAGGATTTCGCCGGCGCCTATGACGAGGCGCTGCGCAAGCGCGAGGCGCCCTATGCGCTGTCGCTGAAGACCGAGGCGGTGCGCGCGATCGAGAAGCGGTTGTTCAAGGGCGCCTACAAGGGGGTCACCGACCTCGTGACCAAATACGCCTGGCCCTGGCCGGCGTTTCACGCCACCCGCTGGGCGGCGATGCGGCGGATCTCGCCCAACACGGTGACCACGGCAAGCCTAATGCTGGTCGGGGTCGCCTTCTGGTTCTTCTGGCACGGGCTCTGGGCGCCGGGCATCCTCGCCGCCTGGGCGATGACCTTTCTCGATACCGTCGACGGCAAGCTGGCGCGCACCACGATGAGCTATTCGAAATGGGGCAATGTCTATGACCACGGCATCGACCTTGTCCATCCGCCGTTCTGGTACTGGGCGATCTGGCATGGGCTGGTCGAGACCGGGGCGGAACCGGCGGGGCTGCTTTTGGCGTCGCTCTGGGTGATCATCGCCGGCTATGTGCTGAACCGGATCGAAGAGGGCATCTTCATGCGCCGCTTCGGCTTTCACATCCATATCTGGCGGCGCATCGATTCCATCGCGCGCGAGATCACCGCGCGGCGCAATCCGAACATGGTGATCTTCATGGTCGCGGTGATCGCGGGGCAGCCCGGCTGGGGCCTGGTCGCGGTGGCGGTCTGGACGCTGCTGTGGCTTTTGTTCCATGGCCTGCGGCTGGTGCAGGCGCTGGCCGCGCCGTCGCGGCCGGTGTCGTGGATGCAGGGCTGAGGCAGCGCATGGCCGGCACCGCGATCTTCGATCTTGACCGCACCGTGACGCGGGCGCCGACCTGGACGCGGTTCCTGATCTTCGTCGGCGGCCGGCGGCCGGGCTTCTGGCTGCGGATGATCATGGTTGCCGGGGTGGCGGTCGGCTGGCGGCTGGGGCTGGCGCGGCGCGACCGGATCAAGGCCGAGGCGCTGAAGACGCTGCGCGGGATCGGTCGCGCGACGCTCGAGGCGCGCGCCGCCGATTTCGTGGCGCGCGAACTGGCGACCAACATCCGCCCCGGCGCGCGCGCCGCGATCGCCCATCACAGGGCGCGAGGCGACCGGCTGATCCTGGCCACCGCGGCGGCCGATCTGATCGCCGACCCGCTGGCCGCCGCACTCGGCTTTCACGAGGTGATCGCGACCCGGCTCGACTGGACCGCGAGCAGCGGCCCGCAACTGGATGGCGCCAATTGCTACGGCGCCGAAAAGCGGCGCCGGATCGCCGAGGCGCGGGCGCTGCGGCCCTTTGCCGCCCCGGTCCATGCCTATAGCGACCATCTGTCGGACCTTGACATGCTGGTCGCCGCCGATCACGGCTTTGCCGTCAATCCCTCTTCCGGGCTGGCCCGCGCCGCGCCCGTCCATGGCATCGCCATCGTCGATTTCGAGGCGCTGCCGCAACCGGTTTCTGACCCTACGGAGCAGCCCTCATGAAAGCCATCATCCTTGCCGCCGGCCGCGGCTCGCGTCTTCTGCCGCTGACCGAGACGCGGCCGAAGTGCCTTTTGCCGGTGGCCGGCACCACGGTGCTGGGGCTGCAGCTTGACACGCTCGAGGCCGGCGGGATCGAGGAGGCGGTGGTGGTGACCGGCTTCATGGCCGGGCTGGTCGAGGCCGAGGTCGCCGCACGCAGCGGGCCGATGCGGGTCACGCCCTTCTTCAACCCGTTCTTCCAGATCGCCGACAACCTGGCCAGCTGCTGGATGGTGCGCGAGCACATGGGCGGCGATTTCGTCCTGATCAACGGCGACACATTGTTCGAGCCGGCGCTGCTGGCCGACGTGCTGGCCAGTCCGGCCCAGCCGATCCAGGTGACGATCGACCGCAAGGCGGCCTACGATTCGGACGACATGAAGGTGACGCTGGACGGCAGCCGGCTGGTGGCGATCGGCAAGACCCTGCCGGCCGAGCGCGCCGATGCCGAATCGATCGGCTTTCTGCGCTTCATGGGCGAGGGGCCGGCGCTTTACCGCGCCAAGCTCGAACAGATGATGCGCACCCAGGACGGGGTGTCGTCGTGGTTCCTCAAGGCGATCGACGCGATCGCCGACACCACCGGCAAGGTCGGCACCCTGTCGATCGAGGGCCGGCGCTGGGCCGAACTGGACACGCCGGCCGATTACGCGGCGATCGGCCGGCGCTTCGGCTGAGGCGCGGGCCAGGGGGGCGCCGCCCCCCGCGCGTGCGCCCCGGACCGGGTCCGGCGCGCGCTCCCCCCGGGGGTATTTTCACAACGAAGAAGCTGAACGCGCTCAGACTGCGCTGCGGCGGGCCTCGTCGAGGTAGATCTCGCGCAGGCGGGCGGCGACCGGGCCGGGGCGGCCGGTGCCGATCCGGGTGCCGTCGATCGACACCACCGGCATGACGAAGGCCGAGGCCGAGGTGACGAAGGCCTCGTCGGCGCCCTGCGCCTCGGTGATGGTGAAGGGGCGTTCCTCGATCTCCATCTGTGCCTCGGCGGCGAGGCGCAGCACCGCGGCGCGGGTGATGCCGTGCAGGATGTCCTGGCCGAGGGCGCGGGTGATGATCCGGTTGCCCCGGACGATGTAGGCATTGTTCGAGGTGCCTTCGGTGACCTGGCCGTCCTCGGTGAACCAGGCGTCATCGGCGCCGGCCGCCCGGGCCATCATCTTGCCCATCGAAGGGTAGAGAAGTTGCGTGGTCTTGATGTCGCGCCGGCCCCAGCGCAGGTCGGGAATCGTGATCACCTGCCAGCCGGTGCGGGCGGCGGGCGCATCGGCCAGCCCGGGCTTCGACTGAGTGAAGAGGACCACGGTCGGCGCGGTTTCGGGTGCCGGATAGGCGAAATCGCGGTCGCCGGGATTGCCGCGCGTGACCTGGAGATAGACCATGCCATCCTCGAGCGCGTTGCGCGCCACCATCTCGCGGTGGATCGCCAGCCAGCCGTCGTCCGGATGCGGGTTGGTCATCTCGAGCGCGTCGAGCGAGCGGGCCAGCCGCCGGCAGTGACCGGCGAAATCGACCAGCCTGCCGCCGAGCACGCTGGTCACCTCGTAGACCGCATCGGCCATCAGGAAGCCGCGGTCGAAGACCGAGATCATGGCGTTTGCTTCGGGCAGATAGGCGCCGTTGACATGGACGATGCGGCTCATGGCGTTCTCCTTCGCGGCCCCTGCGCGATGTCTTCGGTGCTTGGCGCGGCAAGGTCAAGGGTGCCGGTCGGGGCAAGGCGGCGGGCGGCGGGTTGGGCGGGAATTGCTGCGGCTGCGAAAGGGTGCTTGCACGGCGCGGCGCAATATAATATCCGAGCGGCGACGCATCACGAAACTTCCTTGCCGAGGTCCTGCCGCATGAGCTTTCGCCTTCAGCCCGCCGCCCCTGCCCGCCCGAACCGCTGCCAGCTTTTCGGCCCCGGCTCGCGCCCGGCGCTGTTTGCCAAGATGGCCGCCTCGGCGGCGGATGTGATCAACCTCGACCTCGAGGATTCGGTGGCGCCCGGTGACAAGCCGCAGGCGCGGGCCAACATCATCGCGGCGATCGGCGGGATCGACTGGGGCAGCAAGCATCTTTCGGTGCGGATCAACGGGCTGGACACGCCCTTCTGGTACCGCGATGTCGTCGATCTTGTGGAACAGGCGGGCGAGCGGCTCGACCAGATCATGATCCCCAAGGTCGGCTGCGCCGCCGATCTCTATGCGGTCGACGCACTTGTCAGCGCGATCGAGGCGGCGGTGGGGCGGCAAAAGCGCATCGCCTTCGAGGTGATCATCGAGACCGCCGCCGGCATTACCCATGTCGAGGAGATCGCCGCCGCCAGCCCCCGGCTTCAGGCGATGAGCCTTGGCGCTGCCGATTTCGCCGCCTCGATGGGGATGCAGACCACCGGCATCGGCGGCACCCAGGAGGATTACTACATGATCCGCGAGGGGCAGAAATACTGGCCCGATCCCTGGCACTGGGCGCAGGTCGCCATCGTCGCGGCCTGCCGGAGCCATGGCGTGCTGCCGGTCGACGGCCCCTTCGGCGATTTCTCGGACGACGAGGGTTTCATCGCCCAGGCGAAGCGGTCGGCGACGCTCGGCATGGTCGGCAAATGGGCGATCCATCCGCGCCAGGTGGCGCTGGCCAATGCGGTCTTCACCCCCTCCGAGGCCCGGGTCGCCGAGGCGCGCGAAATCCTTGCCGCGATGGACAAGGCCAAGGCCGAGGGTGCGGGGGCGGCGGTCTACAAGGGCCGGCTGGTCGATATCGCCTCGATCCGCCAGGCCGAGGGGATCGTGCGCCAGGCCGAGATGATCGCCGGCTGAGCCGGGCGCCGTTTGGGCGGGTCGGCGGGTTGACAGGGGCGATCGGGCAGGCAGGGGCGGGTCAGCCTTTCGCGATCATCGCCTTGATCGCCGCGACATGGCCGGCATCGGCGCCGAGCGCGTCGCTGGCCAGGGCGCGGGCCGCCCCGGCAAGCTGATCGGGCGGCACGATCCGGTCGACCAGCCCCGAAGCCAGCGCCTCGTCGGCGCTGATCTTCGCGCCGGCCATCAGGATCATCATTGCCCGCGCCGGCCCGACCAGCGCGACCAGCCGGCCGGGGTCCGAGGGCTGGGGCAGAAAGCCGAGCCGCATCACCGGGTAGAAGAAGGACGCCGCCGGCACCGCAAGGCGGATGTCGCAGGCCAGCGCCATGCCGAAGGCACCACCGGCCAGCGTGCCGTTCAGCGCCGCGATGGTCAGGCAGGGCAGGCCGGCGACGGCACCCGAGAGCCGTTCCCAGACCGGATCGGTGGCCAGGCCGGCGCGGGCCTCGTCAAGGTCGGCGCCGGCGGAAAACACCGTGCCGGCGCCGGTCAGGATCAGTGCCCGGGCGCCTTCCGCCGCCGCATCCCCGGCGATCGACAGCAGATCGCCCAGCATCGCCCGGGTCAGCGAATTGGCCTTCTCGGGCCGTGACAGCGTCACCGTCCAGAGCCCGTCCTCGCGTGTCAGTCCGATCATCCCCTGCCCCCCCCTCTCCTGCGCCCTCTTCTGCGCCCGGGCGCCGGCCGCAGGCACCACCGCCCTTGACCCCGGCGCGCTGTGGCGGGATGCTGGCGCGATTGTCTTGGTAATGCAGGTAGACAGATTATGACACGATTGAATACTTTCGCCGCGATCGGCCTTGCCGCGGGGATCGCTGCCGGGACGGCGGCCCGGGCCGATGTCACCGCGGACGAGGTCTGGCAGGACTGGCTTGGCTATTACACCGCGCTGGGCCAGACCGTGACCACCGCCTCGCAGGGCAGGCAGGGCGACACGCTGGTGATCGCCGATGCGGTCTTTGCCTCGACCGTCGAGGGCGGCAACGTGACCGTCACCGTCGCCGATATCCGGCTGCGCGAGACCGGCGACGGCCGGGTCGAGGTGACGCTGTCGAACCGCGTGCCGATCCGGATCCGCTCGAAACCCTCCAGCGGCGAATCGCTGGATGCGACGATGACCTTCAGCCAGTCGGGGCTGAACATGGTGATCTCGGGCAGTCCCGGCGACATGGTCTATGCGATGACGGCGCCGCGGATCGGCTTCGATGTCGACGGCCTGACCGTCGATGACGAGGCGGTGGACCTGAAGCTGGCGATCGCGCTGGCCGACAATGCCGGCAGCTACAGCATGAAGACCGCCGGCGGTCGCGACGTGGCGTCGCAGTTCACCGCCGCATCGGGCACGTTCGAGGTTGCGGCAAGCGATCCCGACGGCGGCGGCGACCTGACCGCCTCGGGCCGGTTCGGGGCGGTGCAGGGCTCGTCGCGGGCGGTCCTGCCCGAGGGCGTCAACATGGCCGACCTGAATGCGGCGCTTCAGGGCGGGATGCGGGCCGAGGCGGCATTCGGCTATGCCGATGGCAGCTACCGGATGGCATTCCGCGACGGCGATGAGACCGTCGATGCCACCTCGTCTGTCGCCGGCGGCGAGGTCCGCTTTGCGATGTCGAAGGACGGGCTGTCCTATGGCGGCGAGGGCCGCGAAAGCCGGCTGTCGATGACCGCCTCGGCCCTGCCGGTGCCGATCGAGGCGACGGTCGCCCGCACCGCCTTCAACATGATGCTGCCGGTCAGCCGGTCCGACACCGCAGCACCCTTCGCGGCGATGGTCGCGGTCGTCGATCTGGCGCTTTCGGACGGGATCTGGAACCTGTTCGACCCCGGCGCGCAGTTGCCGCGCGACCCGGCGACGCTGATCATCGACCTGTCCGGCGCGGCGCGGATGCTGATCGACGTCCTCGACCCGGTCACCGCCGGACGCGCCGAACTGCCGGGCGAGATTGAGGCGCTCAGCCTCAACCAGTTGAAGCTGTCGGCGGCGGGCGCCGAGCTGAGCGGCCAAGGGGCTGCCACCTTCGACAATTCCGGGCCGGTGCCGGTGCCGGACGGCGCGATCGACCTGCGGCTTGTCGGCGGCAACGGCCTGATCGACAGGCTGGTGGCGATGGGTCTTCTGCCCGAGGAACAGGCGATGGGGGCGCGGATGATGCTGGGTCTTTTCGCGGTGGTCGCCGGCGACGACACGCTGACATCGCGGATCGAGTTCAGGCCCGATGGCGGCATCTACGCCAACGGCCAGCGGATCCGCTAGCGTGGGTCGCGTTCATTCGCATTCACGCAACCCACTCTAACCTGTTGATTTTGCATGTCCGAGGAGCGCAAAACCGGTTCCCACTTTTGCGCGACATGCTCTAGCAGGCCGCTGAAAATGAAACTTGGGCGGTGTCTGGCGGGGAAACTGTTCCTGTTCCGCCATCCGGTCCCGGCGCCGAGGGACGCGCCCGACCCTGGGTGGGCGCCTTGCCACGCCGGGGCTGCGCTGCTTTATCGCGGCCAGGCCCTTCCGGGCGTTGTGCTATTTGCGACAGTGCCATGCGCCCTCCCGGGGGGAGGGTCGGGCGCGGCCCGGGCTGGTCGCCCGGGCCCGGGCTTGTGGAAAGCGTGGCGCGGAACGGTTATCCGATCTGGTGGCTGGAAATGGCTGGAGGCGTGACTTTTTCAGCGGTCTGCTAGCGCCGCAAAGCGCACCGACAGCGGTCAGGGGCCGTCCGCCACCATGCGGGCGGCCCGTCGCGTCACCGGCCCGCGCTTGCGCATCGGCGGGCCGCGCATTAGGTGCAGGGCGGGATGAAACCGCCCGGATCGAAACCGCCATGACCATGGGGCGCGCGCGCACAGATGACCGACAGGCTTGAGACACTGACCACCGCCCTTCTTGCCGCCGCGCGCCGGGCCGGCGCCGGGGCCGCCGATGCGATCGCGGTCGAAAGCCGCTCGGTCGGCATCGACATCCGCAAGGCGGCGCTGGAACAGGCCGAACGCTCCGAGGCGGTCGAGATCGGGCTGCGCGTGCTGGTCGGACAGCGCCAGGCCTGCGTCTCGGCCTCGGACATCTCGGCCCGCACCATCGACGAGATGGCAGCGCGCGCGGTGGCGATGGCGCGCGAGGCGCCCGAGGATGACAGCATCGGCCTTGCCGATCCCGCGCAGCTGTCGGCGGTCCGCGACGGCGCGGCGCTCGAGCTTTGCGATCCGGCAGACGAACCCGACCCCGCCGCGCTGGCCGAGGATGCCCGCCGCGCCGAGGCCGCCGCCCTTGCCGTCGCCGGGGTCAGCCTTTGTCAGTCGGCCTCGGCCAGCCATGGTCGCAGCCGCGTCCACATCGCCGCGACCAACGGCTTTTCAGGCGGCTATGCGCGCAGCTCGTCTTCGGTCTCGGCGGTGGCGATCAGCGGCGAGGGCCTGACGATGGAGCGCGACTGGGCCGCCGAGGCGCGGGTCTGGCGCGCCGAGCTGCCGGCACCCGAGACGGTCGGGCAGCTTGCCGGGGACCGCGCGGCGGCACGGCGCGGCGCGCGCAAGCCGCCGACCGGCGCCTTTCCGGTCCTCTATGACGAACGGGTCGCGGCCGGTCTGATCGGCCATCTCCTGGCCGCCATCAACGGCACCGCGATCAGCCGCGGCGCCTCCTGGCTTGGCGATGCGCTGGGTGCAGCGGTGCTGCCGGCCGGCCTGTCGATCCTCGAGGATCCGCACCGGCGGCGGATCTCGGGCTCGCGACCCTTCGATGCCGAAGGGCTGGCGACCGCGCCGCGCGCCATCGTCGAGCGCGGGATCCTGACCGGCTGGACCCTCGATCTCGGCACCGGGCGGCGGCTTGGTATGGCCTCGACCGCCTCGGCGACGCGCGGCACCGGATCGCCGCCCTCGCCCTCGGTCGGCAATATCGCCCTGACCCAAGGGACCGCCAGCCGCGACCAGCTTCTGGCAGAGATGGGCAACGGGCTGCTGATCACCGCGCTGATGGGCGCCTCGATCAACCCGACGACCGGGGATTATTCGCGCGGCGCCGCCGGCTTCTGGGTCGAGAACGGCCAGATCGCCTGGCCGGTCAACGAATGCACCATCGCCGGCAACCTGCGCGCGATGCTGATGCGGATCACCCCGGCCAATGACGCGCGCGCCCATCTCGGCCATGTCGTGCCGAGCCTGCTGGTCGAGGGGTTGACGGTTGCCGGTGGCTGACCTGGCGCTGCTGACCGAGGCGGCGCGGGCCGCCGGGCGGATCGCGCTCGACTACTGGCGCCGCGCCCCCGAGGCCTGGGACAAGCCGGATGGCACCGGCCCGGTGAGCGAGGCCGACCTGGCGGTCAACGCCATGCTGATGGCCGACCTGCGCGGCGCCCGCCCCGGTTACGGCTGGCTGAGCGAGGAAAGCCCCGACGACGCCGCGCGGCTGGCCGCGGCCCGCACCTTCATCATCGACCCGATCGACGGCACCCGCGCCTTCATCGCCGGTGAGCCGGCCTTTGCCCATTCGCTGGCGGTGGCCGAGGCCGGGCGGATCATCGCCGCGGTGGTCCATCTGCCGGCGCTCGACCGGCTTTATGCGGCGGCTGCCGGGGGGCCGGCGCTGTGCAACGGCGCGCCGATCCGCGCCGCCGCCACCAGCGCCCCGGACGGTGCCAGCGTCCTGACCGCGCGCGCCAATCTGGCGCCCGAACACTGGACCGGGGCGGCACCACCGGCGCTCAGGCGGCTCTTTCGCCCGTCGCTGGCCTATCGGCTCTGCCTGGTCGCCGAGGGCGCGGCCGACGCGATGCTGGCGCTCGGCCCGGTCTGGGAATGGGATCTGGCGGCGGGCGACCTGATCGCGCGCCGCGCCGGCGCCCATGTCACCGACCGCCACGGCGCGCCCATCCGCTATAACGCGCCCCATCCGCAAAGCCGCGGCGCGCTGGCCGCAGCACCGGCGCTGCACGGCGCGCTGATCGGCCGGCTGCGCGGCTGACGGGGCCTCGTTCCGGCGCGAAATAATCTTGTCCCGATCGCCAAGGATTGACCGCCGCCGTCCGTCATAGTTCGGTCATGCGCATGCAAACCCCGGACGAAGCCCTGGCCAGTGCCGCCGCGAACAAGGATCGCGATGCCTTCGCGGCGCTTCTCGCGCGCCATTACGACCGGATTTTCGGCCTGGCTTTCCGGCTGACCGGCAGCCGGGCCGAGGCCGAGGATCTGACCCAGGACATCTGCCTGGCGCTGCCCGGGAAACTTGCCGGCTACCGCCAGGCGGCGCGCTTCACCACCTGGCTTTACCGGGTCACGGTCAATGCCGCCCATGACCGGCGCCGCCGCGCCGCCGCCCATGCCCGTGCCGCCGACGGCTGGGGCGACTGGGAGGTCGGGCGGCGCGCCGGCAACGCCGAGGCGGCGGCGGCCGGGGACTGGCTGGCCGAGGCGATGGCGCTTCTCTCGCCCGAGTTGCGCGATACCGTCGCGCTGACGCTGGGCGAAGACCTGACCCAGGCCGAGGCGGCGGCGATCCTCGGCCTCTCCGAAGGCACCGTGGCCTGGCGGATGAGCGAGGTGAAACGGCGCCTGCGCGATCTGGCCCGGGCGGAGGGAATGACATGACCGACGATCTTGCAAGGCTTGCCGCGGCGCTGAAGGCCGCCGCCCCCGCCCCGGACGCTGCGGCGAAGGACCGCGCGCTGCGGCTGGCCATGGAAAATTTCGACCGGGCCCAAGAAACCGCCGCCCGCCCGCGTCCCATGTCGGACCGCCCGCAAGGGGCGGGATTTCTGACAGGAGTTCGCCAGATGCTTGCCAGCCCGATGTTTTCAAGACTGACCAGCCGCCCGGCGCTTGCCGCCACCGCCTCTGTCGTCGCGATCGGTGTCGCGATCACGCTCTGGCCGGCGTTTCAACGCGGCGAGGTGCTACCCGGGCAGGTCGCCCTGCCGACACCCCGGGCGGCCGCGCCGACGACCGCTCCGGCCAGCCCGGCAGAGGCGACATATTCCCAGGGGGCGCAGCCCGGCACCGACGCCCTGGCGAAAACCATGGCAGAGGCGGTCGCCGACGCCGCGACCCGGTCCGCGCGTGAAAGGGCCGAGGCCCGTCCCGAAGCACCAGCGGACGCGACCCGGCCGCGCCTCGCCGAAACCCTGCCGGCGGTCAGCGCCGAACCGATGCTCGACGCTGCCGGCATCATCGCGGCATCGCCGCCGCCCCTCGCCCGGCCCGAGGCCGATGGCTTCGCCGCCTCACCCCTGCCCGACAGCGAGGCTTACGCCAGTGCCGACCCGAACCCGGTCAGGATCACCGCCGATGACCCGGTCTCGACCTTCTCGATCGACACCGACACCGCGTCCTGGCCGGTGATCCGCTCGTCGCTTTCCGCCGGCACCCTGCCGCCGCGCGAGGCGGTCCGGATCGAGGAGATGGTCAACTACTTCCCCTATGACTATCCCGCGCCCGAACCCGGCACCGCCCCGTTCCGGGCTTCGGTCAGCCTCTCTCCGACGCCGTGGAACCCCGGCACCCAGCTTCTGCGCATCGGCCTTCAGGGCGCGCTGCCGGCGGTTGCCGACCGCCCGGCGCTGAACCTGGTCTTCCTGATCGACACCTCGGGCTCGATGGATGATCCGAAGAAACTGCCGCTGCTGAAACAGTCGTTCCGGCTGATGCTGGGCCAGTTGCGCCCCGAGGACCGGCTGGCGATCGTCACCTATGCCGGCTCCGCCGGGCTGGTGCTGGAACCGACCGATGCGGGCGACCGCGCGACGATCCTCGCCGCGCTCGACCGGCTGGATGCGGGCGGCTCGACCGCCGGGGCCGAGGGGCTGCGCCAGGCCTATCAGGTCGCCGAAAGCATGGCCGGCGAGGGCCGCATCGGCCGGATCCTCCTGGCCACCGACGGCGATTTCAACGTCGGCATCAGCGACCCCGGGGCGCTGGAGGATTTCGTCGCGGCCCGGCGCCGGACCGGCACCTACCTGTCGGTTCTCGGCTTCGGGCGCGGCAACCTTGATGATGCGGTGATGCAGGCGCTGGCGCAGAACGGCAACGGCACCGCCGCCCATATCGACACCCTGGCCGAGGCGCAGAAGGTGCTGGTCGATCAGTTGACCGGGGCGCTGTTCCCGATCGCCGACGATGTGAAGGTGCAGGTCGAGTTCAACCCGGCCGCAGTCGCCGAATACCGGCTGATCGGCTACGAGACCCGCGCCCTGGCCCGCACCGATTTCAGCAACGACCGGGTCGATGCCGGCGAGATCGGCGCCGGCCATCAGGTCACCGCCTTGTATGAGATCACCCCGGTCGGCAGCCCGGCGCGCCTGACTGACCCGCTGCGCTACGCCGCCCCCGCCACGCCGGGCGCACCCGATGCAACCGGCGAGACGGGGTTCCTGCGGCTGCGCTACAAGGCGCCCGGCGCCGCAACCTCGTCGCTGATCGAGGTCGCGATCCCGGCCAAGGTGACAGAACCCGATACCGATGCCCGCTTTGCCGCCGCCATCGCCGGCATCGGGCAGCTTCTGTCCGATCCGCGCCACCTCGGCGACTGGGGCTGGGACCAGGCGATCGCCCTGGCCCAGGGCGCGCGCGGGCAAGATCCCTTCGGCTACCGCGCCGAGGCGGTCGGGCTGATGCGGCTGGCGCAGAGCCTGGCGCGCTGAGGCCGGCGCGGGCCGCGCCCGCGTCAAAGCCCGCCGCCTCAAAGCCCGTGGTAGTCGCGATACCAGCCGACGAACTCGGCCATGCCTTCGCGGATACCGGTCTGCGGCCGGTATCCGGTCAGCCGCTGCAACAGGCCGGTATCGGCCCAGGTCGCGCGCACGTCGCCCTTCTGCATCGCCATCAGGTTGCGCCGCGCGGTGCGCCCGGTCGCCGCCTCGATCGCGGCGATGAAATCATCGAGCGCCACCTTCTCGCCATTGCCGATATTGACCACCCGCCACGGCGCCACCGGCGACAGGCTGTCGCCCGGCGCGATCCCGGCCGGATCGGCGGGGCGCACCGGCGGCACCTCGATCAGAAGCCGGATGGCGCGGACCAGATCGCCGACCGCGGTGAAGTCGCGCGCCATCTGCCCCTGTCCGTAGACGTCGATCGGCTCGCCGGCCAGGATCGCCCGGGTGAACTTGTAGGGCGCCATGTCGGGCCGCCCCCAGGGCCCGTAGACGGTGAAGAACCGGAACGCCGTCACCGGCAGGCCCCACAGATGCGCATGGGCATGGCTGAGGGTCTCGGTCGCCTTCTTGGTCGCGGCGTATAGCGACATCTGGCTATCGGCCTTGTCGGTCTCGCGGTAGGGCATCGCGGCGTTGGCGCCGTAGACCGACGAGGTCGAGGCCAGCATCAGATGGCCGACACCGTGATCGCGCGCCGCCTCCAGAACGTTGAAGGTGCCCTCGATATTGGCCGAGAGATAGGCGCGCGGCGCCTCGAGGCTGTAGCGCACCCCGGCCTGGGCGGCCAGATGCACGATCACCTGCGGCCGGAAGGCGGCGATGTCGGCCGACAGCCGGGCATTGTCCTCAAGCATCGCCTCGGTGAAGCCGAAGCCCGGATATCCGGCCAGGATCGCCAGCCGCCGGCGCTTCAACTGCGGGTCGTAATAGTCTGTCACGCCGTCGAAACCCTGGACCGCATGGCCCTCGTCCAGCAACAGCCGGGCAAGGTGGAAGCCGATGAACCCCGCCGCCCCGGTAATGTAGATCCGCCGCATCCGCCCGATCCCCGTGATTGCACCGGCCGACCTTTACCCGGTCGCGGCATCGGCTTAAACCCTGCCACGATCCGCGCGCCGCCCGCAAGCCAAGGAAAGCCCCCCGATGCAGCCCCCGATACCCCTGACCCGCGATCTGGTCCTGATCGGCGGCGGGCATTGCCATGCGCTGGTCCTGTTGATGTGGGGCATGAAGCCGCTGCCCGGCGTGCGGCTGACCCTGATCAACCCCGACCCGTCTGCCGCCTATTCCGGCATGCTGCCCGGCCATGTCGCCGGCCATTACCCGCGCGCGGCGCTGCAGATCGACCTGGTGCGGCTGGCCCGCCACGCCGGGGCGCGGCTGATCCTCGGCCGGGCCGAGGCGATCGACCGGGCGGCGCGCCGGGTGATCGTGCCGGGCCGCGCCGCCATCGCCTATGACATCGCCTCGATCGACATCGGCATCACCTCGGCCATGCCGGCGATCCCCGGCTTTGCCGAACACGCGGTGCCGGCCAAGCCGCTCGATGCCTTCGCCGACCGCTGGCAGCGGTTCTGCGAGGCCGCCACCGG
The DNA here is from genome assembly GCA_002841115.1 of Alphaproteobacteria bacterium HGW-Alphaproteobacteria-6. Classification (GTDB taxonomy): domain Bacteria; phylum Pseudomonadota; class Alphaproteobacteria; order Rhodobacterales; family Rhodobacteraceae; genus Albidovulum. The sequence goes on along the minus strand of PHEC01000046.1, from coordinate 370 downwards.
CAGCGCGCGCCGCGTCGCGGTGATCGGCGGCGGGGTCGCCGGGGTGGAACTGGCGCTGGCCGCCGCGCACCGGCTGGGCGAGGGCGCCCGGGTCACGGTGATCGAGGCGGAAACCCCGCTTGCAGCCCTCGGGCGCGGCGCGGCGGCGGCGCTTCTGGCCCATGCCAGGCGTCTGGGCGTGACGGTGACCGGCAACGCCCGGGTCGCCGCGGTCGAGGCCGGCGCGGTGATCCTTGCCGACGGCCGCCGCATCGCGGCCGACTTCATCCTCGGTGCGGCTGCCACCTTTCCGGCGCCCTGGCTGACCGGGACCGGCCTTGCGCTGGACCAGGGCTTTGTCCGCGTCGACCCATGCTTGCGCTCGATCTCC
>PHEC01000045.1 GCA_002841115.1 Alphaproteobacteria bacterium HGW-Alphaproteobacteria-6 | reverse complement strand
GGCGGCCGAGGCGGTCCCTGCGACCGCGGTTGCGGCACCCAGCCCCGAACCCGCCCCGGCCGGGGACGCGCTTCAGCCCGATCCCGAACTGGTCGGCGCCGCGCCCGCCCCGACCGTTGCCCCGACTGCGGCCCCGGCCGCTGCCGAGGCGGACGCCGACAGCGACGCCAAGCCACGGCGGCGCGGCTGGTGGTCGCTCGGCCGCTGAGCGGGTGCAGACTAACGCCCCGGCGCCCGCCCGACGGGTGCCGGGGCGCCATCCTGCAAGGGCGCGAGGCGGGCGGCACCTGTAACAAGGGCCACGATCTTGTGACCGGGGGCAGGGCGCTGCCCCCGGTGACGGCGCGGGCCGGGTAGGATAAGGCAGGGCCGATGTTCGACACTACCCTGATCATGGATGCCGGCTTTGTCCTGGCCGCGCTGATCGCCCTTCTGGCGGGGCTGCTGTCGTTCCTCAGCCCCTGCGTGCTGCCGATCGTGCCGCCCTATCTGGCCTATATCGGCGGGATCAGCATGGCCGAGATGGAGGGCCGCACCGGCGCCGCGCGCCGGGGTGCGACCCTGCCGGCGCTGTTCTTCGTCCTCGGCCTGTCGACGGTGTTCCTGTTTCTCGGCTTCGCCGCCTCGGTCTTCGGCCGCTTCTTCCTGCAGAACCAGGACTGGTTCAACACCGGCGCCGGCCTGATCGTGATGGTGTTCGGCGCGCATTTCCTTGGCGTGATCCGCATCCCCTTTCTCGACCGCGAGGCGCGGATCGATGCCGGCGATCAGGGCGGATCGGCCTTCGGCGCCTATCTGCTCGGCCTTGCCTTCGCCTTCGGCTGGACCCCCTGCATCGGCCCGCAACTGGGGATGATCCTGTCGCTGGCCGCCCAGGACGGCTCGGTCGGGCGCGGCACCGCCCTTCTTGGCGTCTATGCGCTCGGCCTCGGCATCCCCTTCCTGCTGGTCGCGGCCTTCTTCCCGCGGATGACCCGGACACTGGCCTTCATGAAGCGTCACATGGCGCGGATCGAGCGGATCATGGGGCTCTTGTTGTGGACCATTGGCCTGTTGATGCTGACCGGCGGCTTTTCGCAATTCTCCTACTGGCTGCTTGAAACCTTCCCCGGCCTCGCGCTGCTCGGCTGAGCCGGGTGCCTGCCGCCGTGGCGGCGCTCCGGTGCCGGTTTCTCGCGGGGCGCGCGATCCTCAGCCCGGCGGGCAGCCGGCCGCCTTCAGCGCCGCCAGCGCCCGGTCGCCGGCCGCGCGCGACATGAACCGGCTCCAGCCCATGCGATAGGGTGTCCCGTCCTCGGCCTTGTTGAGATATTCGGCGACCAGCGTGCCATCGGGATCGAGGATCAGGATGCGCCCGGCCATCTCTTCCTCGATCAGCACCCGGCCGTCGTCCATCAGGTCGAGCTTGCCCTCGAAAAGCGTGGTCACATCCAGTTCGGCAAGCCGCTCGGACAGCGGGCGGCTGACGCTGCCGGTGTCGAAGTCGAGGATCGCGATCTGGTTCGAGCCGTCGATGCGCGGGCCGCGGCCCTTGTCGTAAAGCCGGTTGTCGAAGACCGCGATGCGGTGGTCGTCGAGGATGTCGACATCATGCTGGTTCAGCCAGGGACCCTCCTGCATCCAGACGATCGCATCGGTTGCCGGCCGGTAGAGCATGACCATTGAGTGGTTGCGCAGGCTGAGAAAGAGATCGCCCGCCTGCCAGAACCGGCCATCGGTCAGCACCGGCTGGATGTCGTTGAGGTGCAGCACATCCTCGTCATAGTCCTGGCCCGAGAACAGCAGATGGTCGAGCCCGTGGTCGAGCAACAGGTCGGGCAGCGAGCGGCGCCACAGGATCTCGCCATTGGCACCGACATGGACGATCGCATCCTCGACGAAATCCGCCGCGGTCGCCGGAACCGCGCCCTTGGTCATCACCCCGGGGATCCAGAAGCCGCCGGCGCCATCCGTCTCGGTCGAGTGGTGAAAGAGCATCTCGTCCTGCACCCAGAGCCTGGCGCCGCAGGCGTCAAGGCCGATCAGCGGCGCGTAGTGATCCTTGATGATCAGCCGGCCGTCCTCGGTCAGAATGGGCGCGATCGCCCGGAAATAGCGCTGCGTCCAGTTCTCGGGGCTGGCGGCGGGATGATTGACCTCCGCATCGGCCAGAAGTTCGCCGGCGTCGGGCAGCCATTCATGCACCACCCGGCCCTCGGCGAAAGAGTAAAGCTCGATCACCGGGCGGCGGCGGTCGCCGTCGTAGTGGCTTTCCAGCACATAGCCCTCGGGCGGGGCGACCCCGGGGGTGATGGTCCAGCCGGTCGGCCGGTCGGTGAACCGCTCGGGCCGGAAGCCCACCATCCGGGTGTCGGCGCGAAGGGCGTCGCGGAGGATGAACGGCGCGTCGGCCAGCATATGGGCGAAGCGGCCGAGGGCGCCGAAGCGGCTGTTGCCGCGTTCGGTATCGAGGGCGGCGGTGCCGAGCGCCATCGCCCCGAGCAGGCCGAGAAGGCCGAAAACCAGGACCAGCCAGAGCTCTATCCGTTTGAAAAGCGGGTTTTTCAAAAGTATCCCTCCCGGCAAGTCATTGTGACAATGCCTTCAACAGTAACACCGAATCACGTTGCGGCAATTCACTGTGGCGAAGATCGCCGGGCCGGGCGTGATAGAAAGGGCGAAGTGGCCCGTGATTCGGCCCGACCGCCTATTTGACGACCCAATTGCAGCGCGATCGCGGGCCATTCCGGACCGCTCGGGCGAATGAATTCGAGAAAGCAGCATGCCCCGTGCCCTGCCGATCCACCGCTGTTGTCGTCCAGCCTCAGCGCCAGCGCAGGTCGCCGTCAAGCCGGCCGTCGCCGACCAGCCCGCGCAGAAGGTTCAGCCGGATGAAACGCGACTGCCGCACCGCCTGGCCGCCAAGGTCGACGGCGCGCAGCTGGCTGGCCAGTTCGCCGACCGCCTGGGTGAAATCCTTCTGCGGCTGGTGATCCGGGGCCAGTGCTGCGAAACGCGAGAAATCGACGCGGTAGCTGCGGTTGTCGGGGGCGGCGTCGGTGTTGATCTCGACCGCGACCCCGCCCAGCACCGCGGCGACATCCTCGGCCAGCCGGCCGATCTGCCAGGTCCAGCCCTGCGAGCCGGTGTTGACCTCGACCAGCGGCGCGCCGTCGCGCGTCACCGCCCATTCGATCGCGCGCGCCATGTCCTCGACATGGATCAGCGGGCGCCAGGGCGAGCCGTCCGACAGCACCTCGATCCGCCCGGTTGCCAGCGCGGTGGCGACGAAATCGTTCAGCACCAGGTCAAGCCTGAGCATCGGGCTGGCGCCGCAGGCGGTGGCGAAGCGCAGCGAGGTGATGCGCATGCCGTCGCCGGCGATCTGCCGCAGCCCCGTTTCGGTCGCCACCTTGGAGCGGGCATAGGCGGTCAGCGGATTGAGCTGGTCGGTCTCCTTGCGAAGGCTGTCCGAGCCGGCGCCATACATCGAGCAGGACGAGGCGAAGACGAAGTGGCCGACCCCGGCGGCGCGGGCGGCGGCGGCGGCACTCAGCACGCCGTGCGAATTGATCGCGGCGGTGGCGCCCTCGAATTCCTTGCCGATCGGGTCGTTCGACACCGCGGCAAGCGCCACGACCGCATCGAAGCCGGCAAGATCGGCGGCGCCGAGGTCGCGGATATCGGCCTGGCGCTGGCTGGCGAAGGCGGCATCGGGAAAGGCGGCGGCCTCGGCGCCGGCAAACCAGTTGGCGTCGATCCCGTGAACCTCGGCGCCGGGCAGGGCGCGGGCCAGATGGCTGGCCACGACCGGACCGATATAGCCGCGATGGCCGATGATGAGAATCTTCATGGTCAGATCCGTCCCTCCGAAATCGGCCCCGGCGGCGCGCGGCGACGGCGGCGCAAGGCCCTGGCCCCGGGGCGAAGATGTAGCGGCAAGACGCCGGTTGTGCTACCCCGCACGGCGGACGGGCCGGCAGGCAGGACAGGATACCGGGAGGGACCGCACCAGGCCCCCCGGCAGGCAGCGAAGGAGTTCCGCAGATGAAATGCGTCATTCTGGCCGGCGGGCTCGGCACCCGTCTGGCCGAGGAAACCAGCCGGATCCCCAAGCCGATGGTCGAGATCGGCGGAAGGCCGATCCTGTGGCACATCATGAAGATCTACGCCGCCCACGGCCTCAACGATTTCATCGTCTGCTGTGGCTACAAGGGCTATGTGATCAAGGAGTATTTCGCCAATTACTACCTGCACGGCGCCGATGTGACCTTTGATCTGCGCTCGGGCGCGACCGAGATCATCAACAACCAGACCGAGCCCTGGCGGGTGACGCTGATCGATACCGGACAGGACAGCATGACCGGCGGGCGTTTGCGCCGGGTGATGCCGCTCTTGCAGGACGAGGACGCCTTTTGCATGACCTATGGCGACGGGGTCGGCGACATCGACGTGACCCGGCTGATCGGCTTTCACCGGGCGCACGGGCGGCTTGCCACCGTCACCGCGGTGCCGCCGGCGGCGCGCTTCGGCCGGCTCGAGCTTGACCGCGGTCAGGTGCGCGAGTTCTCGGAAAAGCCGGCCGATGACGGCGGGGTGATCAACGGCGGCTATTTCGTGCTGTCGCCGGGGGTGGCGCGGCATCTGGTCGACGATGCGACGATCTGGGAGCGCGCGCCCTTGATGGCGCTGGCCGCCGAGGGCGAGCTGATGGCCTATGAACACAAGGGATTCTGGCAGCCGATGGACACGATCCGCGAACGCCAGGAGCTTGAGGCGCATTGGGCCTCGGGCAAGGCGCCATGGAAGACATGGTGATTTCAGACGACGCAGATTTTTGGGGAGATTTCGAGTGACCCGTTACCCGACCTGCCGCCATTGCGGCACGCCCATGACCTTGACACTGATCGACCTCGGCCTGTCGGCGGTGGCCAATTCCTATGTGCCGCTGGCGCGTGCCGCCGAGCCCGAGCCGAAATACCCGCTTCATGTCCGGGTCTGCGAGACCTGCTGGCTGGTGCAGCTTGACCAGGACGTGCCGGCCGGGCAGATCTTCACCGCCGATTACGCCTATTTCTCGTCCTTCTCGGAAAGCTGGCTGGCCCATGCCCGCCGCTATGCCGAGACGATGATCGGCCGGCTCGATCTGGGGCGCGACGATCTGGTCATCGAGATCGCCTCGAACGACGGCTATCTCCTGAAGAACTTCGTCGCCGCCGGGGTGCCGGTTCTCGGGGTCGAGCCCTCGGCCTCGGTTGCCGCCGCGGCCGAGGCGGCCGGCGTGCCGACGCTGGTCGAGTTCTTCGGCGAGGCCCTCGCCCGCCGCCTGCGCGACGAGGGCCGGCGCCCGGCGCTGGTCTGTTCGGCCAATGTGCTGGCCCATGTCCCCGACATCAACGATTTCGTCGCCGGCATCGCGACGCTGCTGTCGGGCGAGGCGATCTATACGGTCGAGTTTCCGCACCTTCTGCGGCTGATCGACGAGGTGCAGTTCGACACCATCTATCACGAGCATTATTCCTACCTGTCGCTTCTGGCGGTCGAGCGGATCTTTGCCGCGCAGGGCCTGCGGGTCTTCGAGGTCGAGGAATGGCCGACCCATGGCGGGTCCTTGCGGGTCTTTGCCTGCCTCGCCGGGGCACATCACGCCGAGGGGCCGGGCCTGGCGCGGGTGCGCGCCGCCGAGGCGGCGGCCGGGCTTGACCGGGCCGAGGGCTATCGCGGCTTTGCCGAGCGCGCCGAGGCGGTGCGGCGCGGGCTGCTTGATTTCCTGGCCGAGGTCAGGGGGCAGGGGCGCATGGTCGCGGCCTATGGTGCGGCGGCCAAGGGCAACACGCTGCTGAACTTCTGCGGGATCGGGCCCGATCTGGTCGCCTATTGCGTCGACCGCAACCCGGCCAAGCAGAAGACGCTTCTGCCGGGCAGCCGGATTCCGGTCTTCGATGTCGGCGAGTTGCGCCGGCGCCGGCCCGATTTCGTGCTGATCCTGCCGTGGAACCTCAAGGACGAGGTGATCGGACAGCTGGCCGACCTGCGCGCCGGCGGCACCCGGTTCGTCACCGCGGTGCCGATGATCCGCGTCACCGCATGAGCGGCCCCCGCGTCCTTCTGACCGGCGCGACCGGGCTGATCGGGCGCCAGGTGGTCGCGCCGCTTGAAGCGGCGGGGTTTACCGTGGTGGCCGCGTCGCGGGCGCGGGGCGACGATCTTCTGGCCGATCCCGCGGCCGTGGTCGCGCGGGCCGGGGCCGATCACCTTGTGCACCTCGCCTGGGCCGGGGGGGCGAAGGACCGCTGGTCGGCGGCGGCTAACCTCGACTGGGTCGGGGCAAGCCTGCGGCTGCTTGGCGCCTTTGCCGCGGCGGGCGGGCGGCGCGCGGTGATGGTCGGTTCCTGCGCCGAATACGACTGGTCTGCCGGCGGCCGCCTGGCCGAGGACGCGGCGCTCAGGCCGGCGACGCTTTACGGCGCCGCCAAGACCGCGACCGGCATCGCCGCCATAGCCGGGGCGCCGGTGCTGGGCGTCTCGCTGGCCTGGGCGCGGGTGTTCTTCTGCTATGGTCCGGGCGAGCCCGAGGGCCGGCTGTTCGGCGACATCATCCGCGGGCTGGCGGCGGGGCGCGCGGTCGACTGCACCGACGGGCTGCAACGGCGCGATTTCCTGCATACGGCCGATGTCGGCCGGGCGCTGGCGATGCTCTTGCAAAGCGGTGTCGAGGGGCCGGTCAACATCGGCTCGGGCCGTGCGGTTGCGGTGCGCGAGGTGATCGCGGAAATCGCCCGCCGGACCGGCGGCGAGGCGCTTGTCCGGCTTGGTGCCCGGCCGCGGCCGGCCGGCGACCCGGCGCTGATCGAGGCCGATGTGACGCGGCTTTTCGGCGAGGTCGGCTTTCGCCCGCGCCATGACATCGCCTCGGGGATCGGCGCGGTTCTGGCGGCCGAGGGGATCGGCGCATGATCGGCCGGCTGCGCGCCCGCCCCGGGCTGTGGCGCTTTGCCAAATTCCTGGTCGTCGGCGTGGTCAACACCGCCTTCGGCTTTGCCGCCTATGCGGTGCTGTTGTGGGCCGGGCTGGCGCCGCAACCGGCGCTGGCGCTGTCCTACGGGCTGGGCGTGCTGTGGAACTACATGAGCCATGCCCGCATCGTCTTTCATGCCCGCGGGATCGGCCGGCTGCCGCTTTACGCCGCGGCCTATTCGCTGCTTTACGGGCTGAATGCTCTGGCGCTGGCGGCGCTGCTGCGCGCCGGCCTGCCGGCGCTGGGCGCCCAGGCGGTGCTGGTCTTGCCGATGGCGGCGCTGGCCTTTCTGCTGGTCGGCCGGGTGCTGACCGGGGCCTGGCTGCCGGGGGCGGGGCGGCCCTGACACGGGCGGCCGCCGCTGCGCCGCCGCCGCCAAGGCCGGGCCCGCCGGGCTCAGGGTGTCCAAGGCGCGCGATAGTCGATGATCTGGCGCCCGGGGAAGGCCGCGGCCAGCGCCTCGCGGTCCAATGTGCCGGTATCATTCAGAAACACCGGCCGGTCGGCACGCAGCCAGGGATCGTTCAGCGACAGCGCCGAATCGGGATGGCCGCGCCCGGTGACCAGCACCACCGCATTGCCGAAGCGCCCGGTCAGCATGTCGTCGCGGACCGCCGCGTGATGGGCGGCGAAGTCGTTGTATTTCGCCACCCCGCGCCAGGGGGTGAAGACCAGAAGGCCAAAGAGGCAGAGCAGCCACAGGACCGAGTCGATGCGCAGGAAATCCATCTCGCCGCGGCCGGCGAAGCGGGTCCGCAGCGCCTCGTAGCCGCGCATCGCGAGGTAGAGCAGCGGGAACGAGGCCAGGAACCAGTAGCGCGGGCCGATATAGTAGATATCGGCGAACCAGTAGAAGAAGGTCATCACGCCAAGCACCGCGACGACCGCGATCATCGCCCCGTCAAAGCCCTTCGGGCGCTGCCAGATCAGATAGGCGATGACCAGGGCGAGCGAGCCGACCGACCAGCCGAGCATCTCGAACTGCAGGCTGGACAGCGCGTTGTGGGTGTTGATCAGCCCCTCGAAGACCGAGTGGCCGGGCGCCAGGTCAAGCCCGTCGCTGCCGCCGGCGGGGCCGACATCGCCGCCAAGGCCGAAGGTCGCGCCGCTGGTGTGCCAGACCTCGGACAGGAACTGCGCATAGGGTGACAGGAAGGGGTTGCCGGTCAGCCAGCCGTTGTAGCCCAGCCCCAGCACCATGACCGCCAGCGCCCCGCCGGCGAAGGGCAGGAGGCGGCGGAGATGGCCGCGCGGCCCGAAGAACAGCCACAGCGCGGTCAGAAGCGTGATCGCCAGACCGTCGGGCGGCCGGGTCAGGAAGACCCAGCCCAGCGCCACCCCGGCCAGCACCAGCCGGCGCATCGCCGTCCGCGTCCCGGGCTCGGCCCGCAGCACCAGCCACCAGGCCAGCAGCATCAGCGTCAGCGTCAGCGTATGCGGCATCAGCGAGGCCGCCGCCGCCAGAAGCCAGGGCGAGGCCGCCATCATCAGCGCCAGCATGTCGGCCGCGTCGCGACCGGCCTGCCGGCGGGCGATGTCATGCGCCAGAAGCACCGCGATCCCGGCCAGCAGCGGATTGACCAGCCAGGGCAGGCCGAGCAGAAAGCCAAGCGCCAGCGCCGCCGGCCAGCCCGGCGCGGTCGGCGCGAACCAGCGCCCGTCGCGGATCTGGAACAGGTCGTAGTAGAGCCCCGGCAGCGCCGCCTCGGGCGGGGCCGGCACGCTCAGCCCGCCGCCGGCGAAGGTCTGCGCCTGCAGCACGAAGGCGACCTCTTCGGAGACATGCGGCACCCGCTCGAAGCCGAACCAGGCCAGGGCCAGGGCGGCGACGACGGTAAAGACGGCGGGCGCCACCGCTGACAGCCGGTAAAGCCCGCTGATCGGGCTTCGGACCAGCCCCATCGCGCCGAGAACCGTCAGGTGCAGCAGGATCAGGAAGCCCGCCGCCAGGACATGGGCGGCAAAGGCGCCGGGCGCGGCGCGCTCGAAATAGCCCATCGCCGGCACGCTGAAGGCGGCACTGATCACCAGGAACAGCGCGATCCGGCCCAGCCCAAGCCGGGCCCGCGCCTCGGCCAGAAGCCGCGCCGGGCCGGCCTGCGTCAGGATCACCCCGGCGGCGACCAGTTCGGCCGCCAGCGCCAGGAACATCAGCCATTCCTTCAGCCCCGCGGGCTGCAGCCGCAGCGTCGCGAACCACAAGGGCTCGGTCACATAAAGCTGCGAGGCGCCGCCGGCGATGAAGACGAAAGCCAGCACGCCGAAGGCCGGCGCGCCCCGGCGCAGCGAAAAGCCGAGCGCGCCAAGTGCGATCGCCAGAGCGACGATGACCCAGCGGTCGATCGCCTGGACATAGATCGTGTCGAGAACGCCGGGCCAGGTGATCGCCTCGGGCACCACCATCGTTGCCGGCAAAAGCAGGGCAGCGGCGAGGGTGGCCAGTGCCGCGACCTCGACCAATGTGCCGCAGCGGCGCTGCGCGGGGACGTCGATTGCCATGGTCATCCCTGCCTCGCCGTCCGTTTTGTCTTCTGGGTCGCCGTCCGGGTCGCCGTCGCCGATCCGGGTCCGGTGCCGGCCGCCGTGGCCTGTCCAATCACTTCGCGTTCAATCACGGTTGGTCCCCCGCGTACCTGATTATGAATGGCGGTAATGTATTCGCCGAGCATGCCGATGAACAGCAACTGGATGCCGGACAGGAAGAACAGCGACACGATGATCGTCGTGGTGCCGCGCGGCGCCACCGACGGGTCGACCAGATAGGCGATCACCGAGAACGCCGAGAAGATCAGGCAGAGCGCCGCGATCGCTGCACCGACCATGGTGCAGAACCGCATCGGCGCCTTGGTGAAGGCGAAGATCGCGTTCAGCGCCTGATCGATCATCATCATCAGGCTGTGCTTGGACACCCCGCGCTTGCGCGCCTTCCAGACATAGGGAACGATGATCCGCCGGAACCCGACCGAGGCGATGATGCCGCGGATATAGGGGTAGTGGTCGTTGTGGCTGAGCACCGCGTCGAGAACCTTGCGGTCGATCAACTGGAACTCGCCGACATCGGGCGACAGCTCGAAATCCGAAAGCGCGTTGATGATGCGGTAGAAGGCCTTGCGCGACGAGCGCAGCACCAGCCCCTCTTCGCGGGTCGAGCGCGCGCCCGCCACCACCTCGTAGCCCTGTTCCCAGAGCGCCACGAATTCCGGCAGCAGTTCCGGCGGGTCCTGCAGGTCGACCGGCAGCATCACCAGCGTCGCGTCGCCGGTCGCGTGGCGCAGACCGTTGAAGGTCGAGCGGAAGACGCCGAAATTGCGCGCGTTGACCACCACCCGGACCGAGGGGTCGGCGGCCGCGATCTCGCGCAGGATCGCCACGGTGCGGTCGGTCGAGGCGTTGTCGACGAAGATATGCTCGCGCGCATAGCCCGGCAGGTCGCGCGCGAAGATCGCCGCCACCGCCGCGTGGCACTGCGCGACGTTGTCCTCTTCGTTGTAGCAGGGCGAGACGACGGTGATCTTCTTCATCATGCGCAATGCAACCCGTATCTCGTTGAAAGGGCTTGGCCGGAATGCAGCCGCAAGGACCCGGAGGCGACTCGCGGCCCCTCACTCTATCGCAGATCGTGGCGCCCTTGTGCAACGAATCGCTGTGCGCCGGGGGGGCGGAGCCGGCCCCGGGCCGGGCAGTCTACCTGCTACCGCGCCATTGTTTCGCGCGGCGAAACCGGGCCGCCTCTGGCGCCGGTGCGGCGCAGAATCGGCGTGGCCGATGGTCCGGGCCCGCAGCCGGGATGATTTCGCAAAACGGCGAGAAACCTGCGCAAATGGTCTGTCCCCGCGCCGGCCGCGCCCTATAGTTGTCATGGACAAGCCAGACAAAGGGGGGCGCCGCATGCCACTCGCCATGAACCGCGAGGTCTTCATCACCTGTGCCGTGACCGGTTCGGGGGCGACGCAGGACCGCAGCCCGCATGTCCCGCGCTCGCCGGCCGAGATCGCCGACAGCGCCATCGCCGCGGCCAGGGCCGGGGCCGCGATCGTCCATTGCCACGTCCGCGACCCCGAGACCGGCAAGCCCTCGCGCGATCTGAAGTATTACCGCGAAGTCACCGAACGCATTCGCGATTCCGCGACCGACGTGGTCTTGAACCTGACCGCCGGCATGGGCGGCGACATCGTCTTCGGCGGCGTCGAGGCGCCGCTGCCGCCGGTGAAGGGCACCGACATGGCGGGCGCGACCGAGCGGCTGGCCCATGTCGCCGACTGCCTGCCGGAAATCTGCACGCTTGACTGCGGCACGATGAACTTCGCCGAGGCCGATTATGTGATGACCAACACGCCCGGCATGCTTCGCGCCATGGGCGCGATGATGACCGCGCTCGGCGTGAAGCCGGAAATCGAGGCCTTCGATACCGGGCATCTGTGGTTCGCGAAGGAACTGGTGAAGGAGGGCGTGCTCGACGCCCCGGCCCTGGTGCAGCTTTGCATGGGCGTGCCCTGGGGCGCGCCCGATGACCTCAACACCTATCTGGCGATGGTCAACAACCTGCCCGACGACTGGACGTTTTCGGCCTTCGCGCTCGGCCGCAATCAGATGGCTTTCGTTGCGGCCGCCGTGCTTGCGGGTGGCAATGTCCGCGTCGGGCTTGAGGACAACCTCTGGCTCGGCAAGGGGCAACTGGCGACCAATGCCCAGCTTGTCGAGCGCGCGGTGACGATCATCGAAGGGATGGGCGCGCGGGTGATCGGACCGGCGGAGGTCAGGGCCAAGCTCGGGCTGGTGAAACGGGCGCCGGTGGCGCGGTGACGGGGGGAGACATGGCGCGCAAGGCGGCGATCATCGGCGGCGGCGTCATCGGCGGCGGCTGGGCGGCGCGGTTCCTGTTGAACGGCTGGGATGTCGCGGTCTTCGACCCCGACCCGCAAGCGGAGCGCAAGATCGCCGAGGTTCTGGCCAACGCGCGGGCCGCGCTGCCGGCGCTGTCGGATCTGCCGATGCCGGCCGAGGGGCGCCTGAGTTTCGCGAAGACGATCGCGCAAGCCGTTGATGGCGCTGACTACATTCAGGAATCCGTCTCGGAGCGCCTCGATCTCAAGCACCGCGTCTTCGCCGAGGTCCAGCAGGCGAGCCACGGCGTTCCCATTGGCTCCTCGACCTCCGGCTTCAAGCCCTCGGAACTGCAACAAGGCGCCGCCAATCCTGCGACGATCTTCGTTGCCCATCCCTTCAACCCGGTCTACCTCCTGCCCCTCGCCGAGGTCGTGCCAAGCCCGAAGTCCGACCCTCAGATCATTGAAACCGCAAAGGAAATCCTGCGCGAGATCGGCATGTTCCCGCTTCATGTCAGGAAGGAGATCGACGCCCATATCGCCGACCGCTTCCTTGAGGCTGTCTGGCGCGAGGCGCTTTGGCTGGTCAAGGACGGCATCGCCACCACCGAAGAGATCGACGAGGCGATCCGCATGGGCTTCGGCCTGCGCTGGGGCCAGATGGGGCTATTCGAGACCTACCGGGTGGCGGGCGGCGAGGCCGGGATGAAGCACTTCATGGCGCAGTTCGGCCCCTGCCTGCAATGGCCCTGGACGAAGCTGACCGATGTCCCGGAATTCACCGACGACCTGGTTGACCTGATCGCCGGCCAGTCCGACGCGCAGTCCGGCCATCACTCGATCCGCGAACTTGAGCGGATCCGCGACGGCAACCTTGTCGGCTTCCTGCGCGTCCTGAAGGAGCGCGACTGGGGCGCCGGCAGGGTGCTGCTCGACCACGACCGCCGCCGCCGCGAGGCATTCCACGAGGCGCCCGCCTCCGGGGCGCCGCTGAAACTGGCCGAGATGCAGGTGCTGCCGGGCTGGATCGACTACAACGGCCACATGACCGAAAACCGCTATCTTTTCGCTGCGTCAGAGACTTCGGATGCTTTCCTCAGGCTGATCGGGGCTGGCATGGACTATGTGGCGGGCGGCCACAGCTACTACTCCGCCGAAACCCATATCCTGCATCTCGGCGAGGCGCGGCTTGGCGACCGGCTGACCGGCACGCTGCAGGTGCTTCACGCCGACGACAAGCGGGCGCATGTCTTCATCCGCATCCTGCGCGGCGACGAGGTGGTGGCGACGGTCGAGCAGATGCAGCTGCACGTCGACATGGGCGCGGGCCGCACCTGTCCGGCGGCGCCCGCGGTGCTGGCGCGGCTCGGGCCCATCGCCGAGGCGCACAAGGCGCTGCCACGGCCCGACAGCGCCGGGCGCTTCGTCGGCCAGAGAAAGGGCTAGACCATGGACTTCGGCCTCAGCGACGAACAGCGGATGATCGTCGAGACGACGCGCGCCTTCGTCGAGACCGAACTTTACCCGCACGAGGCCGAGGTCGAGCGCCGCGGCCATCTCCGCATGGATCTGATAAAAGAGTTGCAGGCCAAGGCGATGGCGGCCGGTCTTTATGCCGCCAACATGCCCGAGGAAGTCGGCGGCGCCGGGCTCGATACGCTGACCTGGCTGCTTTACGAGAAGGAACTTGGCCGGGCCAACTACGCGCTGCACTGGACCTGCGTCGCCCGGCCGTCGAACATTCTTCTCGCCGGCACGGAAGACCAGAAGGAGCGCTACCTCTATCCCTGCATCCGCGGCGAAAAGTGGGATTGCCTGGCGATGACCGAACCCGGTGCCGGGTCCGACCTGCGCGGCATGAAGGCGACCGCGCGCGAGGACGGCGGCGACTTCGTCCTCAACGGCACCAAGCATTTTATCTCCCATGCCGATATCGCCGACTTTGCCATCACCTTCATGGCGACCGGCGAAGAGCAGACCCCGCGCGGCCCGAAGAAACGCATCACCGCCTTCTTCGTCGACAAGGGCACCAAAGGCTTCACCGTGCGCGACGGCTACCGCAACGTCAGCCACCGCGGCTACACCAACGCGATCCTCGAGTTCGACGACTGCCGGCTGCCGGCAAGCCAGATCCTCGGCGAGGTCCACAAGGGCTTCGAGGTCGCCAACACCTGGCTCGGCGCGACCCGGCTTCAGGTCGCCTCGACCTGCCTCGGCCGCGCCGAGCGTGCGCTGTCCCACGCGATTGCCCATGCGGCGACCCGCGAACAATTCGGCCAGAAGATCGGCAAGTTCCAGGGAATATCCTTCAAGCTGGCAGACATGGCGATGGAACTTAAAGCGGCCGAGTTGCTGACCCGCGAGGCGGGATGGAAATTCGACCAGGGCACGGTGACCGAAGCCGACATGGCGATGGCCAAGCTGAAAGCGACCGAGGTGCTGGCGATGATCGCCGATGAGGCGATCCAGATTCACGGTGGCATGGGGTTGATGGACGAACTGCCGCTCGAACGGATATGGCGCGACGCGCGGGTCGAGCGGATCTGGGAGGGGACATCCGAAATCCAGCGCCACATCATCAGCCGCGAGCTTCTGCGACCCTTCGGTGCATAGACTGTCTTGCCTCCGGCGGAGGTATTTTCGAACAGAAGAAGTAACGGTTCGTTAAGCATGATGCGACAGGATGACAGTGCGGTACAGGCGGAGGCGCCGATGACCGCAACAGGAGAAGGCGCTCTGTTCCCGTCCCGGGGGCAGGGCGTTTCACCCTTCTTCTGTTCGGAAATACCTCGGGGGTCCGGGGGCGGCGCCCCCGGCCTTGCCCGCAGGAACAGGGGCCGGGCATGAGTCGCGACCTCACTCGGCTCATGCGGCCGCGCTCGATCGCCGTCCTCGGCTCGGCCTGGGCCGAAAACGTCATCGCCCAGTGCCGCAAGATGGGCTTCGATGGCCCGGTCTGGCCGGTCCACCCGCACCGGCGCGAGGTCGGCGGCCTGCCTGCCTACGCGACCCTCGGCGATCTGCCGCAAGCCCCCGACGCGACCTTCATCGGCGTCAATCGCCACGCCACGGTCGAGGTCGTGGCCGGGCTTTCGGCGATGGGGGCGGGCGGAGCGATCTGCTTCGCCTCGGGTTGGACCGAAGCGGGCGAGCCGGAATTGCAGCGCCAGCTTGTTGCTTCAGCCGGCACAATGCCGATCCTGGGACCGAACTGTTACGGTGTCATAAACTACCTCGATGGTGCGCTGCTCTGGCCCGACCAGCATGGCGGGCGGCGGGTGGATCGCGGCGTGGCGCTTCTCAGCCAGTCGTCGAACATCGTCATCAACCTGACCATGCAGGCGCGCGGGTTGCCGGTCGCCTATGTCGCCTGTCTCGGCAATGCCGCGCAGATCGGGCTCGCGGAACTGGCCGGCGCGCTGCTTGCGGACGAGCGGGTGACCGCCCTTGGCATGTATGTCGAGGGCATCGACGATGCGCCGGCACTCGCCGCCCTTGCCGAGGCGGGCCGTGCAGCCGGCAAGGGTATCGTCTGCCTCAAGTCCGGCAAGACCGAGGCCGCGCGCTCGGCCGCGGCCTCGCATACAGCGGCGCTTGCCGGGGCGGGTGCTGTCTCTTCTGCCTATCTCCGGCAGGCCGGCATCGCCGAGGTGAACACTCTCCCGGAGCTTCTTGAAACATTGAAGATATTTCACGTCCATGGACCCGGAATCGGGACCCGGCTCTGCTCGCTCTCCTGTTCGGGGGGCGAAGCCGGGCTGGTCGCCGATCTCGCGGCGCCCTTCGGGCTTTCCTTCCCGCCGCCCGCGCCGGCACAGTGCGCGCGGCTCGGCGCGATCCTCGGGCCGATCGTCGCCATCGCCAACCCGCTCGACTACCACACCTTCATCTGGGGCGACGGGCTGCGTACCACGGAGGTCTTCACCACGATGCTGGCGGGCTATGACGCCGGCCTCTTCGTCATCGACCCGCCGCGCCCCGATCGCTGCGACCCGGCCTCGTTCCAGCCCGCGCTCGATGCCATCGTCGCGGCGCAGGCGGCGACCGGCCGGCCGGCCTTCCCGGTCGCCTCGCTGCCGGAGAACTTCGACGAGGACCGCGCCATCCGGATGATCGAGGCCGGCGTCACCCCGCTGATGGGGCTGCAGACCGCGCTCGGCGCGCTGAAGGCGGCGCAGGTGGCGTCGGGGCTTGCCGGCTGGCGGCCCTTGCCGGCGCGCACCCTGCGCCCGACGCGGATGCTGGACGAGGCCGAGGGCAAGCGGCTGCTGCAGGCGGCCGGGGTGGCGATCCCGCGCGGGGTGGTCGGCCGGACGCTGGCCGACCTGACCGGGAAAGGCGCGGGCCTGACCCCGCCCCTGGTGCTCAAGGGCCTCGGCTTTGCCCACAAGAGCGAGGCGGGTGCTGTCAGGATCGGGTTGCAATCGCTTGACGGGCAATCGGAAATCCCCGGTGCCACGGGTTATCTTCTGGAAGAGATGGTGACCGGCACGGTTGCCGAGGTTCTTCTGGGGCTGAGGCGCGACCCGGTCTATGGCGTGACCCTGACGCTCGGCCTTGGCGGCGTGACGGCCGAATTGCTGGCCGATACGGTGACGCTGGTCCTTCCGGTCGGCACCGACGAGATCCTGGCCGCATTGCGCCGGCTGCGGCTCTGGCCCATGCTCGACGGCTTTCGCGGGCGGCCGAAGGCGGATATCGGCGCGGTCGCCCGGATCGCGATGCGACTGGGGCAGGTGATGCAGGACCGGCCCGACCTGGAAGAGATCGAGATCAACCCCGTCCTGGTGCGCGAAACCGGGGCGGTGGCGGTGGACGCATTGATACGAAAGGCGATCTGATGGCGGCAATGCAGATGTGCGACGACGGGCCGGTCCGGACAAGACGCGAGGGCGGCATCCTCGAGGTGACGCTCGACCGGCCGAAGGCCAATGCGATCGACCTTGCGACCAGCCGGATCATGGGGCTGGCGTTTCGCGCCTTTCGCGATGACGACACGCTCCGCGTGGCGATCCTGCGTGCGGCGGGCGAGAAGTTCTTCTGCCCGGGCTGGGATCTCAAGGCGGCGGC
This sequence comes from Alphaproteobacteria bacterium HGW-Alphaproteobacteria-6, assembly GCA_002841115.1. Taxonomy (GTDB): domain Bacteria; phylum Pseudomonadota; class Alphaproteobacteria; order Rhodobacterales; family Rhodobacteraceae; genus Albidovulum. The sequence continues at coordinate 3,896 of PHEC01000045.1, read as the reverse complement.
CGGCGGCGATGCGGTCGATGGCGACTACGGCGTCGGCGGTTTCGGCGGCCTGCAGGAACTGCCCAACCTCAACAAGCCGGTGATCGCGGCGGTGAACGGCATCTGCTGTGGCGGCGGGCTCGAACTCGCGCTCTCGGCCGATCTGATCCTCGCCTCGGACAATGCCACCTTCGCGCTGCCCGAGATCCGCTCGGGCACGGTCGCCGATGCCGCGTCGGTCAAGCTGCCCAAACGCATCCCCTATCATGTCGCGATGGATCTTCTGCTGACCGGGCGCTGGTTCGACGCCGAGGAAGCCCTGCGCTGGGGTCTTCTGCGCGAGATCACCAGACCGGCCGACCTTCTGGCGAAGGCCTGGGACCTTGCCCGCCTGCTCGAAAGCGGCCCGCCGCTCGTTCATGCCGCGATCAAGGAAGTGGTGCGCGAGGCCGAGAACATGCGCTTTCAGGACGCTTTGAACCGCATCACCAAGCGGCAGATGCCGACGGTGGACCGGCTCTATTCCTCCGAGGATCAGCTTGAAGGTGCCCGCGCCTTCGCCGAAAAGCGCGATCCGGTCTGGAAGGGGCGCTAGGGGGCTTTCCGCCCCCTCTTGGCCTTGCGGCCAATTCACCCCCGAAGGTATTTGCGGCAAGGTGAATGCAAAGGAACGCTCAGGACTGCGGAAGCGGCAGCCTTTCATCTTGGTCCAAATACCTCCGCGCGGAGCGCCTCGTCACTCTCCGCGGGGAAAGCGATTGGAGGTTTCGAGCAGGTTCAGGTCCATGTGGTTGCGCATGTAGCGTTCCGAGGCATCGCGCAAGGGCTGGAAATCCCAGGGGAAATAGTTGCCGTTCCTGAGCGCCTCATAGACCACCCAGCGCCGGGCCTGGCTGGCGCGGACCTCGGCGTCGAAGCGCTCAAGATCCCAGCGCGCCTCGGATTTCGCCTTCAGGGCCGCGAGCGTGCCGGCATGGGCGGGGTCGGCGGCGAGGTTGGTCCGTTCCTGCGGGTCGGTTTCCAGATCGAAAAGCTGGTCGGGGTCGGCGGTGCAGCGATTGTATTTCCAGCGCCCGTAGCGCAGCGAGACCAGCGGCGCTATCGAGGCCTCGGCGGCGTATTCCATCGCCACCGGCGCGCTGCGTTCGGCCCCGCCCGCCAGCGCCACCAGGCTCGTCCCGTCGGTCCAGGGCATCACCTCGGCCATGCTGACGCCTGCAAGGTCGCAAAGCGTCGGCGTCACGTCGAGGGTGGAGACCGGCGCCACGACCAGCCGCGGGTCAAGCCCCGGGGCGGCGATCATCAGAGGCACCCGCGACGAGCCTTCGTAGAAGTTCATCTTGTACCAGAGGCCGCGCTCCCCGAGCATGTCGCCGTGGTCGGAGACAAAGACCACGATCGCCTCCTGCCGTGTCGCCTCCAGCGTTTCCATGATCTCGGCAATCTTGTCGTCGAGATAGGAGATGTTGGCAAAATAGGCGCGGCGCGAGCGGCGGATGTCCTCCTCGGTCAGATCATAGTTCAGCCAGTCGTTGGCATCGAAGATGCGCCTCGAATGGGGATCATGTGCCTCGTAAGGCATCGCAGGCACTTCCGGCGAGAGGTGGTCGCAATCCTCGTAGAGATCCCAGTATTTCCGCCGCGCGACGTAGGGGTCATGCGGATGGGTAAAGCTGACGGTCAGGCACCAGGGCCGGGTGTCGGCCCCGCGCGACAGGTCGTAGAGCTTCTGGACGGCGTTGAACGCCACCTCGTCGTCGTATTCCATCTGGTTGGTGATCTCGGCGACACCCGCCCCGGTGACCGAGCCCATGTTGTGATACCACCAGTCGATCCGCTCGCCGGGCTTGCGGTAGTCCGGGGTCCAGCCGAAATCGGCCGGATAGATGTCGGTGGTCAGCCGGCTCTCGAAGCCATGCAGCTGGTCGGGGCCGACGAAATGCATCTTGCCCGACAGGCAGGTCTGGTAGCCGGCGCGGCGCAGGTGATGGGCATAGGTCGGGATGTCCGAGGCGAACTCGGCCGCGTTGTCATAGACCCGGTTGCGCGACGGCAGTTGCCCCGACATGAAGGCGGCCCGGCCCGGCGCGCAAAGGGGCGAGGCGGTGTAGCTGTTGGCAAACCGCACCGAGCGCGCGGCAAGCGCCTTCAGCGCCGGGGCATGGAGCCAGTCGGCCGGCCCGTCGGGAAACAGCGTCCCGTTCAGCTGATCGACCATCAGGATCAGGATATTCGGCTTGCCGGTCATGCGCGGTGACTTTCCATCGGTTGCGTTTGCGGGGCAATCCTTGCCACCCGGCGGCTTGCGGTCGCGTCCGGTTGCGACGGCTGCCGGTCGCGGAGCGGCCCGGCGCGGGGTCAGCCGCGGTAATCCGCCGCCTCGGCGTCGAGCATTGCCCTGATCTCGTTCAGGAAGCGGCCGGCAAGGTCGGGGTAGTCCTCCCATTCCCGGGCGGTCTTCTCGGCGATCTCGTCGGGCAGGACGCGCAGCGGCTGGCCGGTCTGCAGGGCGCGGATATAGGTCTCGGCGGCGCGTTCGAAATAGTAGAGCCGGTTGAAGGTCTCGGCGACGGTCTCGCCGATGACGAGGACACCGTGGTTGCCCATGATCATCGTCCTGACCTTCGGGTCCGACAGGAGTGCGGCACAGCGCGCGCCCTCTGCCTCGAAGGCCATGCCGCCATAGTGGCTGTCGATGACCTGCCGGCCGAAGAACATCGCGGAATTCTGGTCGATCGGCGGCAGCCGCGAATCGGCGAGGCAGGCGAGCACGGTGGCATGGACCGAATGGACATGCATGACGCATCGCGCATGCGGGCAGGCGCGGTGGATCGCCCCGTGCAGCCCCCAGGCGGTCGGGTCGGGCGCATCCGGCCGGTCGAGCGTGGTCGCGTCTTCCGCGTCGAGCAAGAGAAGGTCGCTGGCGCGGATCCGGGCGAAGTGGCGTCCGAAAGGGTTGATCAGGAATCGCGTGCCGTCGTCGTTGACGGCAAGGCTGAAGTGGTTGGCCACGCCTTCGTGCATCCCCTCGCGGGCGGTCCAGCGGAAGGCGGCGGCAAGGTCGGCGCGCTCGTCCATATGGGTGATGTTCGCGCGTGCCGCGTCGTTCATGCCGGTCGCCTTTCCTTGCTGTCGCGGGCAGTCTCGGCCGGGCAGGGCGGGGGCGTCGCGTCAGCCCGCGCCCTCGGCTGACCCGTCTGCGACCTCGCCGCGGCCCGGCGGGACCATCCCGGCAGAGCAATGCAGCACCGGCCGGTATCCGGCGCGCAGGACCGCGACGGTCGGTGCCGGGGTCAGCACCGCCACCCGGCCGCCGGTCGGGCGCGGGCAGGGCGCGCCGTAGCCGGCCGGGGTCCAGGGCAGCAGTCGGGCGCCGAGGACCATGAGCGGTGCTGCGTCGCCGGCGATGAACGTGCCGTCCGGTAGCGCCGCGAGGTCGGCCTCATGGCGGCGCTGGCCGCGCTGGCGGGGGGTCACGCGGGCGGCGTGGAGGGCGCGGTCCATCGCGCGCGGGGTGGGCAGGTCGGTGCCGTTGGCCGCCGCCCAGGCGCTGCGGAACGCCGCGTAGTCGGCGCGCCGGCATTCGCCGCAGGGCCGGTGCCCGGCCGCGAGCGCCACCGCCTCGTCGAGAAAGAACAGTTCGGTGTAGCGCCCCGGCGCCATGATCTCGCGACGGCGCCCCTTGAACGCGGTGACGCAGCAGACCCAGTTGCGGTGGCGGAAGGGCGCAAGGATGCGCCCCTCGGCGTCGTGAAGGATGCCGCGATTGCCCATGAAAAGCCCGCGCCCGGGGTCGGCGACGATCTGGCCTTCGGGGGTGACGCGGTTCGCCCGCGCCATCAGCGCATCCTCAAGGCACCGTCAAGCCGGATCACCTCGCCGTTGAGATAGCCGCATTCGGTGATGAAGGCGGCGAG
>PHEC01000218.1 GCA_002841115.1 Alphaproteobacteria bacterium HGW-Alphaproteobacteria-6 | reverse complement strand
CCCATCGTCGTGGCGCAAGGCCGATGGGTGTCTCGACTTCGCTCGACACGAACGGGATGATGAATCGGATTTAACGCACGCTGCTTCAGCGCCCGGCGCGGTCCGTCACCCAGCCCTGACGTCGCCCAGCCAGGGCGCCAGCGCGGCGCCCAGGCGCGGCATCGCGGCGTCGGTCAGCCCGGCGACGTTGAGGCGTCCGTCGTCGGCGATATAGATGCCGTGATCGCGGCGCAGCGCCATCACGGTGTCATGCGCGACCGGCAGCATGGCGAACATGCCCGTCTGCGACCGCAGGCCTGCGAGCGCGGGGTGCAGGCCCGCCAGCCTTTCGCGCAGGCCCAGGACGCGCCGCCGCATATGTTCCAGCTCGTCCCTCCACTGGCGCGTCAGTTCCTCGCTCTCCAGGATGATGCGGACCACCGCCGCGCCGTGATCGGGCGGCATCGACCAGGCCGCGCGCGCCGGGTTGCGCATCGCGACATGCAGCCGCGACGCGCTCGCGGCGTCGGGGGCCTTGGCCCACAAAGCCCCGGTCCGTTCGCGATAGAGACCGAAATTCTTGTCGCAGCTATAGGCGAGCAGCATCGTCTCGCAGCGGTCGAACAGCAGGCGCGTGCCGTAGGCGTCCGCCTCCAGCCCGCGGCCCAGCCCCTGATAGGCCAGGTCGACGATCGGGATCAGCCGCCGCCGCGCGGCGACATCGGCGATCCGTTCCCACTGATCGGGCGTGAAATCGATCCCGGCGGGATTGTGGCAGCAGCCGTGAAGCAGCAGCGCCTCTCCGGCGCTCGCCGTTTCCAGCGCCGCGATCATGCCGTCGAGATCGAGCGACTGGGACAGCGGGTCATAGAAGGGATGCTCGGCGATCGCGACGCCCGCCGCGCGGAAGATCGGGACATGGTTGGGCCAGGTCGGCGTGCCGATCCAGACACGGCGCGGCGCGGTGTTGGCGGCGACCAGTTCGGCGGCGAGGCGCAGCGCGCCCGTGCCGCCCGGCGTCTGCATGCCGATCAGGCGCTCGTCCCGTACCCGCTCGGCGCCCAGCGGGATCGCGGCGAGACGCTGGACATAGCCGGTGTCGCCATCGACGCCGAGATAGACTTTCGTGGGCTGCGTATCGACAAGGATGCGCTCGGCCGCCTTGACCGCCGCCATGACGGGCGTCGTGCCGCTGTCGTCGCGATAGACGCCGATGCCGAGGTCGAGCTTGCCGGGCCGGTCGTCGGCCCGATAGGCCAGCATCAGGGCAAGCAGGCCGTCGGCGGCCTGATCGGTCAGCCCAGTGAAGAGCGGAGAGGTGGCGGTCATTCCCTTGGCCTAGCCGCATGGTCTCGCGAAATCATTTCGAAAAAGCGGCGATATACGCATGGAAATTTCGAAGGTCGGGGTCCAGACTCGGGACCTGTAAAGGGACTGCGATCGAGGAGCCTTCCATGATGAGCCGGCGTCAATATCTTGCGGCCAATGCGGGACTGGCCGTGGCGATGCCCCTGATGGCGCGGGCGGACGTGCCCGGTGCGGCCTTTCCGGCCCGGCGCGACTTCGCGCCGACCGACATCGCCTATCTCGACAATGGGTCACAGCATCCGATCAGCCTGGGCGCCCGCGCCGCCGTCGACGCTTATTTCGCGAAGCGCACGCTCGATCCCGCCGCGCAGGGTTATGAACTCGACGAGCAGGGCGTGATCGCGCAATTCGCGCGGCTGATCAACGCCGAGCCGGGCGAGGTCACCTATGTCCAGAGCACCACGGCGGGCGAGCAGATGGTGCTGCGCGCGCTGGGCCTGCCGCGGGACGGCGCCCATATCGTCACCGACACGCTGCACTTCTTCGGCTCGCTTCCGCTCTATGAGGAAATGGCGAAGCAGGGGTGCGAGGTGACCTGGCTGCGCCCCGTGGACGGCCGCATCCGCATCGAGGATATGAAGGCGGCGGTGCGTAAGGGAACGCAGCTGGTCGCGCTGTCGCTGGTCTCGACCGTCAACGGCTTCGAACATGATCTGAAGGCCGTATGCGACATCGCCCATGCGGCGGGCGCGCTGGTCTATGCCGATATCGTCCACGCCGCCGGCTGCGTCCCCATCGACGTCAAGGCGTCGGGCGTCGATTTCGCCGCCTCCTCGACCTATAAATGGCTGATGGGGGATTTCGGCCTGGGCTTTCTCTATGTGCGCGGCGACCTGCTGCCCCGGCTCCGGCGCAGCAATTACGGCTATTACGGCATCGGGTCGTTCCAGACCCATATCTATCCCTTCGACACGCCGGGCGACACCATCGCCGACTACAGCTTTCGCCCGGATGCGGCGGGCGCCTTTGCGCTGGGCACGCATTCCCATGCGGTCATCGCGCAATTGGGCCATTCGCTCGGCTATATCGCGCGCCTCGGCGTCCCGGCGATCCAGGCGCATGTGCAGACGATGATCGCGGTTCTGAAGGCGGAGCTGCCGCGCCGCGGCTATTCGGTGATGACGCCGCCCGAGGCCCGGACACCGATCGTTGCGGTCGCGCTCAAGGACGCGCGCGCGAAGCTGTCCGCGCCGATGAAGGCGGCGAAAGTCCGGCTGACCCTGTCGGCCAACCGCTTTCGCCTGACGCCGTCGGTGCAGAACGACATGACCGATATCGAGCGCTTCTTGGCCGCGCTGCCAAGGGCGTAGGGTCTGCGCTGTTTAGATTGAACCGTTTGTCCTGAGGAGGGGCTGAGCGAAGTCGAAGACCCGTCTCGAAGGGCCGCCTATGCTAGCGTCCTTCGAGACGCCATTTCGACAAGCTCAATGGCTCCTCAGGACCAACGGAGTTTTGAATCCATCTCATCAGGACCGTATCCGGCGTCACCGCTCCACGCAGGACGCCTCCGCCACATCCGCCACGCGGACCCAGCGGAAACCGGCGATGTCCTGTCCGTCGCGCGTGAAGCGCGCGGCCTCGCGCCGGAAGCAGGGACCAAAGGCGTTCGAATCCGGTTCGATCGTGTCGGCGCCCTCTAGAATCAGCCGCTCGAAGCGCGTCTTTTCCTGCGGGCCGAGTTCGTCCGTCACCATGGCGATCCAGCGCGCCTGATCGAAGGTCTCGCCGGCTTCGCGGGCGAGGAACATGGGGAAGAGCAGGCTTTCCAGATTGCGCTTGCTGCCCGACGCGGCGCGGATGCGGGCGTCGAGGTCCGCGAAATAGAGCGCGCTGCGCCGATAGGGCAGATGCCGTATCTCCTCGTCGGTGAAGCCGACCTTGGTGATCGCCTCCGCCGACCAGTTCCGCGCCTTGTTGGTATAATAGCTTTCCGCCAGCCTGTTGATCTCGCGCCCATAATCGTCGAGCGTGATGAAGCCGCCCCGCATCGGCAGAAGATATTCATAATAGGTGGTCAGGCCCTCGCTGAACCAGCTCGATACGCCGACGGGCGCCTCGATGCCTCCGACCCACATATGGATCATCTCGTGAAACAGGGTCAGGCGGGGCGCGGCGGGCGCCTCGCCCTCGCGCAGCGGACCGCGTGAGAGCA
>PHEC01000217.1 GCA_002841115.1 Alphaproteobacteria bacterium HGW-Alphaproteobacteria-6 | reverse complement strand
GCCGCCGCCGGGGCCGCCGCGGCCGGGGCGGCACCGGCGCTTTCGCCCGGCTCAACCAGCACCGCGATCGCGGTGTTGACCTTCACCCCGGCGCTGCCCTCGGCGACCAGGATGCGGCCGATGATGCCTTCGTCCACCGCCTCGAACTCCATCGTCGCCTTGTCGGTCTCGATCTCGGCGATGATGTCGCCGGCCTTGACCGCGTCGCCTTCCTTGACCAGCCATTTCGCCAGCGTGCCTTCCTCCATCGTGGGCGACAGGGCGGGCATCAGGATCTCGGTAGCCATCTCGTCTCTCCCCCTCAGGCGTAGATATCGGTCCAGAGCTCGGACAGGTCCGGCTCGGGGCTCTGCTTGGCGTATTCGGCGGCGTCGTTGACCACCGCCTTGATGTCCTTGTCGATCGCCTTCAGGTCGTCGTCGGTGGCATGCTTGCCCTGCAACAGCAGTTCGCGCACATGCTCGATCGCGTCGCGCTCCTCGCGCATCTTCTGCACCTCTTCGCGGGTGCGGTATTTGGCCGGGTCAGACATCGAATGGCCGCGGTAGCGGTAGGTCATCACCTCGAGGATATAGGGGCCCTTGCCGGCGCGGCAGTGCGCCACCGCCTTCTCGCCCGCCGCCTTGACCGCCAGCACATCCATGCCGTCGACCTGTTCGCCGGGGATGCCGTAGGCGGTGCCGCGGCCAAAGAGCGTTACCGACTTGGTCGAGCGCTTCATCGAGGTGCCCATCGCATACTGGTTGTTCTCGATCACGAAGATCACCGGCAGGTCCCAAAGCTCGGCCATGTTGTAGGTCTCGTAGACCTGGCCCTGGTTGGCCGCGCCGTCGCCGAAATAGGCAAACGTCACCCGGTCGTTGCCGAGGTATCGGTCGGCGAAGGCGAGGCCGGCGCCGAGCGGCACCTGCGCGGCGACAATGCCGTGGCCACCGTAGAAATGTTTCTCTTTCGAGAACATGTGCATCGAGCCGCCCTTGCCCTTGGACAGCCCGCCCGCGCGCCCGGTCAGTTCGGCCATCACCCCCTTGGGGTCCATGCCGCAGGCCAGCATATGGCCGTGGTCGCGGTAGGAGGTGACGCGCTTGTCACCCTCTTCGGCGGCGGCCTCGAGCCCGACGACAACCGCCTCCTGGCCGATGTAGAGATGGCAGAAACCGCCGATCAGACCCATGCCGTAAAGCTGCCCGGCCTTTTCCTCGAATCGGCGGATCAGCAGCATCTCGCGATAGAATGTCAGCAATTCCTCGGCGGATGTGTTTGATTTTTCGGCGGGTTTTCTTGCGGCCATGCCTGCAACCTCCCTGTAGCAGAGATATGGTTTAGTGTTAAACCATTTCATAGCGCAATTGAGGCCTTTGCGATAGCCGGAAAATCCGCGGCCCGGGCGCGGATCGGCCGGCCAGCCGGCAGGCGCAGATCGGCCAGCCGGCAGGTGCAGATAGGCCAGCCGGCAGGCGCGGCGGCGCAGGGGGGGTCAGTGGATCGCGATCTCGTCGGAGCGCACCAGGCCCAGCACGGCACGGGCGCGTTCGTCCAGAAGATCAAGGTCGAGATAGCTGTCCGACAGCCGCAGCGTCAGGTTGGTCATCCGCGCCACCTCGGCGGCCAGGGCATCGCGCTCGGCGGTCAGCCGCGCCTTCTCGGCCGTCACCTCGACCCGGCGGAACAGCCCGAAATTGCCCTGCACCGCGGCGAAGGTGAACTGAAAGCCGACGACCAGCGCAAGGCCGATCAGCAGCATCGCGCCGATCATCGAGGTCCGGGTTCGGGGTTTCATGCTGCCTCGGGGGTCACTGCCGCGTCCTGCCGCCTCTCTTCGGGCGGATTGCCCTGACCCTGCCACATGTGAGAGGCTTTGGGAATCCCCCTTGCGCGCGGATCGCGCGGATCAGCGTGGAATGGGGCGCATCCGTCACCGGGGCGCCGGCCCCGGGGTTCTTCGCGGGAGCCCGCCGCCGGCAACCCCGTCGCCACGAGGAGCCGATGATGGCCGGGCTGCCCGAAGACCCCGCCGCCGGAACCGGAACCGAGGCCCGCACGCCCCTGCCGGGGCGCAGCCGGTTTCACGGCCACGAAGTTGCCAACCAGCCGGCGCCCGAGGGCGACCGCGACCTGTTCCTCGGCGATCCGGCGCTGGCCGGGATGGCGGCGGCGATGGGCGGCGACTGCGTCCATCTCGCGGCGCGCGGCGCGGCGCTGGGGCGGGCCGACCTGCGCGCCCTGGGGCGGGCGGCGATGCGCAACCCGCCCGAGTTGCGGCTTTTCGATGCCGGTGGCCGGCGGCTGGACGAGGTGATCTTTCACCCCGCCTATCACCGGCTGATGGCCGAGGGGATCGGTGCGGGCTATGCCGCGCTGCCCTGGGAGGGGGCGGCGGGCGGCCATGTCAGCCATGCCGCCCTGGTCTACCTGCACAGTCAGGTCGAGCCGGGCAGCTGCTGCCCGATGACGATGAGCTATGCCGCGGTGCCGGCGCTGATGGCCGAGCCGCGGCTTGCCGCCGCGTGGCGGCCGATGCTTCTGTCGCGCCGCTACGATCCGGCGGTGGCGCCGCTGGCGGCCAAGCATGGCGCGACGCTGGGGATGGCGATGACCGAACGGCAGGGCGGCTCGGACCTCGGCGCCACCGCGACCCGGGCGCGGCGCGACGGCGATGACTACCGGCTGGACGGGCACAAGTGGTTCTGCTCGGCGCCGATGTCGGACGGCTTCCTGACGCTGGCCGAGGCGCCGGGCGGGCTGACCTGTTTTCTGGTGCCGCGCTGGCTGGACGGCGCGCGCAACGGCATCGCGATCGAGCGGCTGAAGGACAAGCTTGGCAACCGCGCCAATGCCTCGGCCGAGATCGTCTTCCAGGACGCGCTGGCGCATCGGCTGGGCGACGAGGGCGCGGGGCTGCGCCGGATCCTGACCATGGTCCATCACACCCGGCTCGATACCGCCATGGCGCCGGCCGGACTGATGCGCGCGGCCCTGACGGCCGCCCATCACTGGGTCAGCCACCGCCGCGCCTTTCAGCGCCGGCTGATCGACCAGCCGCTGATGGCGGCGGTTCTGGCCGATCTGGTGCTTGACCACGAGGCGGCGCTGGCGCTTGGCCTGCGCGCCGCGCGCGCCTTCGATGCCGGCGAGGCGCCCTTTGCCCGGCTCGCCGTGGCGCTGGCCAAGTTTCTTAACAACAAGCGCTGCCCGCCACTGGTCGCCGAGGCGATGGAGGTGATGGGCGGCATGGGCTATGTCGAGGATACCGACCTGCCCTGGCTTTACCGCGAGGCGCCGCTGAACGGGATCTGGGAAGGCTCGGGCAACGTGATCTGCCTCGACGTGCTGCGCACCCTCGCGCGCGAACCCGCGGCGCTGGCGGCGGTCGAGGCGGAGCTGGACGCGGTGCGCGGCGCCGACCGGCGCCATGACGCCGCCCTTGAAGCCCACCGCGCCCGCTGGCCCGGCCCGCCGCCCGAGGCCGAGGCGCGCTGGTTCGTCGAAAGCCTGGCGAC
>PHEC01000216.1 GCA_002841115.1 Alphaproteobacteria bacterium HGW-Alphaproteobacteria-6 | reverse complement strand
GCCCGGTCAAGCCGGCCGGCCGCCGCCCGCCGCCGATCGCTCAGCGCCGCCGCCGCGGTCCGGTATCCGGCCTCGGCCGCGGCCAGCCCGCCCGCCAGCCGGCGCAGATCGTCAGCGCCGCCATCGAGCGCCGCCAGCCGCTGGCGCAGCCCCTCGGCAAAGCCGGCAAGATCGTCGGGTGCGACGCCATGCTTGCGGGCCAGGCCACGGATCGCGAAAAGCCGGTCGGCCACCGCCTCGAGGGCGGCGGGATCGACGCTCAGCGCCTCGAGGCAGCGCTCGACCCCCTGGCTGGCCTCGCCCAGTTCGGTCAGGCAGCGACCGAGTGCGGCGATGGCGCCGTCAAGCCGGCCCTCGGCCCGGTCGGCGACGGTATCGAGCCAGCGCCCGGCATCGCCGATCAGCGCCTCGGCACCATTCGGGCCCAGCGCCTGCAAGGCCCGCGCGACATCGTCGCGGATCCGCCCCGCCGCCTGCATCGACCGGCGCGTCGCATCAAGGCTGGCGTCCTCGCCGGGCTGCGGGGCCAGCCGGTCAAGCTCGTCCACCGCATGGCGCAGGTAATCCTCTTCGGCGCGCACCGCCGCCAGCGCCGCCTCGGCCGCCGCCAGGTCACGCCGCGCGCCCTGCAACGTGCCCCAGGCGCGCCGCACCGCCTCAAGCTCGGCCGCGGACCCGGCGAAGGCATCGAGAAGCTGGCGGTGTCCGCGCGGGTTGAGAAGCCCGCCGTCGTCGTGCTGGCCATGGATCTCGACCAGCCGCTCGGCCAGCCCGCGCAGCGCCTCGGCCGAGACCCGGCGGTCATTGACGAAGGCGGTGCTGCGGCCGTCGGCGGTGACCAGCCGGCGCAGGATCACCTCGTCGCCGGCGTCGCCGCCAAGCCCGGCCTCGTCAAGGACAGCACGGGCCGGATGATCCGGCGCCAGATCGAAGACCGCCGTCACCGCGCCCTGCCCGGCACCGGCACGCAAGAGATCGCCGCGCCCGCGCCCGCCCAGCACGAAGCCGAGACAATCGAGCAGGATCGACTTGCCCGCCCCGGTCTCGCCGGTCAGCACGTTCAGGCCGGGATCGAAAAGCATCTCCAGCCGGTCGATGATCAGCATGTCGCGGATGTCAAGCGACCGAAGCATCCTGCTCCCCCGGGGTCGCGCCGCGGCGCGCCGTCACAGCCATTCGCCGCGGATCACCTGGCGGTAGATGGTCCGCAGCCAGCCCTCGCCACGCGCCTCGGGTTCCAGCCCCTCGCCGCTCAGCAGCCGGTAGCTGTCCTGATACCACTCGGTCGAGCGGTAGTTGTGGCCAAGGATCGCGCCCGCGGTCTGCGCCTCGTCGGTCAGGCCAAGCGACAGGTAGCTTTCGACCAGCCGGTGCAGCGCCTCGGGGGTGTGGCTGGTGGTCTGGAAATTCTCGACCACGACGCGGAAGCGGTTGACCGCGGCGGCGAAATTGTCGCGGCGCAGGTAATAGCGGCCGATCTCCATCTCCTTGGCCGCGAGATGGTCGAAGGCGAGGTCGAATTTCAGCATCGACGCGCGGGCATAGTCGCTTTCGGGATATTCCTCGATCACCGCGCGCAAGCCCTGAAGCGCCTGGAAGGTCAGGCCCTGATCGCGGCCGATCTCGTCGATCTGGTCGTAATAGGACAGCGCCAGCAGATACTTGGCATAGGCCGCGTCATCCTCGGCCGGATAGGTGTCGATGTAGCGCTGCGCGGTGGTGCGGCTATTCTCGTAGTCGCGGTCCTTGTGATAGGCGAAGGCCTGCATGATCAGCGCCCGCTTGGCCCATTCCGAATAGGGATAAAGCCGCTCGATCTCGCTGAAATAGCTGACCGAATCGATCGCCTTGCGGCTGTTGGCCAGTTCGAACTCGCCCAGGGTATAGATTTCCTCGGCGGTCAGCGCCTCGAGGTTGCGGCTCTGCGGTGTGCCGCCGCCGCAGGCCGAAAGCCCCGCGACCAGCATGAGGCAGCCGACGATGCCTGCCGTCTTCGTCCACCGCGTCATCTTCGCCTGCCCCGTCCGTCCCGCCGTGTCGTCACGTTCTGCTCGCCACGCCTGATCAATGCCGTCCGACCCGCGCCGGGGTCAGATGCGTCCCGTCTCCGGTCTGCCCCGTCTGCGGCGCACCCCGTCTCGGGTTTGCCACCTCCTAGCACAGAAGAAACCGGGGCGCAAAACGCCTTTCACGCGGCCGCGACCGGCCGGCCCCGGGGCACCCGCGGTTCAGGCGACGGCGGGAAGATCGGCGCGGCAGAGGCCATAGCCCGGAAGCCGGCTGCGCTGGGCATCGCTGCACTGGATGACGCGGTAGCTGTCGGGTTGGGCGAAAAGCGCGCGCAACAGCCGGTTGGTCATCGCATGTCCCGCCCGGCTGGCACGGTAGCGGCCAAGGATCGGCGCCCCGGCCAGCGCCAGGTCGCCCATCGCATCCAGCATCTTGTGGCGCACCGCCTCGTCGGGCCGGCGCAGCCCGCCCGGTGTCAGCACCCGCTCGCCCGCGACCACCACCGCATTGTCATAGCCGCCGCCCAGCGCCAGCCCCTCGGCCCGCATCGCTTCGACATCGGCGGCACGGCAAAAGGTGCGCGCATCGCTGAGCTCGCGCAGGAAGGCGCCATTGCTCATCGTCAGTGCCAGATGCTGGCGCCCGATCGCCGGTTCGGCGAAGTCGATGGCAAAGTCGATCGCCATCGCCGGCGCCGGTTCCAGCCGGGCAAAGGCATCGCCGTCGCGGATCTCGACCGGTTCGAGGATCTCGAAGGCGCGCACCGGCACCGCCAGATCGCGGATGCCGCGGCCGAGGATCGCCGCGACGAAGGGCGCCGAGGAACCGTCGAGCACCGGAACCTCGGGGCCGTCGATCTCGATCAGGGCATTGTGAATGCCGCAGCCGGCCAGCGCCGCCATCACATGCTCGACCGTCGAGACCGTGACCCCGGCGCCGTTGCCGATCACCGTGCAGAGCCGTGCCGAGACCACTGCATCCCAGTGCGCCGGCACCATCGCGTCACGGGCACCGACATCGCTGCGGCGAAACCAGATGCCATATTCGGCCGAGGCGGGCAGGATCGTCATACGCACCGGCCGGCCGGAATGGATGCCGATTCCGGTGAAACTGACGGATGACTTGATCGTCGTCTGCACGGTCTTCCTCGCACCCGGTCTCGCGGCAATTCACAACCTTCGCCGCCACCTTGCAGGTAGGCAAGGCTGCGGCCAAGCTCAACTCACTCTTTGCGACGGATTGAAACATGCCGGCGGTTTCGGCAGGGACCGGCCGGCATCGGGGCGGCGCGGCCCTTGCAGCGATGCCGCGCCCGGAAACAAGCCGGGCCGGCCACGGGGGGCCGGCCCGACAAGTGCCCGGTCAAGACGGGGCGTTCAGTTGGCCTGACGGCGCAGGAAGGCCGGGATCTCGATCCGCTCCTGATCGGGGTCGGTTCCAGCTTCGTCCTCATAGCCGGCGCTGCGCTGCGGCTGCTGGCGCATCACCGGGGCGGTGGCGGGGCGTTCGGGCGCCGCCTCGGCGCCATGGCCGGTCATCCGGTTCAGAAGCGAGTTGATGCCGAAACGCGGCTTGTCGCCGGCGGCACCGGGGGCCGCA
>PHEC01000215.1 GCA_002841115.1 Alphaproteobacteria bacterium HGW-Alphaproteobacteria-6 | reverse complement strand
TCCCTTTGCGGATCGGCCAGCCGGCTGCCTCGTCGAGGGGCGGCCGGCGGCAGGCCAACCCGTCTGACCGGAGACCTACATGATCGCCGAAGCCCTGGCCCAGGAACCTGGTGAGGAACTCATCGCGGAGACGCATGTCCCCGGCGAAGAGCACGCGGGAGGCTTCCCGCCTTTCGACTCCTCCACGTTCGAGTCCCAGATCGTCTGGCTGGTACTGAGCTTCCTTGCTCTGTACTTCCTGATGTCGCGCGTGGCCCTGCCGCGCATCGCCACGGTGCTCGAAGAGCGCCGCGACCGCATCGCGGACGATCTCGACCAGGCCGCCCAGTTCAAGCGGCAGACCGACGAGGCGATCGAGGCCTATGAAAAGGCGCTGGCGGAAGCCCGCGCCAAGGCCCACGAAATCGCGCAGGAAACGCGCGACCGCCTGCACGAGGAAACCGAACGGCAGCGTCTGGCCATCGAGGCCCGGCTCGCCGAGAAGATTTCGGAAGCCGAAAAGAAGATTGCCGCCACCCGGGATGCGGCGCTCGCCAATGTGCGCAGCGTGGCCGTGGACGTGGCGGACGCCATCGTCGCACAGCTCCTTGGTGAGACCGACCGTTCCGCCGCCGAACGTGCGGTCGACACCGAACTCAAGTAACGCGAAGGACAAGCCCCCATGTTCGCTACAGCCGAATTCTGGATCCTGGCCTGCCTTGTCGCGTTCTTCGCGATCCTTGGCTATTTCAAGGTTCACCGCACCATCGCCGGCTCGCTCGACAAGCGCGCCGCCGACATTGCGGCCGAACTCGACGAAGCCCGGCGGTTGCGTGAGGAAGCGCAGCAGCTCCTCGCCTCCTATCAGCGCAAGCAGCGCGAGGCGATGAAGGAAGCCGAAGACATCATCTCCCAGGCGAAGGCCGAAGCAGAGCAGCTTGCGAAGGAGACCCGCGCGAACATGGAAGCGCAGGTCGAACGCCGCACAAAGCTCGCCGAAGACAAGATCGCACAGGCCGAGACCCAGGCCGTGAACGATGTCCGCTCAGCCGCCGCGGAGGTCGCCATCGGCGCCGCCCGCCGCATCATCGCCGAGAAGGTCGATGCAGGCGCCGATGCGAAGCTGATCGAGAAGTCGATCGCCGACCTCGCCTCCAAGCTTCACTAAACACATACCGTTCAGAAAACCCCGCCCGGCTCCGGCCCGGCGGGGTTTTTCGTTGCCTTTTCGCAAGCCACTCCGGTTCAATGTATCCGCAACCGGGGAGGCCTCCATGCTCGACAGATACGAAGCGACCACCTTCACCCATGAAGGCGTGGCGAAACCCGTCTATGTGCGGGGCTCGGGGCCTGCCATTATCGTGATCCACGAAATTCCCGGCATCACGCCAGAGGTCGTCCGTTTCGCGGACTGGGTGGTCGACGCCGGCTTCCGGGTCTACATGCCGCTCCTCATCGGAAAGGCGGGACCGCCACTCACCATTGGCTATGTTGCGCGCTCCATCGCGAAGCTCTGCATCAGCCGCGAATTCCACATTCTCGCCTCGCACCGGTCGAGCCCGGTGACGACATGGCTCCGGGCGCTGGCCCGCCACGCGCATGAGGAGGCAGGTGGCAAAGGCGTCGGCGCGGTCGGCATGTGTTTCTCGGGCAATTTCGCGCTCTCGATGATGATGGAGCCGGCGCTGATGGCGCCCGTCCTTTCGCAACCCTCCATGCCCTTCCCCTTCGGGGCGGAGCGGCGGGCCGCCCTTCACGTCTCGCCGGAGGAATTTCAGTGCGTGAAGGATCGCTGCGCGAAGGGCGACAAGGTGCTCGGGCTCCGCTTCAAGGGCGACCGCATGTCGCCGCCGGAGAAATTCGAGACGCTCAGGCGCGAACTCGGCGATGCTTTCGAGGGTATCGAGCTCGATGACAAATATGCGAACCCCCAATCGCCCGCTCCCAGTCCGCACAGCGTGTTGACAGTGGACCTGATCGACCGCGATGGCGAGCCCACCAAGGAGGCGGCGAAGCGCGTGATCGCCTTCTTCCGGGAGCGGCTGCTTGCGGCCTAGGGAGCGATCACCGTCAATTCCGGCCATTTCTCCTGCCAGCGCGCGGCCTTTGCGGCGTAGCGCTCCGCGCTGAAATTCGGTGCGCGGTTCGGGCGGATGGTCATGCTTTCGATGTCGTCGAAACCGTGGGGTGCATAGACGCGTCCGTCCGGCGCGATACCCACCATGCAGGCGGGCGCGAGGAAGCGGTCGATCCCTTCGCAGGAGGAGCGAAGCGGCGGATAAGATGTGCCGAACTTCTCCTCGTACCAGATATGCACGCGCGCTTGATTCTTCAGTTCAATTTCCGCATCGAAGCCGGCAAAGACCTCTGCGCAGCGGCGAATCGCAGCGTCCTCCGCCTCCCAGCTCGTGTCGGCATCGAAGTAGAAGATGTCGTAATCCTTGATGCCGTATGCAGAGGGTCGGCCCGTCTTCGCGTTCCAGACGGTCTGGAAGAGAGAGCCGGAGACGAGCCACACATCGGCAAACCCAAGCGACGGCAGCCGCTTCAGGATTTCGCGGTTCACAGGATTTCCGATCGCCAGCTCAACGAACCGCGAGGCGTCCACCTTACTCCGCGGCCTGCGCCGGCGCGGGCGGTGCCCAGCGCAGCACGGGTTTGCGCGCGGCACCCGTCTCGTCGAGCCTGCGGCGCGGCGACATGTAGGGCGCACCGGTGAAGCGGTCCTTGTCGTTCGACTTCGCGGCGCGGGCGAGGTCTTTCAGCGTCGCAATGAAAAGATCGACCGCCTGTTTCGACTCCGTCTCCGTCGGCTCGATCAGCATGGCGCCATGGACGACCAGCGGGAAATACATGGTCATCGGATGGTAGCCTTCGTCGATCATCGCCTTGGCGAAATCGAGCGTCTCCACGCCCGTGCCCTTCAGGAAGCGGTCGTCGAAGAGCGCTTCATGCATGCAAGGGCCTTCGAACGGCGCAGACAGATCGCCCTTCAGCGAGGCAAGCACATAATTCGCGTTCAGCACCGCGTCTTCGGCGACCTGGCGCAACCCGTCCGAACCGTGGCTCAGCATGTAGGCGAGCGCGCGCACGAACATGCCCATCTGGCCATGGAAGGCCGTCATGCGGCCGAAAGGCGTCGTACCGTCCGCCTCGGCTTCGCCTTCCGTTTCGACGAGGCGGAAGCCGTCATCGCCGTGAACGACGTAAGGCAAGGGCGCGAAGGGCGCGAGCGCCTCCGAGAAAACCACCGGGCCCGCGCCCGGTCCGCCGCCGCCATGCGGCGTCGAGAAAGTCTTGTGGAGATTGATATGCATGGCATCGACGCCGAGGTCGCCCGGCCGCACGCGGCCGACGATGGCGTTGAAATTCGCGCCGTCGCAATAGAAATAGGCGCCAGCCTCATGCACCGCATCGGCGATCTTCACGATGTCGCGCTCGAAAAGGCCGCAGGTGTTCGGGTTCGTCAGCATGATCGCCGCGACATCGGGCCCGAGCTTCGACTTGAAGGCTTCAAGGTCCACGCGGCCTTCCTTCGTCGCCGGGATCGCGTCCACCTTGTAGCCGAGCAATGCGGCGGTCGCCGGGTTGGTGCCATGCGCCGATTCCGGCACGAGCACGCGCGTGCGGGTCTCGTCCT
>PHEC01000214.1 GCA_002841115.1 Alphaproteobacteria bacterium HGW-Alphaproteobacteria-6 | reverse complement strand
GGCGGTCAGCACGACCCAGTCAACCGTCACGGCGCCTTCTTCTTCGGCGTTGAACTTGCGGGCAAGCTTGAAGAATTTCATGATCGTCTCTCCGTCAGGGTTTCACGTTTTGCAGCATCCGCATCCGTGTCTGCCGGGTGGCATCGCCCTGTCCCGTCTCCGTCGCGGCATGGGTCTGTTTTGCCCCCGAATCGTGACGTGAATTGGGCAAGCTTCGGGTATTTCGGCGTCGTGGCCAAAGGTTTAAGAAACAGTTTACCGGTCTGGCGTGCACAGTCGGGGCGCGCTCATGGGGCCGGCCGGCCGGCGGAGGCGGGCGGTCGGCCAGGACAGCGAAAAGGCCGCGTCCCGAGAAGGACGCGGCCCGAATTTGTCAGATCTGATCGCGGCGGGATCAGTTGAAGGTGGTGCTGATCGTCTGCGCCGCCAGATGGTCGTTGATCTTGGTGGTCAGCGAGCCGGTGCCGCTCTTGATCGCGGCCAGTGCGGCGACGCCGAGGCCAACGACAGCGGCGGTCAGCACGACCCAGTCCACCGTCACCGCGCCGTCGTCTTCGGCGTGGAACTTGCGGGCAAGTCTGAACAGTTTCATGTCATACTCCGTTGGTTGCGCTCGTGTCACCATCCGCTCCGGGACGGGCGGGGCCCTCAAGACCCCTTGAGATCGTCACGGCATGGCGTCATCAGGCCCCTCAATCGTGGCAGGAATTGGGCAGCAGTCGGACATTTTGACGCCCTTGCGGCCATCGCCGCCGGTCGGGCGCAACCCGTTGACGCGGCGCTGCAATTTTTTGCCTGCGGGCGGGTCGCCGGCGGCCCGGGTTGTTGCCGTTTCGCCGAACGGGGCGGATTTCGGGCGTGTCCTGCGGCGGAAACGCTGGCATGGACGGGCGGATTCTGAGACAAGGGCCCAAGATCAAAGACGCATGGCAGGCAGGACAGGCGCACCGATGCGACGTTTCGGAATGGCGGTATCGCTGCTTTGCGCGACGCTCGCGGCCGGCCGGGCTCTGGCCGAAACCGCCGAGGCGCCGCCGCCCGATGCCGCCCCCCCGCCTGCAATCCCTGCCGAACCGGTCGCGACCGGGCCCGATGCCGCACCGGGCGTATATGCCGATTTCACCTTCAAGCGCATCGCGGCACCCGGCGCCGCTGCGGGAAAGCGGATCACCGTGCAGATCGACCCCGAAGAACAGCGCCGCCGGCTGGCCTCGACGCTGCCGCCGCCCGAACATCCGATCCCGCGCGGCGGGGCTGCACCGGGCCTGAAGCCCGAGGCATCGGGCCGGCAGGCCGCCCCGGGCAGCTATGACTGGTACTGGAACACGGTCTCGCCGGCGCTTGGCGATGGTGCGGGGCGGTTCTCGCAGGCGCTGGCCGCACTCGGGCAGGGGCCGGACGGGCAGAGCGTTGCCGCGCCCCGGTTGCAGTCGCTGCAGGACATCGCTCTGGCCCATGGCCCGGCGATCCTGCGCGCCACCGCGGGCACCCGGGTCTCGCCGGCGCTGGTGCTGGCGGTGATCGGCATCGAGAGCGCCGGGCGCAGCGATGCGGTCTCTTCCGCCGGGGCGGTCGGGCTGATGCAGCTCATCCCGGCAACCGCCGCGCGCTTCGGCGTGACCGACAGCACCGTCGCCGCGCAGAACATCGGCGGCGGGGTGGCCTATCTCGACTGGCTGATGCGCGAATTCGACGGCGATCCGCTGATGGTGCTGGCCGCCTACAATGCCGGCGAGAACGCGGTGAAGGGCAATGGCGGCGTTCCGCCCTATGCCGAGACGCGCGATTATGTGCCCAAGGTGCTGGCGGCCTGGACGGTGGCGCGCGGGCTTTGCGCGACCCCGCCCGAGCTGGTCTCGGACGGTTGCGTTTTCGCGGTGAAAGGATAGCTGTTTTCCGATGAGTGAGGTGAAGCCGCTGGTTCTGGACGTCGATGGCACGTTCCTGAAGACCGACATGCTGTTCGAGACGTTCTGGGCCGGGCTGGGCCGCGACCCCCTGGGAACGCTGCGCGCCCTGCGCCATTTTCGCGATATCGCCGCGCTGAAGGCGGCACTTGCCGCGGTTGCCGGGCTTCGCACCGATCTGCTGCCGGTCAACCCCGAGATCGCCGACCTGGCGCTGAAAAGCCGGATGGCCGGGCGCGAGGTGGTGCTGGCCTCGGCCTCGGACCAGAGCCTGGTGGCGCGGCTTGCCAATGAATACGGGCTGGATCAGCGGGTCTTTGCCTCGGACGGGGTGACCAACCTCAAGGGGCCGGCCAAGGCGGCGGCGCTGGTCGCGGCCTACGGCGAGAAGGGTTTCGACTATGCCGGCGATTCGGCGGTCGACATCGCGATCTGGGAACATGCCGAGAACGCGCTGGTGGTCGGCGCGGTGCCCTCGGCGCGGGCGCTGTCGGCCAGGGGGCAGAACCTGGTGGAATTTGCCGGCGGCTGGCGCTGGCAGGCGCTGATCAAGGCGCTGAGGCCGCATCAATGGGTCAAGAACATCCTGCTGGTGCTGCCGGTGATCGCCGCGCACCGCTTCGATCTGGCGACGCTGATCCCGGTCCTCTGGGGGATCATGGCGTTTTCAGCCGCCGCCTCGTCGATCTACATCGTCAACGATCTTCTGGATCTGGAGGCCGACCGGCTGCACCCGACCAAGTGCCGGCGGCCCTTTGCCAGCGGCGAGGTGCCGATCGGCGCGGGGATGGCGGCATTTGGCGTCCTGATGGTGCTGGCGCTTGGCGTGGCGGCGGCGCTGAACGGGGCGTTCCTCGCGGTGGTCGTGGGCTACATGGCGATCTCGCTGGCCTATTCGCTGAAGCTCAAGCGGATGCGCTGGGTCGATATCGCGACGCTGGCCGCCCTTTACACGATCCGCGTCGTCGCCGGCGCGGCGGCGGGGCAGGTCGATGTCTCGATCTACATGCTGATCTTCATCTTTCCGGTCTTCGTCACGCTTGGCTGTGTCAAGCGGCTGACCGAACTGACGCTGGCGACCTCGGACGACCGGCTGCCGGGGCGCGGCTACGGGCGCGGCGACCGCGGCGACCTCTTGAACGTCGCGGGGCTGGGCACGGTCGGCGCGGTGCTGATCTTCTTTCTCTACTCGGTCTCGGATCAGGGGCGCCTGCTGTATCCCACCACCTGGATCCTCTGGGTGGCGATGATCCCGATGGCCTTGTGGCTGGTCCGGATGGTGATGCTGGGCTGGTTCGGCAAGCAGGATTACGACCCGATCGTCTTTGCCATGCGCGACAAGTTCGGCATCGGCATCCTGATGATCACGCTCAGCCTGATGTTCTGGGCCGCCGGCCTCTGGGCGAAGTGGTTCGCCGGCTGACAGGCTGCTGAAAAGGACTTCGGGCAGCGTCTGGCGGGGAAACTGTTCCTGTCCCGCCATCCGATCCCAGAACCGAGGGACGCGCCCGACCCTGGGTGGGCGCTTTGCCACGTTGGGGCTGCGGCGCTTTATGGCGGCCAAGTCATTCCAGCCGTTGAGAAATTAGCAACGTTGCCATGCGCCCTCCCGCCGGGAGGGTCGGGCGCGGCCCGGGCTGGTCGCCCGGGCGAGAGCTTGTGGGGGAGTGGCGCGGAACAGGTTTCCGATCTCAGGGTTGAAAACGGGTGGGC
>PHEC01000213.1 GCA_002841115.1 Alphaproteobacteria bacterium HGW-Alphaproteobacteria-6 | reverse complement strand
CCAGCACCCGCCCCGCGACCGCGTCAAGCCGCGCCACAAGCGCCGGGTCGCGCTTGTCGGGGGCGGTCATGATCGCATGCTCCAGCGCATGGTCGCAGCCGGCCGGGCAGGGCGCGCGCTCTGGCCCGAGTGCTGCCGGCAGCCCCGCCGCCAGCGCCCGCCCCTGCGCGGCATTGGCGGCCAGCGTCGCCAGCACGCCGGCGACATCGACCGCGCCATGCCCCTCGTGCCAGCAGTCGTAATCGGTGACCATGGCGACGCTGGCATAGCAAAGCTCGGCCTCGCGGGCGAGCCTCGCCTCGGGCATCGCGGTCATGCCGATCACGTCGCAGCCCCAGCCGCGATAAAGCCGCGATTCGGCCAGGGTCGAGAACTGCGGCCCCTCCATCGCCAGATAGGTGCCGCCGCGATGCAGCCGCAGGCCCGACCCCGCCGCCGCCGCCGCGCAGGCCGCCGACAGCCGCGCGCAGGTCGGCTCTGCCAGGCTGACATGGGCGACACAGCCGGCGCCGAAAAAGCTTTTCTCGCGCAGGACGGTGCGGTCGATGAACTGGTCGACCAGGACGAAATCGCCCGGCGCCATGTCGGCGCGCAACGACCCGCAGGCCGAGACGGCGACGACATCGCTGACCCCGACCCGCTTCAGCGCGTCGATATTGGCGCGGTAGTTGACCGAGGTCGGCGACTGGACATGGCCCCGCCCGTGGCGCGGCAGAAAGGCGATCGGCACCCCGGCAAGCCGCCCGGTCAGGATCTTGTCCGAAGCCGCCCCCCAGGGCGTGTCGACCCGCAGCCACGAGGCCCCCTCGAGCCCGTCGATCTCGTAGATGCCCGACCCGCCGATCACCCCGATCATCACCTGCATCGCAGCGCTCCTGTCCGCCCCTGACCTGCCCCGGCGCCAGCCTAGCGTGTTTCGGACCCGCCGTGCCGGGTTTTTTCGCGCTGCGGAGCGGGGCGCCCGAGGACCGCAAGGCAAAGGTCCGGTGGACCTTTGCCCGGTCCGATTGGCCGGAGCCGGAAGGCGGAGGCCAAGGGGTGCGAGGCCGTCGCCGGGCGTAGAATGATCGGGCCGCGCCTGCCTGGGCTGGCGCGGTAACGCGCCTGCCGGGGGGTGAGGCGGGATCAGAAACCGTCCAGTGGACGGTTTCCCCGCCGAACGCCGCGCCCGTGGCGCGGCCGGGTGGCAGGCGCGGCCGTCGAGGCAGTGCCTCGACTCGTCGCGGGACAAATCGGGCGGAATCATTGTGTCGACATCGGAGGTTCAAAATGAAGGAACGGTCTTGGATCGCTGCAAGAGCGACACACCGGCACGCTCTCAATGCCCTTTATGCGCTGTTCAAACCAACGCATTTTCTAAGTTCTATCATCACATATTCGTGCGATCTTTCTATCTGATTTTTTGTAGGGTTTTCTTGAACTGTGAAAAGGCTGATGAAATCATCTTCCCATTTGTAGTTTGAGTGTTTGATTCTATTTCCGTCCGGTCCAGATATGGCACTTCTTATTGAAGCGTCTTTTCCTGCACCAGTGTAGGTAAGAAATATTAGATGAATAAAATTGTTGTATTTATTGTAAAAATCCTCTGACAGCAAATGACGATAAATATTCACCGTTTTGTCGAGATCCCGTTTGGTTTGAATAATGTCTTTCGGTGACAAGTCTTTCCAGTAGCCCACCCACATGCAAAAGCAGTATATAGCATTAATTCCGGGCGCAATCTTATCGTATAGCTCCAATCTTTTTTCTACAATCTTTCGACTCTGCCATTGAGCATCATCGATACTCTTGAGTCGACTATTAAGTTTGGAGCCAAGAAGAACAACGACAATAGGCGTAGCGATCGAAGATATTAGTTTGAGAACTTCAATCCAGTCCTTTAGCATGGGACTAAACATCCAGCTCCTCCACGAACCGCGCATTCTCCGAGATATACTGGAACCGAAGTTCCGGCTTCTTGCCCATCAGCCGCTCGACCAGATCCGAGGTCTCTCCGGGAAACTCGTCGTCGGTGGTGACCCGGATCAGCTTGCGGGTCGCGGGGTTCATCGTGGTGTCCTTCAGATCCTTGGCGTCCATCTCGCCGAGGCCCTTGAAGCGCTGCACGTCGATCTTGCCGCGCCCGCCGAGGCCCTGCGCCAGCATCCGCTCCTTTTCCGCGTCATCGGCGACATAAAGCCGGTGCGCCCCTTGCGTCAGCCGGTAGAGCGGCGGGCAGGCGAGGTAGAGGTGGCCCTTGTCGATCAGGGGCCGCATCTGGGTGAAAAAGAAGGTCATCAGCAGCGCGGCGATATGGGCGCCGTCGACATCGGCGTCGGTCATGATGATGACCTTGTCATAGCGCAGATCGTCGATGCTGAACCTGGTGCCGAGGCCGACGCCAAGCGCCTGGGTCAGGTCGGCGATCTCCTGGTTGGTGCCAAGCTTCGCCGAGGCGGCACCGAGGACGTTGAGGATTTTCCCCCTGAGCGGCAAAAGCGCCTGGGTGGTCCGGTCGCGCGCCATCTTGGCGCTGCCGCCGGCGCTGTCGCCCTCGACGATGAACAGTTCGGTGCCGTCGCGCGCGGTCGCCGAACAGTCGACCAGCTTGCCGGGCAGGCGCAGCTTCTTGGTCGCGGTCTTGCGCTGGGTCTCCTTTTCCTGGCGCCGGCGCAGCCGTTCCTCGGCGCGCAGCACCAGGAAATCGAGGATCGCGCCGGCCGATTTCGTGTCCGCCGCCAGCCAGTTGTCGAAATGGTCGCGCACCGCCCCTTCGGTCATCCGCGCCGCCGCCTCGGTCGCAAGGCGGTCCTTGGTCTGGCCGACGAATTGCGGCTCGCGGATGAAGCACGAGACCAGCGCG
Organism: Alphaproteobacteria bacterium HGW-Alphaproteobacteria-6; assembly: GCA_002841115.1. Lineage (GTDB taxonomy): Bacteria > Pseudomonadota > Alphaproteobacteria > Rhodobacterales > Rhodobacteraceae > Albidovulum. Next base: position 2,075 of record PHEC01000213.1, on the reverse strand, counting down.
CAGCCCCCCGTCAGCAGATCCTCGCGGGTGATCTCGGCGGCCTTGCGGTTCTTGACCAGTTCGCCGTAGGCGCGGATGCCCTTGAGGATCGCCGCCCAGAAGCCGGCCTCGTGGGTGCCGCCCTCCGGCGTCGGCACGGTGTTGCAATAGGACTGGATGAAGCCGTCGCGCGCCGGTGTCCAGTTGATCGCCCATTCGACGCTGCCGGGTTCGCCGTATTTCTCGGCAAAGCCGACCTTGCCGGCAAAGGGGCGCTCGGCATAGGTCGAGGCGCCGGCGAGGCTTTCGCTGAGGTAATCGGCCAAGCCGCCGGGGAAGTGGAAGCTGGCCTCGGCCGGCGTCTCGCCGTCGTCGATGGCGGATTTCCAGCGGATCTCGACGCCCGAGAAAAGATAGGCCTTGGAGCGCACCATCTTCAGAAGCCGCGCCGGCTTGAAGCGGTGGTGGCCAAAAATCTCCTCGTCGGCGTGGAAGGTGACGGTGGTGCCGCGCCGGTTGGGGGCGGCGCCGATCCGGCGCACCGGGCCCTGCGGGATGCCGCGCGAGAAGCGCTGCTCGAAAAGCTCGCGGTTGCGCGCCACCTCGACCACCATCAGGTCGGACAGCGCGTTGACGACGCTGGCGCCGACGCCGTGCAGGCCGCCGCTTGTCTGATAGGCCTTGCCCGAGAACTTGCCGCCCGAATGCAGCGTGCAGAGGATCACCTCGAGCGCGGATTTGGTCGGGAATTTCGGATGCGGCTCGACCGGGATGCCGCGGCCGTTGTCGCGAACGGTGACGGCGAAATCGGCCTGCAACCGACCTCGATGCGGCTGGCATGGCCGGCCACCGCCTCGTCCATCGCATTGTCGAGGATCTCGGCGACAAGGTGGTGCAGCGCCCGTTCGTCGGTGCCGCCGATATACATGCCGGGGCGCTTGCGCACCGGTTCCAGCCCTTCCAGCACCTCGATCGAGGCGGCGGTGTAGTCGTCGGCGCGGGCAGAAAGAAGGTCGTCGGCCATGGCACTGCTCTTTGTTCTGGTTGGCCGCGGATTAGACCATGCAGGGGGGGCGGGGGCAAGGCGGCGGGGGCTGGAGTTTCCGGGGTTTTTCGCTATAGTCGCGCCGAACGAGGGGCGAGACGATGATGCAGGGTGGGGTTCGGGCCGGCCTGTGGCGCCTGCGGGCGACTGCGATGCCGGCGATCGTGGCGGCGGCGGTTGCCGGCGTCGGCGTGCTGTTTCCGGCCGAGGGGGGCGCCGAGGGCCTGGTCTTTGCCTCGCCGTCTTCGGGCTCGCGGCTGACGCAGTTCCAGAGCCAGACCCGGCTGCTCGATACAAGGCTGTCGCATCAGTATGACGCATCCTACCGGCTGACACCGGGCGGCAAGGCGCCGGCAACGACAACGCTTCCGACCTACAGCGGGCGCTACCGCGGCGTCTATCTTGGCGCGGCGCGCGAGGCGGCGCGGCGCCATGGTGTGCCCGAGGATCTGTTCCTGCGCCTGGTGCAACGCGAATCCGGCTGGAACCCGGGGGCGGTGTCGCACAAGGGGGCGACCGGGCTGGCGCAGCTGATGCCGGCGACGGCGCGGCTGCTGGGGGTGGATGCGACCGATCCGCAGCAGAACCTCGACGGTGGCGCGCGCTATCTGCGCCGGATGTATGACCGGTTCGGCGACTGGACGCTGGCGCTGGCGGCCTATAATGCCGGCCCCGAGGCGGTCGAGAAATATGGCGGTGTGCCGCCCTTTGCCGAGACCCGCAGCTATGTCCGCGTGGTGATGGGCAGCTGAGCCCGGTTGCCGGCGCCGGGGTGGCGCGCCGTCAGGACAGGCGCGACAGCAGGCCGCCGGGCTGGCGCAGGATGCGCCCGTCAAGTTCCAGCGTCAGCAGTTCCGGCGCCAGCGCGCCCGGCGCCAGGGCAAGGTCGCGGATCAGCTGGTCCTCGGCCAGCGGGCTTGGCCCGAGCCGGTCGAGGATCTGGCGGTGCAATGCGGCGGTGTCGCGCCAGGGCGCCCCGGCCGGCGCGGCCGGGATGGCGGCCGCGTGGCGCGCCTGCCCGGCGGTCCGCGTCGGCGCGGCGGATGTCGCG
>PHEC01000212.1 GCA_002841115.1 Alphaproteobacteria bacterium HGW-Alphaproteobacteria-6 | reverse complement strand
CGGCAAGCCGCATCCGCCGGTCTATGATCTGGCGCGGCGGCGGCTGGAAGCGGCGGGCGGCGGCGCGGCGCGGATCCTGGCGATCGGCGACGGCATTGCGACCGACATCCAGGGGGGCATCGGCGAAGGCATCGACACGCTCTTTGTCACCGGCGGGCTGGCGGCCGAGGCATTCGGCGACGATGTCGAGGCACCCGACCCGGTGCGGCTGCGGACGTGGCTTGACGAGCGCCAGTTGTCGCCGGACTGCGCCATCGGCCGGTTGCGATAGATCATGACCTCACCGCAACATTGTTGCGAATTGACTGGTGAAATCGGATATTAATTACCAACCCGGGTTGCGCCGCGCTGCCGCATCGGCTATGCTGCGGCGCAACATGACCGGACGGGATTCGTGATGATGTTCGACAATCAGCCGCGCGGGACCATCTGCATCGAGGATATCGAGCTTGGCATGACCCGCCATCTGCGCAAGACCGTCACCGACCGCGACATCGCGCTGTTCGCCGAGATCTCGACCGACCGCAATCCGGTGCATCTGGATGACGATTATGCCCGCCAGACGATTTTCGAGGGCCGCATCGCGCACGGGATGCTGACCGCCGGCCTGATCTCGGCGGTGATCGGCGAACAGCTTCCGGGCCATGGCACGGTCTATCTTGGCCAGTCGCTGAAGTTCCTCGGCCCGGTGCGGCCGGGCGACACCGTCCATGCCGAGGTCCGGGTGACCGCGATCGACCATGCAAGGCGCCGGGTCACCCTTGAAACCCATTGCGCGGTGGGCGATACGGTCGTGCTGAAGGGCGAGGCGCTGGTTCTGGCGCCAAGCCGCAAGTTCGACTGAGACGGCGGGCGCTTCCGCCGGATGTTATCCGACAGGCGGGGCCGATGCGCATTCACCACCACTGGAGCGGGATCGCCGCCGCCGACCGCGGCGCCTCGGTGGCGCTGGGCAATTTCGACGGCGTGCATCTGGGGCACCGGGCGGTGATCGATCTTGCCCGCGATCCGGCCGCCCCGCTTGGCATCGTCACCTTCGAGCCGCATCCGCGCGAGTTCTTCGCCCCCGCTGCTGCCCCCTTCCGGCTGATGAACGCCGAGGCGCGCACCCACCGGCTGGAAAAGCTGGGCGTGCAGCAGCTTTACCAGTTGCCCTTCGATGCGGCACTGGCGGGCATGTCGGCCGAGGCGTTCGTCGCCGAGGTTCTGGTCGAGGGTCTCGGCGTTGCCCATGTCACGGTCGGCACCGATTTCTGCTTTGGCAAGGGCCGCAAGGGCAATGTCGCAACACTGCGCGCCGAGGCGGCGCGACACGGCTTCGGCGTCACCGTCGCCGATCTGGTGGCCGCGGGCGGCGAGGAGATTTCCTCGACCGCGATCCGCACCGCGCTGGCCGAGGGCCGGCCGCGCGATGCCGCCGCGATGCTTGGCCACTGGCACCGGATCGAGGGCGCGGTCGGGCATGGCGACAAGCGCGGCAAGGGCCTGGGCTTTCCCACCGCCAACATGGGGATCGAGGGGCTGCACCGGCCGCGGCTCGGCGTCTATGCGGTGAAGGTCGACATCCTGACCGGCCCGCACAGGGGCAGCCATGACGGTGCGGCCAGCCTTGGCGTGCGGCCGATGTTCGGCACCAACCGGCCCAACCTGGAAAGCCATCTGTTCGATTTCGACGGCGATCTTTACGGCGCGCATCTGTCGGTGGCGCTGGTCGAATATCTGCGCCCCGAGATGACCTTCGACGGCTTGCCCGGCCTGATCGCGCAGATGCAGGCCGATTGCGACCGGGCGCGGGCGATCCTGGCCGCGCTCTGACCCCCCTTCCCTTTCCCGCCGGCCTTTGCCACTCTCGCCGCCATGAAGCACGACATCCCCCGCGACGGCCTCGCCCCCGGTTTCTGGACCCGGCCGATGAGTTCGATGACCCCGCGCGAGTGGGAGGCGCTGTGCGACGGCTGCGGCAAGTGCTGCCTGAACAAGCTCGAGGATGCCGATACCGGCGAGATCGCCTTCACCCGCATCGGCTGCCGGCTGCTGGACGACCAGACCTGCCGCTGCGGCCAATACGAGATGCGCAAGAGCTTCGTGCCCGAATGCGTGGTGCTGACCCCGAAAAGCATCGCCTCGGTGGCGCACTGGATGCCCTCGACCTGCGCCTACCGGCTGTTGCACGAGGGCCGGCCGCTGCCCGACTGGCACCCGCTGATCACGGGCGATCCCGAAAGCGTGCACCGCGCCGGGCAGTCGGTCAGGGGCTGGACCATCCCCGAGTTCGAGGTCGCCGAGGACGACTGGGAAGACCATATCATCGAGGAGCCGTGATGTTCTTTGCCTCCGACAACGGATCGGGTGCAGCGCCCGAGATCATCGCGGCGGTGGTCGCCGCCAACGCGGGCTATGCGATGCCCTACGGCAACGACCCGATCATGGAGGGGGTGCGCGCCGAGATCCGGCGGATCTTCGAGGCGCCCGAGGCCGCGGTCTATCTGGTCGCCACCGGCACCGCCGCCAATGCGCTGGCGCTGGCGATCCTCTGTGCGCCCTGGGGCGCGGTCTTCTGTCATCCGCTGGCCCATGTCGAGAACGACGAATGCGGCGCGCCGGAGTTCTATACCGGGGGGGCGAAACTGGTGCCGGTGGCCGGCGATCACGGCCGGATGACCCCGGCGGCACTGGCGGCGGCGATCGCGCGGACCGGTCGCGGCGGGGTGCACGGGGTGCAGCCCGGGGCGGTCTCGATCACCAATGTCACCGAGACCGGCAGCGTCTATTCCGCCGCCGAGGTCGCCGAACTGGCCACGGTGGCGAAGGGCTGCGGGTTGCCGGTGCATCTTGACGGCGCGCGGCTGGCCAATGCGCTGGTCGCCACCGGGGCGAGCCCGGCGGCGATGACCTGGCAGGCCGGCGTCGATGTCGTGTCGTTCGGCGGCACCAAGAACGGCTGCCTCGGGGTCGAGGCGGTGGTGATCTTCGATCCGGCCCGCGCCTGGGAGTTCGAGCTCCGGCGCAAGCGGGCCGGGCATCTTTTCTCCAAGCACCGCTATCTGTCGGCGCAGATGGCGGCCTATCTGAAGGACGGGCTCTGGCTTGACCTTGCGGCGCGGGCGAACCGGGCCGGGGCGCGGCTGGCCGCCGGGATCAGGGCGCTGCCGGGTGCGGTCATCGATCATCCGGCCGAGGCCAACGTGATCTTCGCACGCTGGCCGCGCGCCGGCCACCTGCGGGCCAGGGCGGCGGGGGCGCAGTATTACCTGATGCCGCCGGACGGGGCGCCGGAGGGGCCGCCCGATGAGTTGCTGGCCGCCCGGCTGGTCACCTCGTGGTCGACGAGCGAGCAGGATGTCGGTCGCTTCCTGGAGCTGATCGGCGGGTGATCGGGTGTCGGCGGCCGGGGGCCTTGCCCCCGGACCCCCAAGGTATTTTCGAACAGAAGAAGAGGGCAAGGCGCGGGTGGCCTGGGCAGGGCGGCGGCCCGGTCGGCGAGCCCGGTCAGTCGCCGAGCAGGTGCAGCCGGTCGGCAAGCCAGGGGGCCTGCGCGACTTCGGGGGCCACGACGGTCTCGGCCAGAAGCCCGCGCAGCCGGGCCGCGACCCGGGCCGGCATCTCGCCCAGCACGCCCGCCCTTGCGGTCAGGGTGATGCGGCGCGACAGCGGCGGGTAGGGCGGCGCCGGGTTC
>PHEC01000044.1 GCA_002841115.1 Alphaproteobacteria bacterium HGW-Alphaproteobacteria-6 | reverse complement strand
GCGGTGGCGGGCACCGGCGCCGGGGCCTCGGCCAGCCGCCGCATCAGCTGTTCAGGGTCGGGCAGGTCGGCGACATGGGTCAGCCGGATCACCGCCATCTCGGCCGCCATCATCGCGTTCGGGGCGCTCGCCACCTCTTCCAGCGCCTTCAAGAGCATCTGCCACATCCGCGTCAGCACCCGCATCGGCAAGGCCTGCGCCATCGCCTGGCCGCGCGCGCGTTCATCCGGCCCGACGGTCGGATCCTCGGCCGCCTCGGGGGTGATCCTGATCACGCTCACCCAATGGGTGATCTCGGCCAGGTCGCGCAGCACCGCCAGCGGGTCTGCCCCTTCGGCATATTGCGCCGAAAGCTCGTGCAGCGCGCCGGCGGCCTCGCCCTTCACGATCAGGTCGAAGAGGTCAAGCACCCGGCCCCGGTCGGCCAGCCCCAGCATCGCGCGGATCTGCGGCGCCGTGGTCTCGCCCGCGCCATGGCTGATCGCCTGATCCAGAAGCGAGGTCGCGTCGCGGGCCGAGCCTTCGGCGGCGCGGGTGATCAGCGCCAGCGCCTCGTCGCTGATCGCCGCCCCTTCGGCCGCCGCGATCCGACGCAAAAGGGCGATCATCACCTCGGGCTCGATCCGGCGCAGGTCGAAGCGCTGGCAGCGCGACAGCACCGTCACCGGCACCTTGCGGATCTCGGTGGTGGCGAAGATGAACTTCACATGGGCGGGCGGTTCCTCGAGCGTCTTCAGAAGCGCGTTGAAGGCGTTCACCGACAGCATGTGGACTTCGTCGATGATGTAGATCTTGTAGCGCGCCGAGGCCGCCCGGTAATGCACCGAATCGATGATCTCGCGGATATCGCCCACCCCGGTGCGGCTGGCCGCGTCCATCTCCATCACGTCGACATGGCGGCCTTCCATGATCGCCACGCAATGCTCGCAGCGCCCGCAGGGATCGGTGGTCGGCCCGCCGCTGCCATCGGGGCCGATGCAGTTCATCCCCTTGGCGATGATCCGCGCGGTGGTTGTCTTGCCGGTCCCGCGGATGCCGGTCATGATGAAGGCCTGCGCGATCCGGTCCGCTGCGAAAGCGTTCTTCAGGGTGCGCACCATCGCATCCTGCCCGACCAGGTCGGCGAAGGTCTCCGGGCGGTATTTGCGGGCGAGGACCTGGTAGCGGGTCTCGGGCGTCTCGGACATGGGGCTTTCCCGGATTCGGATCGGTCGTCAGGTTAGGCTGCGGCGCGGGCGGCGTCCACCCGCCCGCGTCGTCGGGGCCGTGGTCCCGGCCGGGCGGAGGCCACGCGGACGCGGCGCGGGCGGCGTCACTTCTCCCGCTTGACCTTCTTCACCTGACGCACGAGCTTCGACAACGACTTGCGCTTGCGGTCGAGGGCGGAGGCGCTGTGTTCGGTGTTTTCGGCGTGGAGCTTCTTCCAGCGCTCGACGCGGGCGGCGTCGATTTCGCCCGCCTTGACCGCCGCCTGCACGGCGCAACCGGGTTCCGACCCGTGGCTGCAATCTCGGAAGCGGCAGTGTTCCGCCAGCCCGGTGATCTCGGCGAAGACATCGTCGATGCCGCCGGCCATGTCGGTCAGGCGCAGCTCGCGCATGCCCGGCGTGTCGATCAGCCAGCCGCCGCCGGGGATCGCGTGCATCTCGCGCGCGGTCGTGGTGTGGCGGCCCTTCATGTCGTCCTCGCGCACCGCGCCGGTGTCGAGGTCGATGCCGGTGAGCGCCGAGGCGAGGGTGGACTTGCCGACGCCCGACATGCCGAGGAAGGCGACGGTCCGGCCCGGCCCGCACCAGGGTTTCAGCGCCTCGACCGCACCGGGGGCCTTGGCGTTCAGCGCTATGGCTGGAACCTTCGGGCCGATGGCGCGGAGCCGGTCGAGATAGCTTTCGGGGTCGTCGGTCCGGTCGATCTTGGTCAGGATGAAGACCGGCGGCACCCCGCCGGCATGGGCGAGCGCGAGGTAGCGTTCAAGCCGCGCCTCGTTGAACTCCTCGGTGCAGGAGGTGGTGATGAACACCGTGTCCACGTTCGCGACGATCAACTGCTCGCGCGAGGCGTCGCCGGCGGCGCGGCGGAAGATCCGGCTCCTGCGGTCGAGAAGCCGGGCAACGCGGCTGGTCGCAGGCTCCGCCAGCACCCAGTCGCCGACCGCGACGTCGCCGGCGCCAAGCTCCGGCGGCAGGCGCAGTTCCTGCGGCCCGTCTTCGGTCAGCACCGAGAGCCGGTCGCGGTGGACGCCCGAGACACGGGCGGCGGTGAGGCTGGCCAAGTCGTTTTCGTCGAGTTGGCGCAGGAAATCCGCCGACCAGCCGAGGTCAGCGAGGGAAGGGAAAGTCGGGGTCAATGGTCTGCCCTCAGGGTAAGCCGATACCGATGCCCGGCGGCCTTGGCCGCGGGCGGGGGATGTCGGGACGGGCGGGGCAGCTTATGGTCTCAGCGCACCCCGGCCCGGAGGGAAACAAGCTCTGCCATGTTCAACTCCTTCGCGGGCGAGGTTGCGGGTGAGAGGCTGGACAACGACCCAAGCGGGGCTCGTTACGGCTGCTTCCTTCCGGACCTGACCGGGTTGGCGAGGCGCTCGCCCGCGCCAACCTCTCGCGCCTGATATAGTCCGAGGGCCGGACGGGATCAAGCGGCGTGTGCGGGCGGCGCGCCCAGGCGTCTGGGGGCGCACCGCCGGATGCGCGGGCGGCGGGGCGTGTGCCCCGCGCTGCGGTCACAGCGTGATGCGAAACCGCGCAAAACCGTCCGGGCCGTCGCCGGCCGGCTCGATCGCGACCCCCTTCACGTCGGCAAGATAGTTTGCTGCCTTCGGCCCGGTATCGAACAGCACCGAGGTTCCGGGCAGGGGCGCGAAGGACCAGTTGGCATCGGCCGAAGGATTGATCGTGCCCTCTTCGACGATATAGCGCACGATGATGTCGCGGTTGGTATCCGGGCCCTCGAAGATCACCGTGTCGCCCTTGGCGCCGGGGAAATCGCCGCCGCCGCCGGCGCGGTAGTTGTTGGTGGCGATGACGAATTCGGCCGCCGGATCGACCGGCTTGCCGTCATGCATCAGATCGACGATGCGGCTGGCGCCGGGGTTCAGATCGCCGCCCTTGGCATCGTATTTCGACGGCTGGCTGAGGTCGATCCGATAGCTGACCCCGTCGATCACGTCGAAATTGTAGCTGGGGAAATCGGGGTTCAGCAGGATCTGGTCGGCCTGCCCCGGTGTCACCTGGTTGAACATCCCGGCCGAGCGTTCCAGCCAGTCCTTCAGCTCCGCCCCGGTCACCTTCACCGCCCGGATCGTGTTGGGGTAAAGATAAAGGTCGGCGACGTTCTTGATCGCCACGTCGCCGGCCGGAACATCGGTATAATACTCCGGCCCGCCGCGCCCGCCGGCCTTGAAGGGGGCGGCCGCCGACAGGACCGGCAAGCCCTGGTAGGCGCTGCCCTTCAGCATCTCGCTGATATACCATTTCTGCGCGATCGAGACGATCTGCACCGAGGGGTCATCGGCGACCAGCGCGAAATAGCTGTGCAGCGGTGCCGAGGTCTTGCCGACCGCGCGGCGGACATAGGCCAGCGTCTCGTCATGGTCGGCCTGCACCGAAGCCAGAACCGCGGGCACGCTTTCGACCAGCGCGCTGACGCTGCGATCCTCGTTTCGTTGCGAGATCGGGCGGGCCTCGACGCTGTGGCTGACCACCCGCCAGCGGTTGCCGTCGCGTTCCAGCAGCAGATCGATCAACCCCAGATGCGAGCCCCAGAAGCCGCCCATCACCGCCGGCTTGCCGCCGATCGTGCCGGCGGCGATATCGACATCGGCAAAGCCGTCGAAGGTCGGCGAGGGGAAGACCAGGTGGCTGTGGCCGGTCATCACCGCGTCGATCCCCTCGACGCGCGCCAGCGGCACCGAGGCGTTCTCCATCCCGTCGCTGCGCTCGGCGGCACCGATGCCGGAATGGCTGAGCGCCACGATCACGTCGCAGCCATCTTCCAGCATCTGCGGCACCCAGGCCTCGGCGGTGGCGACGATGTCGCGGGCCTGCACCTTGCCTTCCAGATGCTTGCGGTCCCAGTTCATGATCTGCGGCGGGGCAAAGCCGATCAGGCCGACGCGGATCCGGTGGCGTTCGCCGGCGCCGTCCGTCACCTCGCGGTCGAGGATGACATAGGGCTTGACCAGCGTCTCGTCGGCGCGCGGGGTGGCGCCCAGGGTCTTGACGACATTGGCCGAGACCACCGGGAAATCCGCCCCGGCCAGCGAGGTCATCAGGAAATCCAGCCCGTAGTTGAATTCGTGATTGCCCAGCGTCGAGGCCTCGAAGCCGAGGGTGTTCATCGCGGTGATCACCGGATGGCGGTCGCCGGCCTTCATCCCGCGTTCATAGGCGATGTAGTCGCCCATCGGGTTGCCTTGCAGGAAATCGCCGTTGTCGACCAGCATCGCATTGGTCGCCTCGGCGCGGATCGCGGCGATGATCGCCGCGGTGCGGGCCAGGCCGACGGTGTCCACCGCCTTGTCGGCGTAATAATCATAGGGAAAGACATGGACGTGCAGGTCGGTGGTTTCCATGATCCTCAGATGCGCCTGATTGGTGGCGGCGCGGGCAGAGAAGGGGTGGAGTGCGATCAAGGAGGCCCCTGCGGCAGTGCCCGCAAGGAAAGTCCTGCGGGACAGTGAGTCGTGCATCTTGCGTGTCATGGGGTGCCTCCGTCGCATCCGGTTCCGATGGATGTGTCGAAGATTAGCATGACATCGCCGTGACGCTAGCGATGGATTACCGCAGCGCAAGGGCTCTGGGATGCATGCCCGCGAAAAAAGCAACCTTGGGTTGATCAATGCCCTATCCGGGCCGGTTTTGTCGCCGGATTTGCAACCTGCCCCCGGCCGTGGCACATCTGGCGCGGCACCGGGGGAGGGCAGGATGCGGGACGCGGGCGGCGCGATGGATCAGTCACGGGCGGTGACCTTCGGCGACTCGGGGCTTGACCGGGCGGCCTGGATGCGTGGCAAGGCCGACCTGCTGGCCCGGCACCTTGCCGAGGGGCGCGCCGCGGTGCTGCCGCTGTGGCGCGGCAAGCCCCTGTTTCAGGGCGCGGCCGCGGTCTGGCTGGCGCCCGGCCATCCGCTGCTGGCGGGCGATGACGGGCTGTCGGTGTTTCTGGGGCTTCAGGACGGGCAGGCACTTTTTGCCCGCGACCTGTCGGCCTGGCAACCGCCGGCCGACGCGACCCTTCCCGGCACCGGCTTTTTCGACCCGACCGAACAGCGCCATCCCGACCTGCCCGAGGACCACGCCTTTGCCGAGTTGCGCGCCCGCATGGCAGTGATCGGCGCACGCGACGGCGAACTGGCGGCGACCGCACGGGCGCTCTTCTGCTGGCACCAGAGCCACCGCTTCTGCTCGGCCTGCGGGGTTGCGTCGGAGCCGGCCGAGGCCGGCTGGCAGCGCCGCTGCCCGGCCTGCGGCACCAGCCATTTCCCGCGCACCGATCCGGTGGTGATCATGCTGGTGACGCGCGCGAACCGGGTGCTTCTGGGCCGCTCGCCGGGCTGGCCCGAGGGGATGTATTCGCTGCTTGCAGGCTTCATGGAACCGGGCGAGACGATCGAGGCGGCGGTGCGCCGCGAAGTGGCCGAGGAAACCGGCGTCACGGTCGGGCGGGTGCGCTATCTGGCCAGCCAGCCCTGGCCCTATCCGGCCTCGCTGATGCTCGGCTGCGCGGCCGAGGCGGAAAGCGAGGCGATCACCCTCGATCCGGTCGAGCTTGAGGCGGCGCTCTGGGTCACGCGCGAGGAGATGGTCACGGTCTTCGCCGGCAGCCATCCGGCGATCCGCCCGCCGCGCAAGGGGGCGATTGCCGCCTTTATCCTGGCAAACTGGCTTGCGGACCGGCTGGATTGACGCCAGAAACGGGTGCGGGGAGGACAGGGTGAAATTCTCGACGCGACAGGACATCGAGGCGCCAGTGGACCGGGTCTTTGCCGCGCTCGGCGATTTTGCCGCCTTCGAGCGCGCCGCGCTGCGCCGAGGAGCCGAGATCACCCGGCTTGACAGCCTGCCAGAACCGGGACCGGGCATGGCCTGGGCGGCCACCTTTCCCTGGCGCGGCAAGGCCCGGCAGGTGCGATGCGCGCTACACGACTACACCCCGCCCGAATCGATGCGCTTTCAGGCCGAGGGCGACGGGATCACCCTGACGCTGCTGCTTGGCCTGATGGCGCTGTCACGCGGCCGCAGCCGGCTGGGGGTGGAACTGGACCTGCGCCCGCTGACCCTGAAGGCGCGGCTGATGCTGCAGACCGCGCGGCTGGGCAAGGCGCGGCTGACGCGGCGCTTCGAGGCGCGGGTCGCCGCCTTTGCCTTGCGTGTCGAGACCGAGGCCGGCAGCCGGCAGGCCATGCGCTGAACGGCATCGCCCCGCCGTCCTGTCGCCTCGCCGCCTCAGTGGCGGCTGCGGTCGGCCGGATAGACCCCGAGCAGCGCCATCGACGAGGTGAAATAGTCCAGCTCCTCCAGCGCGCGACGGACATTGGCATCGTCGGGATGGCCCTCGATGTCGGCATAGAACTGGGTCGCCGAGAACGAGCCGTCGACCATGTAGCTTTCCAGCTTGGTCATGTTGACGCCATTGGTGGCGAAACCGCCCATCGCCTTGTAAAGCGCCGCCGGGATGTTGCGCACCCGGAAGACGAAGGTGGTCATCATCACCCCCTCGCCGCGCCGCCTGAGGTCGGGTTCGCGCGCCATCACCAGAAAGCGCGTGGTGTTGTGGGCGCGGTCCTCGACATGGCGGGCCAGCACCTCGAGCCCGTAGATCTCGCCCGCCAGTTCCGAGGCCAGCGCGGCGACCTTGGGATCCTTCGCCTCGGCGACATGGCGGGCCGAACCGGCGGTATCGGCCGCCGTGATGGCGCGCAGCCCGTGGCGCGCCAGAAAGCCGCGGACCTGGCCCAGAAGCACGGTATGGCTCATCGCTGCCTCGACATCCTCGATCCGCGTGCCGCGGATACCCAGAAGGTTGGCGTGGACCCTGACGAAGGTCTCGGCGATGATGTGCAGCCCGGATTCGGGCAGAAGGTGATGGATGTCGGCGACCCGGCCATAGGTCGAGTTCTCGACCGGCAGCATGGCAAGCTCGGCATCGCCGCGGCGCACTGTCTCGATCGCATCCTCGAAGGTCGGGCAGGCGACGGCCTCCATCTCGGGATGGGCCTGACGGCAGGCCTGGTGCGAATAGGCCCCGGGTTCCCCCTGAAAGGCAATCCGTGCGGTCATGCGGCTCACTCCCCTGCGGCGGCCCCGCGACGGGGGGCGTATGGCCGCGCTAACTATACCTTGAAACCGGGCGGGGGAAGCGGGTAGATACGCCGCAACCCTTTTGCCAGGACAGAGGCGCGACATGTTCGACACGATGACAGTTACGAAGGCCGGCGGCGCGCTTTGCGGGGCTTTCCTGATCTTCCTTCTGGGCAAATGGGCGGCTGAATCGCTTTACCACACCGCGCCCCCGTCCCATGGCGGCGAAGAGGTGGCACAGGCCTACACGATCGACACCGGCGCCGACGAGGCCGAGGACGTGGCGGCCGAGGAGGAACCCGATGTCGCCACGATGATGGCCTCGGCCGAACCGGCGGCCGGCGAGAAGGTCTTTGCCAAGTGCAAGGCCTGCCACAAGATCGACGGCAACAATGCCACCGGCCCGCATCTCGACGGCGTCGTCGGCCGCGCGGTCGCCTCGGTCGAGGGCTTCGGCTATTCGGAGGCGATGAAATCCTTCGGCGGCGACTGGACACCCGAGGCGCTTTTCGCCTTTCTCGGCAATCCCAAGGGCGTGATGCCGGGCACCAAGATGGCCTTCGCCGGCCTGCCCAAGCTGGAAGACCGCGCCAACCTGATCATCTACCTGCAATCGCTCGGCGGCTGATCGCGACCCGGTCGCGACCGCATCCGGGGGCCGTTCCGCCGGAGCGGCCCTTTTCGTGTCCCGCTTTGCCCGGCTGACGGAAAGATTACGCAATCGCAACTTGAAGCACCCCCCGGCGCGTTCTAGCCTTGATCGGCAGGAGATGAAGGGCGCGGATACCGTCGCCCGAAGGAGGTGGCGATGACAGCGCAAATCCCCGAGCGACCGGAGCGGACCGGCACCAGGATGCGCGGGACAGGCTGGCGTGGCGCGGGGCGATCGTCGATCCCTGCCGCGGCCCTTGCCGCCCTGCTGGCCGCCGCACTCGTGCCCGGCCCGGCCACCGCCGAGGCGGTCACCGTCTCGCATGGCTATTCGAATTTCGGCGCGCTGAAATACCCCGCCGACTTCACCCATCTCGACTATGTCAACCCCGAGGCACCGAAGGGCGGCGAGATCGCGATCTGGGCCCAGGGCAGCTTTGACAGCTTCAACCAGTATGCCCGCGACGGGGTTCCGGCAGCCCTGAACACGATCGGCAGCGAGGCGATCCTGACCGGCACCGCCGACGACCCCTATGGCGCCTACTGCTTTCTCTGCACCACGCTGGAATATCCCGACGATCTGTCCTTCGTCACCTTCAACCTGCGCGATGACGTGACCTTTTCCGACGGCGCGCCGATGACCGCCGAGGATGTCGAATTCAGCTTCAACCTGTTCCTCGAGCAGGGCATCACCGAATATCGCCGCATCGTCGAGGGCTTCATCGACCGGGTCGCGGTCGAGGGGCCGCACCGCATCACCTTCCACTTCACCGAGACCGCGCCGCTGCGCGACCGCGTCGGCTTTGCCGGCGGCACGCCGGTCTTCTCGAAGGCATGGTTCGAGCGGACCGGCGTGCGGCTGGACAAGAGCACCCAGCAGCCCTTCATGTCGACCGGCGCCTATGTGCTGGACAGTTTCAAGTTCAACAGCCGGGTGGTCTACAAGCGCAATCCCGACTACTGGGGCAAGGATCTTGCCTTCAACCGCGGGCGCAACAATTTCGACAGCATCCGGGTCGAGTATTTCGCCGACAGCGATGCCGCCTTCGAGGGCTTCAAGGCCGGCGATTACAGTTTCCGCACCGAGACATCGGCGCAGGACTGGGCGGCGGGCTATGATTTCGAGGCGATCAGGCGCGGCTGGGTCGTGCGCGAGGAAATTCCCGACGGCAATGTCGGCACCCGCCTGGCCTGGGTGTTCAACCTTGACCGGCCGGTCTGGCAGGATCGCCGCGTCCGCGACGCCATCGGCCTGATGTTCAATTTCGCCTGGTCGAACCAGACCCTGTTCTACGGGCTTTACGACCGGCCGGCCTCGTTCTGGTCGAATACTGACCTGGCCGCTTCGGGCAGCCCGGATGCCGGCGAACAGGCGCTGTTGCGGCCGCTGGTCGACGAGGGGCTGCTTGACCCGGCGATCCTGACCGACGAGGCGGTGCGCCCGGCCGACAACGACGGCGCCACCAACCGGCCGTCGCGGAGCGCGATCCGCGCGGCCGGCGCGCTTCTGGATGAGGCGGGCTGGACGACAGGCAACGACGGGGTGCGCCGCAATGCCGCCGGCGAGACGCTGCGCCTGACCATCATCCAGTTCAATCCGCAATACGACCGGGTGATCAACCCCTTCATCGAGAACCTCAACCTGATCGGGGTTCAGGGCAAGCTGGAGCGGATCGACACGGCGCAATATGTCGAACGCCGCCGGTCGGGGGACTTCGATCTGGCCAACCAGGGCTTCGACATGGGGTTCGAGCCGTCGATCGGGCTGGAGCAATGGTTCGCCTCCAAGACCGCCGACGACAGTTCGCGCAACTTGATGCGGCTGAGGGATCCGGCCATCGACCGGCTGATCGGACATGTCATCGCGGCGCAGACGCTGGAGGATCTGAAGACATCGGTGCGCGCCCTCGACCGGGCGCTGCGGGCGCTGGGCTTCGACATTCCGCTCTGGTACAACCCCGAGACCTGGGTGGCCTATTACGATTTTTACCGCCATCCGGAAAACCTGCCGCCGCTGCAGGTCGGGGAACTGGATTTCTGGTGGTATGACGCCGAGGCGGCCGCCGCACTGAAGGCGGCAGGCGCGCTGAAATAGCGCGCCGGCGGAGAAAGAGCAGACCACCCGATGGGCGCCTATATCCTGCGACGACTGCTGCTGATGATCCCGACGCTGATCGGGATCATGCTGATCAATTTCGTGCTGACCCAATTCGTTCCCGGCGGCCCGGTCGAGCAGATCATCGCCCGGATCGAAGGCTCGGGCGACGTTTTCAGCAACATCACCGGCGGCGGCGGCGAGATCGCGGTGCAGCAACAGCCAAGCGGCAACGAGCGCTACCTGGGCGCGCGCGGCCTGCCGCCGGAGTTCATCGCCGAGCTGGAGGCGCAGTTCGGCCTTGACCGGCCGGCGCACGAGCGGTTCGTGAAGATGCTGGGCGACTATCTGCGCTTTGATTTCGGCGAAAGCTATTTCCGCAAGATCTCGGTGATCGACCTGGTGATCGAGAAGATGCCGGTGTCAATCACCCTTGGTCTGTGGTCGACGCTTCTGGCCTATCTGATCTCGATCCCGCTCGGCATCCGCAAGGCGGTGAAGGACGGCAGCGCCTTCGATACCTGGACATCGGGGGCGATCATCATCGCCTATGCGATCCCCGGCTTTCTGTTCGCCGTCCTGCTGATCGTGCTGTTCGCCGGGGGCAGCTACTGGCGGATATTCCCCTTGCGCGGGCTGACCTCGGACAATTTCGCCGAGCTGTCGCTGCTCGGCAAGGCTGGGGACTACCTCTGGCATATCGCGCTGCCGGTCATCGCCTCGACCATATCGAGCTTTGCGACGCTGACGCTTCTGACCAAGAACAGCTTTCTCGACGAGATCAACAAGCAATATGTCCTGACCGCCAAGGCCAAGGGGCTGACCGAGGGCCGCGTGCTTTACGGCCATGTCTTCCGCAATGCGATGCTGATCGTGATTGCCGGATTTCCCGGCCTCTTCCTCGCCGTCCTCTTCGGCGGCGGTCTTCTGATCGAGACGATCTTCTCGCTCGACGGGCTGGGGCGGCTTGGCTACGAGGCGGCGGTGGCGCGCGACTATCCGGTGGTCTTCGGCACGCTCTACGTCTTCGGCCTGCTCGGCCTCGTCATCGGGCTTCTGTCCGATCTGACCTATGTGCTGGTCGATCCCCGGATCGACTTCGAGAAGCGGGCGGGGTGATGCTGCTTTCCCCCCTGAACCAGCGCCGCTGGCGCAACTTCCGCGCCAATGGCCGCGCCTTCTGGTCGCTGTGGATCTTCCTGGTGCTGTTCGTTTCCTCGCTTTTCGCCGAGGTCCTGGCCAACGACAAGCCGATCATCGTCGGCTATCGCGGCGCGCTGCATTTCCCGATCTACCGGTTCTACCCCGAAACCGCCTTTGGCGGCGATTTCCGCACCGAGGCGGTCTACCGCGAACCCGAGGTGCAATGCCTGATCATCTCGGGCGGGCGCGAGGAGTGTTTCGACGACCCCGAGGCGGTGATGGCGGATGCCGCCGACGGCACCGTCGCCGGCGAGGCGATCGAGAAGGGCTGGCTTCTCTGGCCGCCGATTCCCTACCGCTACAACACCATCAACAACGTCGGCACCGCCCCCTCGGCCCCCGATGGCGACCACTGGCTTGGCACCGACGACACCTCGCGCGACGTGCTGGCGCGGATCATCTACGGCTTCCGGCTGTCGATCCTGTTCACGCTGATCGTCACCTCGATCTCCAGCCTGATCGGCATCGCCGCCGGCGCAGTGCAGGGCTATTTCGGCGGCTGGGTCGACCTCACGTTCCAGCGCCTGCTGGAAATCTGGGGCTCGACCCCCGGGCTTTACGTCATCATCATCCTGTTCGCCATCCTCGGGCGCAGCTTCGGCCTTCTGGTCTTCGTCACGATCCTCTTTGGCTGGCCCGCGCTGGTCGGCGTGGTCAGGGCCGAGTTCCTGCGCGCGCGCAACTTCGAGTATGTCCGGGCCGCGCGTGCCCTTGGCGTCTCGGACCGGGTGATCATGTTCCGCCACATCCTGCCCAACGCGATGGTGGCGACGCTGACCATGCTGCCCTTCATCGTCACCGGCGCGATCGGCGGGCTCGCCGCACTTGACTATCTCGGCTACGGGCTGCCGGCGTCGCTGCCCTCGCTCGGCGAACTGGCGCTTCAGGGCAAGTCGAACCTTCAGGCCCCCTGGCTTGGCTTTTCGGCCTTCTTCACCTTCGCGATCATGCTGTCGCTGCTGGTCTTCATCTTCGAAGGCGTGCGCGACGCCTTCGATCCCAGAAAGACCTTCCGGTGAGCACGCTTCTCGACATCCGCGACCTGCGCGTCGCCTTCCGTCAGGACGGAAGGCGGATCGAGGCGGTCAAGGGCGTCAGCTTTACCCTGGCCCGGGGCGAGACGGTGGCGCTGGTCGGCGAAAGCGGCTCGGGCAAGTCGGTCACCGCGCTGTCGACGGTGGCACTCCTGGGTGGCAATGCCGAGGTCTCGGGCTCGGTCACCTATCTTGGCCGCGAGATGATCGGCGCCGCCGAGCCGGTCCTGCGGGACGTGCGCGGCAATGACATCAGCTTCATCTTCCAGGAGCCGATGACCTCGCTCAACCCGTTGCACACGCTGGAAAAGCAGCTGGCCGAAAGCCTTGGGCTGCACCAGGGGCTGCGCGGCCAGGCGGCGCGGGCGCGGATCATCGAACTGTTTCAGACCGTCGGCATCGACAATGCCGAGCGGCGTCTGGCCGATTACCCGCATCAGCTGTCAGGCGGCCAGCGCCAGCGGGTGATGATCGCCATGGCGCTGGCGAACGGGCCCGACCTGCTGATCGCCGACGAGCCGACGACAGCACTAGACGTGACGATCCAGGCGCAGATCCTCGACCTTCTGGCCGACCTCAAGGCGCGCCAGAACCTCAGCCTGCTGTTCATCAGCCACGACCTTGGCATCGTGCGGCGCATCGCCGACCGGGTCTGCGTGATGCAGGGCGGCGAGATCGTCGAACAGGGGCCGGTCGCGCAGATCTTCGCCGATCCCCAGCACCCCTATACCCGCAAGCTGCTGGCCGCCGAGCCGCATGGCCGGCCCGATCCGGTGGCCGAGGATGCCGTCGAGATCGTGCGCACCGATGCGCTCAGGGTCTGGTTTCCGATCCGGCGCGGTCTGTTGCGCCGCACCATCGGCCATGTGAAGGCGGTCAATGCCGCGACCATCTCGGTGCGGGCGGGCGAGACGCTGGGCATCGTCGGCGAAAGCGGGTCGGGCAAGACCACGCTGGCGCTGGGCATCATGCGGCTGATCGAAAGCAGCGGGCCGATCCTGTATCTTGGCCAGGACATTTCCGCATGGCGACCGCGCGAGTTGCGCCGGCTCAGGCGCGACATGCAGATCGTCTTTCAGGACCCCTACGGCAGCCTTTCCCCGCGCATGACCTGCGAACAGATCATCGCCGAGGGGCTTTCGGTCCATGGGGTCGAGAAGGGCCGCGACCGGCGCGAGATGGTGAGCGAGGTCATGGCCGAGGTCGGGCTGGATCCGGCGATGATGGAACGCTACCCGCACGAGTTTTCCGGTGGCCAGCGCCAGCGCATCGCCATCGCGCGGGCGATGATCCTGCGCCCGAAGGTGATGGTGCTGGACGAGCCGACCTCGGCGCTCGACATGACGGTGCAGGTGCAGATTGTCGATCTTCTGCGCTCGCTTCAGCGCCGCCACGGGCTTGCCTATCTGTTCATCAGCCATGACCTTCGGGTGATCCGGGCGCTGGCCCACAAGGTGGTGGTGATGAAGGCCGGCGACGTGGTCGAGGCCGGGACGAGCGATGCGATCTTCGAGGCGCCCGAAACCGACTATACGCGCGAGTTGATGGCGGCGGCCTTCGGGCAGGCCGCCCGGACCGCATGAGGATCCTTTTCGTCCATCAGAACTTCCCCGGCCAGTTCCTGCATCTGGCGCCGGCACTGGCGGCGCGCGGCCATGACGTGCTTGCCCTGACCGCCGAGGCGAACCGGCGGCCGTCGCCGGTGCGGGTGGTGCGCTACCGCAATCCGCCAGCGGCCGGCAGCGGCGGCCTGGCGAAGACCTACACCGAGACGGCGACCCGCGGCGCCATCACCGCGCGGGCGGCCGCGCAACTGACTGTGGCTGAGGGTTTCGTCCCCGATCTGGTCATCGGCCATGGCGGCTGGGGCGAGACGCTGTTCCTGCGCGAGGTCTGGCCGGCGGCGCGGCATCTGACCTATGCCGAGTTCTACTATCACAGCCGCGGCCTTGATACCGACTTCGACCCTGAGTTTCGCCGCGAGGGCCTGGATGCGCGGATCCTGACCGCCGCCCGGCGCGCCCATCTCCTGATGGCGCTGGCAGATGCCGATGCGGCGATCGCGCCGACCGACTTTCAGGCCGCGACCTTCCCGGCCGAATTGCGCGACAAGATCAGCGTCATCCATGACGGCGTCGACACCGTTCGGCTGCGCCCCGATCCGGGGGCCCGGCTGACCCTGCCGGGGGGCCGGGTGGTGAGCGCCGGTGACGAGGTGATCAGCTTTGTCGCGCGCAACCTTGAACCCTACCGGGGTTATCACGTCTTCATGCGCGCGCTGCCGGCGGTGATGGCGGCGCGCCCCGAGGCGCAGGTGGTGGTGGTCGGCGGCGACGGGCAAAGCTATGGCCCGCCGCCCGGCGCGGGGCAAAGCTGGAAGCAGCGGTTCCTGGACGAGGTCGCCGGGCGGGTCGATCCGGCGCGGCTGCATTTTCCGGGCCGCGTGCCCTATGCCGATTTCATTGCACTGATGCAGATCACCCGGGCGCATGCCTATCTCAGCTATCCCTTCGTGCTGTCCTGGTCGATGCTGGAAGCGATGAGCGCCGGGGCGCTGGTGATCGGCTCGCGCACGCCGCCGGTCGAGGAGGTGATCCGCGACGGGGTCAACGGCCGGCTGGTCGATTTCTTCGACGTGGCGGGCTGGTCGGCGGCGCTGGTGGCGGCGCTGGCGGACCCGGCCGCCGCCGCCCCCTTGCGCGCCGCGGCACGGGCGACGGTGCAGGACCGCTATGATCTGGCGCGGGTCTGCCTGCCGCGGCTTCTGGCGCTGGTCGAGGGTCTGGCACCGGGCCGACCTGCCGGGGCTGACCTGCCGGGGGCTTAGCAGGCTGCTGGAAAGGAAACTCGGGCAGTGTCTGGCGGCGAGACTTTTCCTGTCCCGCCATCCGATCCTGGCACCGAGGGCCGCGCCCGACCCTGGGGGGCGCTTTGCCACGCCGGGGCTGCGGTGCTTTATCGCAGCCAGGTCATTCCAACCGTCGAGCAATTAGCATGGTTGCCATGCGCCCTCCCGCCGGGAGGGTCGGGCGCGGCCCGGGCTGGTCGCCCGGGTCCGAGCTTGTGGAGAGGAACGGTTTTCCGCTCTGGTGGTTGAAACCGGGCGGAGGCGTGACTTTTTCCGCAGCCTGTCAAGAGCGGGGCGCCGTTCAGGCCAGCGTCGCGATGATGCTGCGCAGGGTCTCGACCCCGGCGCCGGTCTCGGCCGAGGTCAGCACGATCTCGGGATAGGCGGCGGGGTGTTTTTGCAAGGCGGCGCGGACCTGGGCCAGGATCCGCCCATGTTCGGCTTCGCGGATCTTGTCGGCCTTGGTCAGCACCACCTCGAAGGTCACCGCCGACCGGTCGAGAAGCTGCATGATCTCTTCGTCCACCGCCTTGATGCCATGGCGCATGTCGACCAGTAGGAAGACCCGGCGCAGGGTCGGCCGGCCGGCAAGATAGGCGCGCAAAAGCCGCTGCCACTTCTCGACCACCGCCACCGGCGCCTCGGCATAGCCGTAGCCCGGCAGATCGACCAGGTAGCGGCTCTCGCCGGCGGCAAAGAAGTTGATCTCCTGGGTCCGGCCCGGGGTGTTGGAGGCGCGCGCCAGCGACCGGCGCCCGGTCAGCGCGTTGATCAGCGATGACTTGCCGACGTTCGAGCGGCCGGCAAGGCAGACCTCGGGCCGGTCGGCGGGTGGCAGCCCGTCCATCGCGACGACGCCCTTGAGGAACTCGACCGGCCCGGCGAACATCAGTCGCCCCGCCTCGCGCGCCGCGCTGTCGGGCTCGGCTGCCAGCGCAAAGGGCTGGGTCATGCCGCGATCCGCCTCATTTCGCCGCCGGCTTGTTGCGCTTCAGCCCGGTCTTGATATTGCCGAACAGGTCGGGACGTTTGCCGTGCATCGACATGATCGTGTATTGCTGGAAGAAGGTGATGGTGTTGTTGGTGATCCAGTAAAGCACCAGTCCGCTGGCGAAACTGCCCAGCATGAACATGAAGACCCAGGGCATCCAGGCAAAGATCATCTGCTGGGTCGGATCGGTCGGCGCCGGGTTCAGTTTTTGCTGGAACCACATCGAGATGCCGAGCAGGATCGGCAGCACGCCCAGCGAGAAGATGAAGAACAGCGATCCCTGCTCCGGCGTCGCCCAGGGCAAGAGCCCGAAGAGGTTGAGGATCGACGAGGGGTCGGGCGCCGAAAGGTCGCGGATCCAGCCGAACCACGGCGCATGGCGCAACTCGAGCGTGACGAAGATCACCTTGTAGAGCGAGAAGAAGATCGGGATCTGCAGGAAGATCGGCAGGCAGCCCGAAGCCGGGTTGACCTTTTCCTTCTTGTAAAGCGCCATCATGCCTTGCTGCATCTTCTGGCGGTCGTCGCCGGCGGCTTCCTTCAGCTTCTCCATCTCGGGCTGAAGTTCCTTCATCTTGGCCATCGAGATGTAGGACTTGCGCGCCAGCGGGAAGACCAGGGCCTTGATGATGAAGGTCAGCGCGATGATCGCCCAGCCCATGTTGCCGATCAGGCCGTTGAGCCAGTGCAAGAGGCGGAACATCGGCTTGGTCAGGAAGAAGAACCAGCCCCAGTCGATCGAATCGACGAAGGCCTTGACCCCGGTCACCTCCTGATAGTGGCGGATCGCCTCCCATTCCTTGGCGCCGGCGAAAAGCATGGTGGTGGCGCTGGCACTGGCACCGGGGGCGACCTCGCTGACCGGCAGGCGCGCCCAGGTCTCGTAGACATCGGCGCCGGGATTGTAGCGCACCACCGAGGTGAAGGGCTGGCCCGGCGCGGGGATCAGCGTGGTCATCCAGTATTTGTCGGTGAACCCGACCCAGCCGTCGGCGGCAACCTCGACCGTGCTGGCCGGCATGCCCTCGCGCTCCGAGATCTCGAGATCGGGCAGGTTCTTGTATTTCAGCTCTTCCAGCTTGCCGTCGGCCTCGCGCACGATGCCTTCGTGCAGGACGTAGAAGTTCTGGGTGTCGGGCTGGCCGTGGCGCGCGACGACCCCGTAGGGGGCGACCCGGATGGCCGCGTCGGTGGTGTTCTCGACCGTCTGGGTGACGGTGAACATGTAGCGGTCATCGACCGCGATCTGGCGGCGAAAGATCAGCCCGGCGCCATTGTCCCAGCGGATGGTGACCGGCGTGGCGGGGGTCAGGCTGGTGCCGGATTCCTGCTGCCAGAGGGTCTGTGCGTTTGGCACCAGTGCCGGGTCCATGCCCTGGCCCGGGGCCCAGCCATAGACCGCGTAATAGGGCTTCGGCGCGTTCAACTCGGTGCCGCCGGTCGGCGCCAGAAGCCGTACCAGGGCCGAGGCGTCGTCCAGCGTCTCGCGGTAGGATTTCAGCGACAGGTCGTCGACCCGCCCGCCCAGAAGCGAGATGGTGCCGACAAGCTGCGGCGTGTCGATGGCAATGCGCGGCGCGGCGGCGGTGACCGCCTCTGCAGCGCTGGCGGCCGGTGCAACTGCCTGCGGCGCCAGCGCCTGCGGCACGGCGGCGCTGTCGCCGGCCACGGTCGCGTTCGGGTCGACCACCGGCGCCGGCGGCGCAAAGAGCGTGAACCAGACCAGGATCACCAGAAAGGAGAGCGCGGTCGCGAGTATGAGGTTCTTGTTCTGATCGTCCATGAGCGACCCACCACCGTCCTGCCTAGATCAGCGCCGGTTCAACAGAAGGGGCAGGCAAAGGTCAAGCGGAAAGGTCGCGCGGTGACCGGCGCCGCGGCCGGGACCGGACCGGGGGTGTCGCGCCAGGGGCCGGACCAGCGCGTCGGCCGCAGTGCCCGGCCGCAGTTCCAAGCCCGCCATCCGGGCGCGATGACGCCGCAAGGGCGGCCACCCGCCCCGCCGGCCGCATCGGTCTCTCTTGCGCAAAAGCACGGGACGGTAGTAAGGAGACGCGAAGGACAGATGGCCGAGTGGTCGAAGGCGCACGCCTGGAAAGTGTGTAGGCGGGGAACCGTCTCGAGGGTTCGAATCCCTCTCTGTCCGCCACCCGAACGTCCCCGAAATCCAACCGTCTCTGCCCGGTAAGCGGCGAGGTCGGAGGGTTAACGTAACCTTAACTTCGACGTGATACCGCTTTCGGAGAACGACGCGGAGGAACCGATGCGGCACGAAAGCAAGTTTGCGGCCTGGATCAGGTCAGGTGGCAACAGCGTCTTCGTCTTGCCGCTTGGTCCGGCTAGAGCGCCGGAAATCAAGTTCTCGGTGGTCCCTGACAGGCTGCTGGACAGCATCATCGACGACGCGCTTGCTGCAGGCGTTAACCGGCTGAACGGCTTTCTCCCCGAGGGTGTCAGCATCGACATAACTTCAGTGGGCCTCGCCGCGATCAGGGACCAAATGCGCACCACCGTCGCGGGCCGGTTGGGCGAAACAGGCGTGCCGGTCAACCCCAACGATCCGGTCACCCTAGCGACCCTCGCGCGATATGCCGAGACGCTGAACGGGCATTTTCAAAGAGATGCGCTTCAGCTCGAAACCTACATTTGGCGCAGTCAGGACGATGCCCGTGTTCGCGCCGCACATGCCGAGCACGATGATCGGACATTCGCATGGTCCAATCCTCCGGCCGGAGGGCATCCAGGCGAGGCATGGAACTGCCGATGTACGGCCGAACCGATCATTGATCCCCAGAACATTCCAGATGGAGCGGTCTGTGACATCCTGACTGCAGATCGCCTTTCTGGTGTGTTCCCGGATGCCGACAGAGACCGACTGACGCAAGTTGCCCAGGAAATCGACCTGCAGATCGTGACGGCCCAGTTGAACAGTCCCGAGCGACTGGCGCATTTCTTCGGTCAGGTGCTGCAGGAAGTCGGGCAAAGAATGCGGCTTGTGGAGAGCCTCGACTATCGGGCGGACCGTTTGGGAGCGATCTTCAGCTACTTCAGGCGCAACCCGGACGAAGCCTTGCTCTACGGGAGAACTGCCGACCAACCGGCAGATCAGGAAGCCATCGCAAACCGTGCCTATGCGGATCGCAACGGCAATGGGAATGTCGAGAGTGGTGACGGGTGGAGATTCCGCGGGCGCGGCCTGAAGCAGGTCACTGGCCGCGCCAACTATCGGGCCTTCGCCGAAGAACACAGGCGAATGTTCGGGGAACGGATAGACTTCGAGGCCGATCCGGACTTGCTCGGAACACCCCGCTATGCCGTTCGTTCGGCCCTTTGGTTCTGGCATGCCAACGATCTCTTCTCGCTCGCGGACGCAGGCATTAACCGCGTTGCCGCCGACAGCATCACTGCAGTCATCAATCCTGGGACCGATTCCTATGGGCAACGCTGGGAAAACGTTCGTCGGCTGAACGAGACGGAGGTTTTCGCAAACGTCTGTCGTTTCTCCGTCTCTCGCCCGCGCTTCGAGGATGCGGAATGAGACGCGCCCTCCGGCTCCTTGCTGCTGTCTTGCTATCGGGCTTCGCCAGTCCATCCGTAGGCCAAACGATCTTTGATGGACCTTCGGTCGAGTCGGCCGAGTTCCGAGTTGATCTACGGCCTCGAGGCGAGGATCGATTTGCCATCCGTCTGACCGACAAGACGACCGGCCGACAGGTTGACTACGAGTTTGACGGCGAAGGTGCGAACGATCCGGAACCGTTTCTGATTGTCGAGGGCCGCTACTGCGATACGTCGGTCATCCTGCTGACGATCGAGTTTCCTTGGCGGCATTCGTTGCCGCAATACTCCCGCGTCCTTGACACCTACGCCTTTCGCAGATCGGACTTGGCGTATATCGATATGACGGCTGGGCCGGTGACCGACATTGCCATGCGCGACAGATCTCAGATTGAAACCGAAGACATGCCAATGCAGCCACCGATTCTCGTTGAATGCATCTCAGATGGTCCGTTTAGATTCGAAGTGAAAACAATGGATTAGGACCGCATTTTGGTGGAGAAGGTTCGACGTCAGGCCCGTTCCCTCCGCCAACATCAACTGAATTCATTGTATTTTTTGGCGATAATTTATTCTCACCCCACAATAAACCCCACATAGAAAAAACGCTTGGGGCTTGAGCGTGGCCACCCAAGCGGGAAGCACGATTAGACCGCTCTTGCGATCAACTTCGGTAGTTTCGCCGGTATGTCCTCCATCAAAACCAAGGCGCATTCCACCGTCTCGCCGGTCATCGCAATCTGTAGCTGACCGGCAGGCACTGCGTGATCCCAGGAGAAGTTCTGCGTGAGGAAGTCCAGCACTTCGCGCTTGTAGTCGGTGTCAGGGTTTTGCAGGTGGTCGCCCTTGGTTTCCAAGACCACGATCCGCCCAGCGCCCGCCTTGCCGCCTGTGGCGAAGATGAAGTCAGGGTAAATGCGACCGCGCTTCCAGCCTTGCAGCCCCATGCCATAGTTGGACTTGGCGACGTTCCGGTGCCACCACTTTACCGTGCTATCCCCGTCCAGGTGCACGGCAACGTTCTGTTCCTCGCCGTTCAACTCGCTTCGGAACACAGGGAAAAACAGGCTGCGCCCCAGCGCGCCACCATCTGCCCCGGTCAGGTGAGGTGTGTTCGCCGGTTCCGTGGTCAGCATGTGGTCGGGCATCTGCCAGTTGTTCCCGTCCAGCCGCAACCGGAATTGAATTTCACCGGCCTTCACCGCCGCACGGAACAGGGCTTCGGACCGGGCATCGCGTTCCTTGGTCAGGGCTACCCGCAGCCGGTCGATGATCACGCCCGATGCAGCGCCCAGCTTTGCAGCGCCGAAACCGCGCGCTTCCAGGCCCTTCACCAGATCGGCCACGATCCCCCGCGCCACGAAGGGGTTGGGCACCAGATCGGAGATCACCCGCACCGCGTAGGTCGCGTCAAACCGCAGGGTTTCCGCCGCGGCCGCCACAACCTCGCCCCGGAAATACTCGTCCTCCCCGGCATCGCGGTCAGGGCGATGCGCTGCAACTGTGCGGCCACCTGTGCCGGGTTGTCCGGGATGTCGGCCACCACGCCAGCCGGAGAAAAGTCCCGCCAGTCGATAGCCGACAGAATGTCGGTCTCATAATCGAGGTCGCGCACCTCGCCCGCTTCCAACTTCAGCACCTTGGGCAGGTAGATTTGCAGGCTCTTGAACTCCACGCGCCGCCCCACCTTGCGCGCCGTGCCGGAGTTGGTCGCGCCACCCTCTTGCGGCACCTCGATCACCAGATCGGCCAGGCCATCGCGTTCCAGCCCGGTCTTGATCGCCTCCACCACGTCGCGCGTGCCTGCGTGATGCGTCACCACATAGCATTCGTCCAGCGCCGCCACGCCGGTCTTCAGCGCGTAAGGTTGGCGCAGGATGCGCCCCACTAGCTGCGTCATGGCGGAACGGTTGTACGCCGCCGCCAGCGAACACAGCACATAGGCGAAGGGGCAGTCCCAGCCTTCTTGCAGCGCAGCCTTGGTCACGATCACCCGCACCCGGTTGGTGGGCGACAACAGGTCTTGGTTCTCGGGCTGATTGAGGTCGTTCTGTTCGGCGGTCTTGATCGCCATTTGCGCCTCATCCAGCCCCTGAATAGCCCCTAGTTTGCTAGACGCCTTGCAGTTTCAGTTTCTGCTGCTTTTCGAAATCGATCGGTGACAGCATGCCATTCCTAACGTGTTTGCGC
>PHEC01000211.1 GCA_002841115.1 Alphaproteobacteria bacterium HGW-Alphaproteobacteria-6 | reverse complement strand
TGTCGCGCAAAAGTGGGAACCGGTTTTGCGCTATTCGGACATGCGAAATCAGAAGGTTAGAGTGGGTCGCGTGAATGCGAATGAACGCGATCCGCTCTAGAGACCGCCGCCGGCGCGCAGCCGCGCCAGCGTGCGCTCGACCGTCGCCAGCCGGGCGCCATTCGGCGGATGGGTGCCAAGGAAGGCATTGCCGGGATCGGGGATCCGGGCAAAGAACGCGGCCCCGCGGCCCGGATCGAAACCGGCGTTCCAGGCGATCACCGTGCCGAGCGCATCGGCCTCCAGCTCGAAATCCTTGGAATACCGCCGCGCGCCCAGGGTGCCGCCGATGTTCTGCGCCGCATCGACCGCTGCCGGATCACCGCCGGTCGCCGCGGTCAGCGCGCCGAAGATCAGCGCCCCGGTCAGGGCCGATTGCTGCTGGCGCGGGATATGGGCGGCAATGTGATGGGCCGCCTCATGGCCCATGACAAAGGCCAGTTCGTCGCGATTGCGCGCCTCGGCGATCAGCGCCAGGGTGAAGGCGATGATCGGGCGGCCGGCGCTGTCCAGCGTCTGGAAGGCGTTCGGCGGCTGGCCCGGGCGGCTGTCGATCATGATGCGGAAATCGCAGTTCGCGCCGCGGCTGCGGCTTTGGCACTCGCGTTCCACCGCCGGCTCCATCCGCGCCACCACGGCCTCGAAATTGCCCGCGGCGGTCGCGCTGTCCAGCACCGGCCCGGCCGGCCGCTGCGCCGCACCCGGCGGCGGCGCCGCCGGCGGCACCGGCTCGACACAGCCGGCCAGGGCGAGAGCGCAGAGAATGACAAGCCGTCGCATGGACACCCCGGGATGACGCAAGGGCGCGAACCGTTCCGCGCCGCAATCCTGAGGCTGATTCTAGCGCACCGGACCGCCGGTTGAAAGGCCCCGGCCCCGGATCACCGACCCCATTGAGCGCGCCGGCCGCAGGCGCTAGGCTGACCGCATGTTCAGCATCGAGCACGACTTCGACACCACCGTGATCACCCTCGTCGACGAGGGCAGCCCGCGTCTGGAAGAGGACGTGACGATCCAGGCCTTCGAGGAATGCGTGACCATCGAACAGTTCGACCCGCGCCGCGACATGGTGGTCAAGATCGTCATGTCGATGGCCCAGGTGCGCGAGCTTGCCGCCGCGCTGAACCTGCCCGAGGGCGTCTACCGGATGAAACCGAAGGGCTGAGCGGCGCAGCGCGGCGCCGCAATCCCGGCGCCGGTCCTTCGCCGCAAGACCGGGCCACGCGGCGCGGCGGACCCGGCCGGGCGGGATGCTCCCGGGGGCACGGCAGCACCGCTGACGGGCAGGAAGGGCCAAGCCGGCGATCGACCGGCACCATCGCCCGACCCGCGGGCAAGCCCGTTTTCATCCCCGCCACGCGGCCATCGATGGCGAAAGCCTGTCCGTGGTGCCGCGTCGTGATCCGATGGCGCACGCAAGCGGCGGTTTCTTGCCCGATACTGATCTGCGGCAGTGCGTCTTTCGGTCCGATGGCCTAAAATGGCCCTTGGTCGATGAATTCTCATCCGCCGAACCGAATCCGCCCCGGATCCGGTGCCATCCGTGCTAAGCTGCTGTCGCCTCGTTTCATGGTCAGCCCGGGTGGTTCCAGTATCGCGGGTTCATTGCGCACTGGTGCCGGGGTCGCCCCGGACCTCAACCTCCGGAGAAATGGATCGATGCCCTTCAAGACCGCATTGCTGCTGATCACCACCGTCGGCCTCGCCGGCTGCCTCGAGAACAACACCCAGCGCGGCGTCGCCGGCGCGGCCGGGGGCGCGGTCATCTCCAGCGCCACCGGTGGCAGCGCGCTGACCGGCGCGGCAATCGGCGGTGCCGCGGGTTACTTCTGCAAGGACCTGAACGTGCCGGGCTGCCAGAACAACTGAGCAACCGGGCCGATCGACGCCGGCCGATCAGACAACGAAGGTCGCGGGCCCTCGGTGGCGAGGGCCGACAGGCCATGATACCCGCCCCGGCGCGGCGGGCACGCTCCGGACGCCCCCGGCGCATCATGACAGCCGGAAGACCTTGTTGCGCGAGCTCTGCCCGCGCACCAGCACCAGGCGCGTCCTGGCTACCCCCATCGCCTTTGCCAGCAGCTTCACCACCGCCGCATTGGCGCGCCCGTCCTCGGGCACGGTGGTGACATAGACCCGCAACCCGTCCACCTCGGCCACCACCGCATTGCGCGAGGCGCGCGGCGTCACCCTGACCGCGATTTCGGCGCCGGTGCGGGCAAGATGGCTCAGATCGGTCATGCCACTCTCCTCTGGCCAATATCCTGACGCCTCGATAGGCTTGGCGCCAGCGAAAGGATGTCGCATGGCCACTGCCTTCTTCACCGACGAGCGCTGTTTCTGGCATGGCGGCGGCCAGTATGCCTTCACCCTGCCGGTCGGCGGCCTGGTGCAGCCCGGCGCCGGCCTGCCGGAAAGCCCCGAGACCAAGCGGCGCCTGCGCAACCTGATCGAGGTCACCGGGCTGATCGGCGACCTGGCGGTGCAGTCGGCCGCCGAAGCCTCGCGCGCCGATCTGGCCCGGGTCCATGACGCCGACTATCTCGATGCCTTCAAGGCCGCCTCGGACGCCGGCGGCGGAGAACTGGGCCTGCGCACCCCCTTCGGCCCCGGCGGCTACGAGATCGCCGCGCTCTCGGCCGGCCTCGCCCGGCGCGCGCTTTTCGCGGTGCTGGGCGGGCAGGCACGCAACGCCTATGCGCTGACCCGGCCACCCGGCCATCACGCCCTGCCCGGCTTTCCCAACGGCTTTTGCCTGTTCAACAACATCGCCGTCGCGGTCCGCGCCGCGCAGGCCGCCGGGCTGGCCAGGCGCATCGCGGTGGTCGACTGGGACGTGCACCACGGCAACGGCACCGAGGCGATCTTTTACGACGACCCGACGGTGCTGACCATCTCGCTGCATCAGGAGCACAACTATCCGCTCGACACCGGCGGCGCCGAGGCGCGCGGGCGCGGGCGCGGCCACGGTTTCAACCTCAACGTGCCGCTGCCGCCGGGCACCGGGCACGCCAGCTACCTCGAGGCGATGACGCGGATCGTGCGCCCGGCACTTGACCGCTTCGCCCCCGAGGCGATCATCGTCGCCTGCGGCTATGACGCCTCCGCCGTCGATCCGCTCGGCCGGATGCTGGCCACCGCCGGGACCTTCGCGGCGATGACCCGGATGATGCGCGACGCCGCCGATGCCCATTGCGGCGGGCGGCTGGTGCTGGTCCACGAGGGCGGCTACAATGAGGCGCATGTGCCGTTCTGCGGCCATGCCGCGATCGAGGCGCTGAGCGACAGCGCCTGCCACGCCCCCGATCCGCTTGCCGCGACGCTCGCCGCGCGCCAGCCCGCAGCCGAATGGCAGGCCCATGTCTCGGCCCATATCGGCCGGCTGGCGGCGGGTTTTTTCGGCGCCGGCCACGGCGATGACGGCGCCGGCGCTTGACCGCGGCCCGCCCCTCGCCGAGACAGGGCGAAACCCTGACCGGAGAGCCCGCGATGCCCAGCCTTCCCGAGCAGCCTAACCGCCCCGAGCCGACCATCCTCCCCGGGCCGCCCGGCACCGATACCGCCGCCGCCGGCCGGGCCGCACTGGCCTTCCTGCTGACCCGCCGCTCGCGCCCGGCGCGCACCCTTGGCCTGCCGGTGCCGGACCGGGCAGCCCTCGCCCCGATCCTTGCCGCGGGCTTGCGGGTGCCCGATCACGGCAAGCTGGAACCGGCACGCGGCCGCGACCTCGGGCTCGAGGACGACCGGGTGGCCAAGGGGGTGGCGCAATTCGCCGACGCCGATCTGGTGGTCGCGGTGATCAAATGCCCGCGCCCGACCGACCGCATCCCCGACCATGAACAGGTCCTGTCGGCCGGCGCGGTCTGCCTCAGCCTGCTCAACGCCGCCCTCGCCTCGGGCTGGGGGGCAAGCTGGCTGACCGGCTGGGCGGTGGCCGACACGGCCTTCTGCCGCGACGGGCTCGGGCTCGGGCCCGGCGAATGGGTGGCCGGGCTGATCCATATCGGCACCGCCACCGCCGTCCCGCCCGAGCGGCCGCGCCCCGACCCCGAGGCGACCATCACCTGGGTCGAGGCATGATCGTCGGCGCCTTTCTCGCCGCCCTCGGCCAGATCGGCGACCGGCGCTTCCTGCGCGTGCTGGTCCTCGGCACGCTGCTGGCCGCCGCGCTTCTGGTGGCGCTGTCGGCCGGTGTCGCGCTGGCCCTCGACGCCCTGCTGGCCGGCAGCCTCGATCTGCCCTTTCTCGGCCCGGTCAGCTGGGCCGGCGATCTTTTCAGCTGGGCCGCCTTCGCCCTGATGCTGGTGCTGTCGGTCTTCCTGATGGTGCCGGTCGCCTCGCTCTTCGGCGCGCTCTTTCTCGACAGCGTCGCCGAGGCGGTCGAGGACCGCCACTACCCCGGCCTGGCACCGGCACCGCGACTGCCGGTCGCCGACCTCGTGATCGACGCGGTCAATTTTCTCGGCGTGCTGATCGCGGTCAATGCGCTGGCACTTCTGCTCTACGCGCTGGTCGGCCCCTTCGCGCCGCTGCTGTTCTGGGCGGTCAACGGCTATCTGCTCGGGCGCGAGTATTTCCAGATGGTGGCGATGCGGCGGATCGGGCGGGTGGCCGCGCGGGCGCTGCGGCGCCGCCACGCCGGGCGGATCTGGCTCGCCGGCATCCTGATGGCAGCACCATTGTCGCTGCCGCTGGTCGGGCTGGTGATCCCGGTGCTCGGGGTGGCGACCTTCACCCATCTCTTCCACCGCCTGGCATCGCGGGCCGGCGCCTGAACCCGCGCCGGCCGCTTCAGGCTTTCACCTTGCCGAAATACCTCGGGGTCCGGGGCAGCGCCCCGGCCGGAGGGCGGCGCAAGGCCTACCCGGCGCGGCGGGACGCGCCGCAGGCCGCTAGCCTCCGCCCGGCGCCGCCGGCCCGAGCCGGCCAAACCAGTCGATATCGGCCAGGCCGACCGCGCCCGACAGGATCACCGCCGCGATCGCCGACCACAGCACCACAGTGATCAGGGTGGTGATCAGCGCCTTGCGGCCGATGCGCACATCGGCCGGCGCCGAGGCCGGCGTGCCGGGCACGATATGGCCGGCCTCGGCCTGGCTTTTCGGCCGGATCTGCAACATCACGAAGAAGACGATGAACCAGATCACCGCGAAAAGAACGATCGCGCCGGTGAGGTTCATCAGACCTGCTCCAGCTCGACCAGACAACCGTTGAAATCCTTCGGGTGCAGGAACAGGACCGGCTTGCCATGGGCACCGATCTTCGGCTCGCCGCCGCCCAGCACCCGCGCCCCCGCCGCCACCAGCCGGTCGCGCGCGGCAGCGATGTCGGCCACCTCGTAGCAGATATGGTGGATGCCGCCGGCCGGGTTGCGCGCCAGAAAGGCGGCGACCGGCGAGGCCGCGCCAAGCGGATGCACAAGCTCGATCTTGGTATTCGGCAGATCGATGAAGACCACGGTGACACCGTGTTCCGGCTGGTCCTGCGGGTCATGGACCCGCGCCCCCAGCGTGTCACGATAGACTGCCACCGCGGCATCGAGGTCGGGCACCGCAATGGCAACATGGTTGAGCCGTCCGATCATCGTCCCTGCCTTCCGGTTGCGCATCCTCGGCCCGAGTTATGCGGCGCCGGCGCGCCCGGTGCAAGCGGCACCGCCCGGCCCGTCCGCTCTGCCCTCGACCGGTCTTAACCCGGCGTTAGGCAATGCCTGTCCTACTGCGAGTCGCGCCGGGGTTGAATGCCGTCGCGACCGAGGGGAGAGGGCCGATGGCTGACGATCTGACGGATTTCATCGCGACAAGGATGGCGACGGCGGATCGGCCGCTGCTCGGGCTGACGGTCCTGGTGGTCGAGGACAGCCGCTTCGCCTGCGAGGCGATCCGGCTCCTGTGCCTGCGCTCGGGGGCGCGGATACGGCGCGCCGACTGCCTGCGCTCGGCACGGCGCCATCTTCAGGTCTACCGGCCGAGCGTGATCATCATCGATCTCGGCCTGCCCGACGGCTCGGGGATCGAGCTGATCCGCGAGCTGACCGCGGCCGGTCCGCGCCTGCCGGCGATCCTCGCCACCAGCGGCGATCCGGGCCGTGCCGATGCCGCCCTCGCCGCCGGCGCCGACGGCTTTCTGGCCAAGCCGGTCGACAGCCTGGCCGGCTTCCAGCAGGCGGTGCTGGCCGCCCTGCCGGCTCTTGCCGGGGCCGCCTCGGACGCCCGGGCCGCCGGCGACCGGATCGAGCCTGATCCCCTGGCGCTGCGCGATGACCTCATTCATGCGGCCGATGTGCTTGACCAGTGCCCGGACGATCCCGACGACCGCACCCTCGACTATGTCGCGCAGTTCCTTGCCGGCATCGCCCGCAGCGCCGCCGATGCGCCATTGGCCGAGGCGGCCGAGGCGCTGGCGCGTGAGCGTCGCGCCGGGCTGGCCGGAACCCTGCCGGTCGCCCAGGTCCGCGGCCTGGTGCGCGAGCGCATCGCGCCCGCGGCGGGATGGTGAGCGGCGCTTGCCGGGCGCCCGGATGATGACGGGCAGGACGCCGCAGGAAGGATTGCGCGCAGGCGGAACACCGCAGGGCCGGCCGGCCCGAGGCAACCCCCGCCGCCAGCCCCGCTCGCCTCACGGGCCGGGATCGGCGGCGTGAAGCAGCGGGCGAGTCAGGTCGCCGAGGCGCTGGCGCTGGCGCCCCGCGGCATCGAAATTCGCCGGGTCGAGCCAGGCGCGATGCGCCGCCCGCAGCGCCGGCCAGTCCTTGTCGATCACCGCGAACCAGGCGGTATCGCGGTTGCGCCCCTTGACGATGGTTGCCTGCCGGAATGTGCCCTCGTAGCTGAAGCCCAGCCGCACCGCCGCCCGCCGCGACGGCAGGTTCAGCGCGTCGCATTTCCATTCGTAGCGCCGATAACCCGCGGCAAAGGCCCAGTCCATCATCAGGACCATCGCCTCGGTCGCCGCCGGGCTGCGCTGCAACGCCGGCGACAGGGCGATATGGCCGACCTCGATCGAGCCGGCGGCCGGCTCGATGCGCAGATAGCTGGCAAGGCCGGCGGCGCCGGCACCGTCGCGGCCGAAGATGGCGT
>PHEC01000210.1 GCA_002841115.1 Alphaproteobacteria bacterium HGW-Alphaproteobacteria-6 | reverse complement strand
GATCTGGCTGGCCGACATGGCCGATTTCGCCGAGATGAACGCGGTCTGGGACGGCTGGGTCGCGCCCGGCCATGCGCCGGCCCGCGCCACCGGCGAGGCGAAGCTGGCAACCCCCGACTACCGCGTCGAGGTGATCGTCACCGCCGCCCAGGGCTGAGCGCAGGGGGGGGCGCCGCCCCCCCTCTGCGCCCTGGCGGGCGCATTCACCCCCCCGGGGGTATTTCGCAACGAAGACTTGCGGCGCGCGGTGAGCAGGTCGGGGCAGGCGGGGTCGCTATTCCCCGTGCTCGGCCAGCCAGGCGCGGGCGAATTGCTGGGCCTCGGCAACCTGCGCCGGCGTCATTCGCGCGGCCATGATGCCGCGGTTCGTCGCCGCCGACCTGTGGCCCTGTGCGGCAGCAAGGTTGAACCACATGTGCGCCAGCACATCATCCTGCGGCACGCCCTCGCCCTTGGCGTATTTGACGCCGAGGTTGTGTTGGGCGTTGGCCTGGCCCTGCGCGGCGGCCAGCCGGTACCACTTCACCGCCTCGGCAAAGTCCTGCGCCACGCCATCGCCGTTGGCGTACCTGACCCCGAGGTTGAACTGGCCGTTGGCGTTACCCAGTGCGGCGGCCAGCCGGTACCACGTCACCGCCTCGGCAAAGTCCTGCGGCACGCCCTCGCCGTTGCCATACATGACCCCGAGACTATTCTGGGCAGCGGCGTGGCCCTGCGTGGCGGCCAGCCGGAGCCACTTCACCGCCTGCGCATAGTCCTGCGGCACGCCCTCGCCCTTGTAATACATGAGCCCGAGGTTGAACTGGGCGTCGGCGTCGCCCTGTTCGGCAAGCGGGCGCCACTCTTGCAGCGCCGCTGCGACATCGCCGCTCCGGTAGGCCTGCCAGCCCTTGGCAAAGTCCTGCGCCGCGGCCGGCGGGGTCAGCAGCAGCAGGATGGCGAGGGCGGGCGGCAGGTGTTTCATGGCCGCCAGCCTCGCAGGT
This sequence comes from Alphaproteobacteria bacterium HGW-Alphaproteobacteria-6, assembly GCA_002841115.1. Classification (GTDB taxonomy): domain Bacteria; phylum Pseudomonadota; class Alphaproteobacteria; order Rhodobacterales; family Rhodobacteraceae; genus Albidovulum. The sequence continues at coordinate 2,857 of PHEC01000210.1, read as the reverse complement.
GTTCCGGCGCCTGACAACCTCGCCGGATTCTCGCGCGCCCGCCGCGGGTCAACGGAGACCCTGGCCCGGTGCCGTTGGCGCCAGCGCCGCGGCCATGACGCAGAGGATCTCGAACAGCAGCGAGGCGCCGAGCCAGGCGGTGCCGCCCGAGGGATCGAAGGGCGGCGAGACCTCGACCAGGTCGGCGGCGACGATGTTCAGGCCGGCGCATTCGCGTATGACGCCCATTGCCTGAAAGGCGTCCGGGCCGCCCCATTCCGGGGTGCCGGTGCCGGGTGCGACCGAAGGGTCGACGAAGTCGATGTCATAGGACAGATAGGCCGGGCCGGTCCCGACGACCTCGCGCGCCTCGGCCATGACATCGGCGATGCCACGGGCAAAGAATTCCTCGATGGTGATGATGCGGATGCCGTGCGCCTCGGCGAAGTCGCGGTCGGCGCGGTCATACATGGTGCCGCGGATGCCGATCATCACCATCCTTGCGGGATCGAGCAGCCCCTCGTCGACCGCGGCGCGGAACGGGTTGCCATGGGTCAGCGTGGCGCCGCCGAAATAGGCCGGGAAAAGATCGGTATGGCTGTCAAAGAGCACCAGGCCCAGCGGGCGGGCACGGGCCAGGCCGCGCAGCACCGGCAGGGTGCAGAGGTGATCGCCGCCGACCGACAGCGGCCGGACCCCGCGCCCGGCAAGCGTGGCGATCCGCGTCTCGATCCGCGCCAGCGTGTCGGCGGCATCGACCGGATTGGGGCCGATGTCGCCGAGATCGGCGCAGTTGACGGTGGCGAAGGGCCGCATCCCGGTGACCGGATGGCGGGCGCGGATCATCGTCGAGGCGTCGCGCAGCGCCCGCGGGGCATGACGCGCGCCGGGCCGGTTCGAGGTGCCGCCATCCCAGGGCAGGCCGATCAGCCCGATCGCCACATCGCCGGCGCGCGAATGATCGTCGGGCAGATGCGGCAGCCGCATGAAGGTGGCAATGCCGGCGAAGCGAGGCAGGTCCATCCCCGAGACCGGCTGAAAGAAATCATCGGCCATTGCAGCCCCCCGATCCGCCCTCAGGCGTCAAGCTCGGCATCCCAGTAAAGGAAGTCCATCCAGCTTTCGTGCAGGTAGTTCGGCGGAAAGCGGCGCCCGGCGTTGCGCATCTCTTCGGGGTCGGGCCGGCGCGGCGGCCGGCGCAGGGTCATGCCGCAATTGCGCAAGAGGCGGTTGGCCTTGCGCAGGTTGCACGGCGAACAGGCGGCGACGACGTTTTCCCAGCTTGTCACCCCGCCGCGCGACCGCGGCAGCACATGATCGAAGGTCAGATCCCCGCGCGAGCCGCAATACTGGCAGCAGAATTCGTCGCGCAGAAAAAGATTGAAGCGCGTGAAGGCCACGCGCTTCTGGGCTTTGACGTAGTCCTTCAGCACCACGACCGAAGGTATTCGGATCGCGCTGCGTTGGCTGTGCACCACCGCGTCGTATTCGGCGACGATCGTCACCCGGTCGAGGAACGCCGCCTTGATCGCCTCCTGCCAGGGCCAGAGCGACAGCGGATAGTAGCTGAGCGGCCGGTAATCGGCATTGAGCACCAGTGCGGGGAAATGCCGCAAGCTGCCGGGCGCGCGCACGAAGCCCGCGCGGAAATCGTCCTCTGCCGTCCTGTCGAGCATGAAAGACCCTGCCCTTCCTGCCGGTCCGCGCCAGGGCCCGGACCTGTTCCCAGACTATATGTCGCGGTCGGTTCCTGACAAGCCCCGTGATCTGCGATAGAGTGGTAGTGTGCCGACGTGACAGGAGGGTGACATGACGCCAGCGGTCCCGCCACCGCCCGATGCAACGCTGGAATCGGCCCTCTACGCATCCGACCTTGCCGCGGCCGAGGCCTTCTACGGCGGCGTCATCGGGCTTGGCATCATCACCCGCCAGCCGGGCCGGCATGTGTTCTTCCGGGTCGGGGCATCGGTTCTGCTGGTCTTCGATCCAGAGGCCACGCGGCGCCCGCCCGGTCCGGGTGCCAGCCTGCCGGTGCCGCCGCATGGCGGGGACGGGGCGGGGCATTACTGTTTCGCGGTGCCCGAGGCCGAGCTTGACGGCTGGCGCGATCATCTGACCCGTGCCGGCATCGCGATCGAGGCGGATTTCCGCTGGCCGGGTGGCGCGCGCTCGCTCTATGTCCGCGATCCGGCCGGCAATTCGGTGGAGTTCGCCGACCCCGCCCTCTGGTCCTGACCGGGGTCCCGATCAGCCGGGCAGCCGGTCCTTGAGAAACGCCAGCGCCACCGACAGCCCGTCCGGCGCGATGCCGTGGCCGGTGTCCTTCATCACATGGGCATGGGTCGAAAAGCCGGCCGCGGTCAGCGTCTGGCCGGCCAGATCCATCTCGGCGAAGGGCACCACCGGATCGGCATCGCCGTGGATCAAGAGGACCGGCGGGCGCACCCGCGCCTCGGCCGCCAGCCGCCCGGGGTGCAGAAGGCGCCCGGAAAAGCCGACGATCCCGGCTGCCGCAGCCTGCCGGCGCGGCGCCACATGCAGCGCCATCATCGTGCCTTGCGAAAAGCCGACAAGCGCCATCGCGCCCTCTGCCAGCCCCTCGTCGGCAAGCCGCGCATCGAGGAAGGTGTCCAGATCGGCGCTCGATGCCGCCAACCCGGCCTCTGCCTCGGCCGGGGCCGAGCCGTCAAGCCAGGGGATCGGGAACCACTGATAGCCGAAGGGGCTGCCGGCCGGGCGGTCGGGCGCGTCGGGGGCGACGAAGACGGTGTCGGGCAGATGCGGCGCCAGCGGATCGGCGAGACCGAGCAGGTCGGCGCCATCCGCGCCGTAGCCGTGCAGGAACACCACCAACGAGCGCGCCCGCCCGGACTGCGCC
>PHEC01000209.1 GCA_002841115.1 Alphaproteobacteria bacterium HGW-Alphaproteobacteria-6 | reverse complement strand
GGCGACCAAAGGCCGGCCGGCGGCAGCGCGGCCAGCATCGCCAGCACCATGTCCGGGCACAGATGCACGGTTCCGCCGGCCGGACCGCCCTCCGCTTCAGCGACCGGATTGCCGGCGGCATCGATCCCGACCAGCACCATCCCGTAGCCCGAGCACAGCACGACCTGGCCGGCGACCCGGGTCTGGCCGCGCGCCACCGCCATGGTCACGCTGGTCAGCGCAAGGACGATCGCCAGCAGCGCGCCCGCCAGCATGGGCAGGGCGCGACGGCTTGCAGGTCTTGGTTCGGGCGGTGCCATGGTCCTGTCATAGCCCAGCCGCGGCCGGCCAGGAAAGCGGCATTTCGGCGCGGCCGGTCCGGCAGAATCAGAAGGCCCCGCCCGGGGCACGGACAGGGCCGGGTCGCCGTTGCGATGGTGCCGGGAGGCGGCGCTCAGGCCGCCTGCGACTTCGCGATGTTTTTCTTGATCTTCAGCGCCTTGGCAGACAGTTCCACATCCTTGGCCTTGGCCAGGAACGCGTCGAGCCCGCCGCGGTGATCGACCGAGCGCAGCGCCGCGGCCGAGATCCGCAGGCTGAACGACTGACCCAGCGCATCCGAGATCAGCGAGACATCGTTGAGGTTGGGCAGGAAGCGGCGGCGCGACTTGTTGTTCGCATGGCTCACGTTGTTGCCCGACATCGGGCCCTTGCCGGTCAGTTCGCAAACGCGCGACATGGCTTATATCCTTCGTTTTCCTCGTGCCGGGCAGCCCGGCACCTTCAACACCACAAGGTGCCGCCAAGGGCAGCACCCGGGAAAATCCGTCCGCGCCGTTTACGGCCAAAGGCGCGCGGCGTCAAGCGCAAGATCCCCGGTTTCGCGCCATCCCCGCCACCAGCCTCATGGCACCGGGCAAGGTGGTCACGCCTGGTGCGGGGCTGGACAAGGCGCCCGGCGCGCCGCATCCTGCCCTCATGCCGCATGATCATTCCCACGACCACCCGCACAGCCTTCTGCCCTCCGATCCCGCCCTCAGGGTCAAGGCGCTGGAAAGCATCCTGACCGCCAAGGGGCTGGTCGATCCGGCGGCACTTGGCGCGATCATCGAGACCTATCAGCACAAGGTCGGCCCGCAGGTCGGCGCCCGGGTGGTGGCGCGGGCCTGGGCGGATGCGGGCTTTGCCGCAGCCCTTCTGGCCGATGCCGATGCGGCGCTGGCGGCGATGGGCGTTTCGGGGCGCCAGGGCGAGCATGTCGTCGCCGTCGCCAATACGCCGCAGGTCCACAACATGGTGGTCTGCACCCTGTGCAGTTGCTACCCTTGGCCGCTTCTGGGCATCCCGCCGGGCTGGTACAAGTCCGATGCCTATCGGGCGCGGGCGGTGCGCGAACCGCGCGCGGTGCTGGCCGATTTCGGCGTCACCCTGCCCGAGGACCAGACCGTGCGGGTCTGGGATTCGACCGCCGAAGTGCGCTATCTGGTGGTGCCGATGCGTCCCGAGGGCAGCGCAGGGCTGGACGAGGCGGCGCTGGCCGCGCTGGTGACCCGCGATTCGATGATCGGCACCGGCCTGCCGCGCCGCCCGGGCTCCGCGCCATGAGCCGGGTCCACGACATGGGCGGGCGCTGGGGCGACGGCGCGGTCAGGCCGGAACCGGACGGCATCGCCCGCTTCGCCGAAGACTGGCACCCAAGGGCGCTGGCGCTGACACTGGCGGCGGGCGCGCTTGGCGCCTGGTCGATCGACGCCGCGCGCCATGCCCGCGAAAGCCTGGCCCCCGCCGATTACGCGCGCTTTTCCTATTACGAGAAATGGCTGGCGGCGCTGGCCGATCTCCTGGTCGCGCGCGGGATGGTCAGCGCGGCCGAACTGCGCGACGGCCCAGCCGAGACCGAGACCGCGCCCGCCCCGCATCCGCGCCGGCTGGCCGCCGCCGATGTCGATCGCACCCTGGCGCGGCGCGCGCCCTATTCGCGCCCCGGCCCGGCGCCGGCCTTCGCGCCGGGCGACCGGGTCCGCACCCGGCTGCCGGCCCGCAACGCCTTCATTCCCGGCGGCCATACCCGGCTGCCCGGCTATGCCGCGGGCCAGGTCGGCCGGGTCGTGATCAGCCACGGGCCCCATATCCTGCCCGATGCCAATGCCCATGGCCTCGGCGAGGCGGCCGAGCCGCTTTACACCGTCGCCTTCGATGCGGCCGACCTCTGGGGCGTCGCCGAACGCGCCGGCGACGAGGTGACGGCCGATCTGTGGCAAAGCTACCTGGCCCCGGCATGAGCGCGCCCGCCACCCCCCATCCGGTCACCGGTTTCGACGAACCCTGGCAGGCAGAGCTTTTCGCGCTGACCGTGGCGCTGTCCGAGGCCGGCCACTTCGGCTGGCCGGACTGGACGCGGGCCTTCGGCGCGACGCTTGCCCGCCACCGGGCGGCGCGGGAACTGGATGGCGGGGCCGATTACCATGCGGCCTGGCTGGAGACGCTGGAAGTGCTGCTGGACCGCGCCGGCCTCGCCCGGCGCGACGAGGCCGCCCGGATGCGCGAGCGCTGGGCGGCGGCCTATCTGGCCACCCCGCATGGCCAGCCGGTGCGGCTCGGCGGCTAGCGCATGTCGCGCAAAAGTGGGAACCGGTTTTGTGCTACTCGGACATGCGAAATCAGAAGGTAGAGTGGGTCGCGTGAATGCGAATGAACGCGATCCGCTCTGGGCCGGATCGCGTTCGGATAACCGTTCCTCGCCACGCCCCCCGCAAGCTCCGGCCCGGGCGACCAGCCCGGGCCGCGCCCGACCCTCCCGGCGGGAGGGCGCATGGCAATGTCGGAAATAGCACAACGCTCGGAAGGACCTGGCTGCCATAAAGCACCGCAGCCCCGGCGTGCCACAGCGCCCCCCAGGGTCGGGCGCCCCCCTCGGTGCCGGGATCGGATGGCAGGACAGGAAAAGTCTCGCCGCCAGGCACTGCCCGAAGTCCCTATCAGCCGCCTGTCAGGCCGGTGCCGGCCCTCCGGCCTGCGGCACCTCGCCTGTCGTTCCCTCTGCCTTCGCTGCAAAGACCGCCGCCAGCACCCGCTCTGCCGCCGGGCCGGGGGCGGCCCGCCCCGCCGCCACCTCGGCGCCGAGGTCATCGATCAGCGCGGCGATCGCCGGATCGGATGCCAGTCGCGCCAGAAGACCGAAGCGCACCTCCTCATCGAACCACTGGCGCGCCTGATCGGCCCGCGCCGTCGCCAGATGGCCCTGTGCGCGGCGCCAGTCGGCAAGCTCGCGCATCGCCTGCCATGCCGCCTCTAGCCCGCTGCCCTCCAGCGCCGAAACCACCATCGCCTTGGGAAACCCCGGCGCGTCGCCGGCCCGCTTGCGCAAGAGCCTGAGCGCGCCGGCGTAATCGGCGCAGGTCCGCGTCGCCTGAGCCTTCAGCACGCCATCGGCCTTGTTGACCAGGATGAGGTCGGCCATCTCCATGATGCCGCGCTTGACGCCCTGCAACTCGTCGCCCCCCGCCGGCGCCAGCAGCAGCACGAAAAGATCGGCGATGCCGGCGACCAGGGTTTCCGACTGCCCGACCCCGACCGTCTCGATCAGCACCAGATCGAAGCCGGCCGCCTCGCACAGCGCCACCACCTCGCGCGAGCGTCGCGCGACACCGCCAAGATGGGTCTGGCTGGGCGAGGGGCGGATGAAGGCATTGGGATCGCGCGCCAGCCGCTCCATCCGGGTCTTGTCGCCAAGGATCGAGCCGCCCGAGCGCGCCGAAGAGGGATCGACCGCCAGCACCGCCACCCTGAGGCCCTGCCCGGTCAAAAGCTGGCCGAAAGCCTCGATGAAGGTCGACTTGCCGACCCCGGGCGTGCCCGACAGCCCGATCCGCAGCGCCTGCCGCCCGG
>PHEC01000043.1 GCA_002841115.1 Alphaproteobacteria bacterium HGW-Alphaproteobacteria-6 | reverse complement strand
GTCGCCCCGCCGACAAGCCCGCCACCGCCTGCGCCGCTAGACTTTGTCCGGAGCGGCCGGAGAGGGATCATGGTGGCAGAGGATCAGGCGCGCACCCGGCACGGCGGGCGCGAAGCACGGCGGCGCGAACGGGCCGGCAAGGCCGCAGGTCCGGGGCGGCCCTATATCGTCCGCAACATCCCGACCTACGACATCCTGTCGGAAGAAAACCTGGTGCGGATCGAGGCGGCCGCCGACCGCATCCTCGCCGAGACCGGGATCGAGTTTCGCGACGACGAGGTCGCCCTTGAGCACTGGCGACGCGCGGGCGCCCGCGTCGAGGGCCTTCTGGTGCGGTTCGAACCCGGCATGCTGCGCGAAATCCTGGCGACGGCGCCGGCGGAATTCACGCAAGCCGCCCGCAACCCGGCCAATTCGGTGCGGATCGGTGGCAGGAACGTGGTCTTTGCGCCGGCCTACGGGTCGCCCTTCGTGATGGACCTCGACCGCGGCCGCCGCTTCGGCACGCTTCAGGATTTCGAGAACTTCATCAAGCTGGCGCAGTCCTCGCCCTGGTTCCACCATTCCGGCGGCACGATCTGCGAGCCGACCGATGTGCCGGTCAACAAGCGCCACCTCGACATGGTCCTTGCCCATCTGCGGCTTTCTGACCGGCCCTTCATGGGCTCGGTCACCGCCGAAGAGCGCAGCGAGGACAGTATCGAGATGGCGCGGATCGCCTTCGGCACGGGTTTCGTCGAGGAAAACTGCGTCATCCTCGGCAATGTCAACGTCAACTCGCCGCTGGTCTGGGACGGGACGATGACCAGATCGCTGCGCGCCTATGCCCGGGCGGGTCAGGCCGCGGTGATCGTGCCCTTCATCCTCGGCGGCGCGATGGGGCCGGTGACCAATGCCGGCGCCATCGCGCAAAGCCTCGCCGAGACCATGGCCGGCTGCGCGCTGACCCAGCTGGAGCGTCCCGGCGCGCCGGTGATCTTCGGCAATTTCCTGTCCTCGATGTCCTTGCGCTCGGGCAGCCCGACCTTCGGCACGCCGGAACCGGCGATCGGCTCTATGGTGATCGGGCAACTGGCGCGGCGGCTCAACCTGCCGCTGCGATGTTCGGGCAATTTCACCACCTCGAAGCTGCCCGATGCCCAGGCGATGACCGAGGGCACCATGTCGATGCTGGCCGCGATCCATTGCGGGGCGAATTTCATCCTGCATTCGGCGGGCTTTCTCGACGGGCTGCTGAGCATGTCCTACGAAAAATTCATCCTCGATACCGATCTTTGCGGCGCGCTGCACAGCTATCTTGACGGCGTGACGGTGGACGACAACAGCCTTGCCGTCGATGCCTTCGCCGAGGTCGGGCCGGGCAACCACTTCTTCGGCTGCGCCCATACCATGGCCAATTACCAGACCGCCTTCTGGGACTCCGAGACCGCCGACAACGAGCCTTTCGAGAAATGGCAGGCGGCAGGCGGCGAGGATGCGGCGATGCGCGCCAACCGGCTGTGGAAGCAAAGGCTGCGCGAGTATGAGGCGCCGCCTCTGGATGCCGGCACTGACGAGGCGCTGAGGGATTTCGTGGCGCAGAGGAAGGCGGAAATGCCCGATGCCTGGTATTGAAACCCGCCACCCCCGCCTGATGTCGCCGATCCGCTTGCGCGGCCATCCCTTGCGCAACCGCATCGTCTTTGGCGCCCATACCGCCAACATGGCCGACGCCGGGTTGCCCGGGCCTCGCCTTGGCGCCTACCTTCTGGAACGCGCGCTGGGGGGCGCGGCGATGATCGTCGCCGAGCCGATGCCGGTGCATCCGACCGGGGTGCTGACCCGCGGCAACTTCCTGCAGTCCACCGATGCGGTGATCGCCCCTTTCCGCAAGGTGACCGAGCCGGTGAAGGAGGCCGGCGCGGTGATCCTTCAGCAGCTTTACCACATCGGCGCGCATGGCGATTCAGACCTCAGCTTCGCACCGCACTGGGGGCCGTCGGGCGGGCCTTCGTATCACGACAGCGACGGCTCTCATGCGATGACCGGGGCCGAGATCGAGGCACTGATCGCGGCCCATGTCGCCGCCGCCATCCGCTGCCAGAAGGGCGGCTTTCAGGGGGTCGAGGTCTGGGCCGCCTATCATTCGCTGCTCGATCAGTTCTGGACGCCCTGGTCGAACCGGCGGACCGACGACTGGGGCGGCTCGCTCACGAACCGCACCCGCCTGTCGCGCCGGATCATCGAGGGGATCCGCCGCGCCTGCGGCGAGGATTTCATCATCGGCCTCGCGGTATCGACGTCGGATGCCCATGACGTGCTCTTGCAGGGCGAAGCCTTGGCCGAGATCGTGGCACTCCACGATGCCACCGGGCATGTCGATTACGTCACCGTCGGCCATGGCGGCTACCTCGATTTCGAACGCCTGATGCCGACCTTCCTTTACCCCGAGAAGCTGACCGCGCCTTTCACCGAAATCCTCAAGGGCGTGGTGAAACACGCGCTGGTCACCTCCGAGGCGCATGTGCGGACCCCCGAGAACGGCGAGGCGATCATCGCCTCTGGTCAGGCCGATCTGGTGTCGATCGTGCGCGGCCAGATTGCCGACCCGCATCTGGCGCAAAAGACCGCCCAAGGCCGGGCCGACGAGGTGCGCGGCTGCATCTCGTGCAACCAGATGTGCTGGGGGCGGCGATCGCGCGACTACTGGATATCCTGCCTGATCAACCCCTCGGCCGGGCGCGAATGGGAATGGGGCGGCGACCGCTTCACCCCCGCCGCAAGACCCCGCCATATCGTCGTCGTCGGCGCCGGGCCGGCCGGGCTGGAGGCGGCGCGGGTCGCGGCCGAGCGCGGCCACCGGGTCACGCTTTTCGAGGCGCAACCGCGGATCGGCGGGCAGTTCCGGCTGGCCGGGATGCAGCCCCGGCGCGGCCAGATCCTTGACCTTCTCGACTGGTATGAGCGCCAGCTCACACGGCTTTCGGTGCGCCTGCACCTCAACAGCTTCGCCGAGGCCGGCGATATCGCGGCCCTTGCCCCCGACGCGGTGGTGCTGGCGACCGGGTCGTTGCCCGACGAGGGTGGCTTTCAGCGCTGGTTGCCCGGTCATGACCGGCTGCCCGGCATCGAGCATGGCAATGTCTGGTCGCCCGAGGATGTGATGCGGCGCGAGGCGCGTCTGGGCGATGCGGTGATCCTTTACGACGAGGGCGGCAACTGGCGCGGCCTCGGCACCGCCTGGGCGATGGCCGAGGCCGGGCGGCAGGTGAGCATCGTAACACCCGAGCCGTTCCTCGGCCGCGAACTGGCGCGGACCTCGGCCGATGCGCCGCTGCGCGCGCGCCTCGCCCGGCTCGGGGTCGTGGTCTTCACCGAACAGCTGATTGCCGCCTGGCATGGCGACGGCGCGACGATCCGCAATCTTCTGACCGGGGCCGAGACCCGCCTTGATGCCTCGGCGCTGGTGATCGCCACCACCAACCGCGCCTTTGATCCATTGTCGGGCATGCTTGGCGGCACCGAGACCCACCTGGTCGGTGACGCCGCCGCGCCGCGTCAGGCGGCCTTCGCCTTCCACGAGGGGCGCCGCCTGGCGCTGGCCCTCTGAGAGGCTGTTGAAAAGGTGTCGCGCCCCCGCCTTCTTCTTGAAAGCCGGGATATTCTTCTTCGTGCCCGGCAGCCATGGCCTCGGCCATCGCCGAGGCCAAGGGATGGCGTTGCCGCAAGCCGGGGCGGGGGCCCAAAGCCCCCGGCCAGCGCCCGCCCTCCGGGCGGCGGGCGCTTCGCACCCGCCAGGGCAGGCGCCGGCCTTCGTCGGGCTTCACGGAAACGGTCTGGCGGCACTGTGGCCGCAGCGGGCGGGGAAACGCATTGCGTTTCCCGATCCGCCCGAACCGGTCGTGCTCCCTGGCCTTCCCTTGGATCATCTTCCCGCCGGCGAAGGGTTCAAGGCACTTCTTCGGCAGCCAGCCCAGGCATCACGACGGCGCGACTTCGCTTGCCGTCGGGCGCGAAAACCGGCAGAGATCGGCGCGGAACGGGCACAGGTCGGGCGGAGAGGCGCAGATGAGCGAAGCCAGGGGACCGATGCGGGCGGCCGATATTCTGGCCGCACGGCTTTACGAGGCCGGCTGCCGCCATGCCTTCGGGATGCCGGGGGGCGAGGTGCTGACCGTGGTCGATGCCCTGCAGCGCGCCGGCATCCGCTTTGTCCTGGCCAAGCACGAGAACGCCGCCGGCTTCATGGCCGAGGGCATGCACCATGTCGATGGCGCGCCGGGGATCCTGGTGGCGACGCTGGGGCCCGGTGCGATGAACGGCGTCAATGTCGTGGCCAATGCCCATCAGGACCGGGTGCCGCTGATCGTCATCACCGGCTGCGTCGACGAGGACGAGGCGCTCAGCTACACCCATCAGGTGCTGGACCATCGCGCGGTCTTCGCGCCGATCACCAAGGCCAGCCTGCGGCTGACCGCGGCGGGTGCCGACATCGTCGCCGACAAGGCGCTGGCGATCGCGACCGAGGGGCGCTCTGGCCCGGTCCATATCGACGTGCCGATCTCGGTCGCCGATCAGCTGGTGACACCGGACCGGCAGCGGCGCCGGGTGCCGGGGCTGGTGCTGGCCCCCGCGCCCTCGGCCGGGCTGGCAGAGGCGCGGGCCTGGCTGGTGGCGGCGCGGCGGCCGGCGATGATCCTTGGCCTTGACGCGCTGAAGGACGGCGCCGGGGCGGCGGCGCTGGCCTTCGCCGAGAGCTTCGGCGTGCCCTTCGTCACCAGCTACAAGGCCAAGGGGCTGATCGACGAGGATCATCCGCTGTGCCTCGGCGGGGCCGGGCTGTCGCCCTTGGCCGACCGCCATCTGCTGCCCTTGTTCCGTGATGCCGACCTGGTGATCTGCGCCGGCTATGACCCGATCGAGATGCGCCCCGGCTGGCGCGAGGTCTGGGACCCGGCGGCAACCCCGGTGATCGACATCGCGGCCGAGCCGAACCGCCATTACATGCATCAGGCCGGGATCAACATCGTCGCCGATACCGGTGCTGCACTGACCGCGCTGGCCGAGGGTGTCACCCCGGCCGGCGCGACCTGGCCGGGCGGCGAGGTGGCGGCGGCGCGGGCCGGTCTGGCCGCGGCCTTCCCGCGGGGGGACGCCTGGGGGGCGGCGGCGGTGATCGACGAATGTGCCCGGGTGCTGCCGCCCGAGACCCTTGCCACGGTCGACAGCGGCGCCCACCGCATCCTTCTGTCGCAGATCTGGCCCTGCCACCGGCCGCGCGCACTTCTGCAATCCTCGGGCCTGTGCACCATGGGCTGCGCGCTGCCCCTGGCGATGGGCGCGCAGATCGCCGACCCCGCCCGCCCGGTCGTCGCCTTTTCCGGCGATGCCGGGTTCCTGATGGTGGCGGGCGAATTGTCGACGGCGGCCGAACTGGGGCTGCGGACGATCTTCGTGGTCTTCGTCGATGCCAGCCTGGCGCTGATCGAGATGAAGCAGCGCCAGCGCCAGATGGCCAATGCCGGGGTCGATTTCGCCCGCCACGACTTTGCCGCGATCGGCCGGGCCTTCGGCGGCAACGGCGTGCGGGTCACCGACCGGGCCGGCCTGCGCGCAGCGTTGCAGGCCGCCCTTGCCGCCGAAAGCTTCACCGTGATCGCGGCCGAGATCGATGCGCGGTCCTATGACGGACGGATCTGAGGAGAGCGCCATGCAGGCCGAGACGATGACCGCGGGGGCGCTGGACGGGCTGGTGGTGCTGGACCTCACGCGGATCCTTGCCGGGCCAACCGCGACCCAGCTTCTGGGCGATCTCGGCGCCACCGTGATCAAGATCGAGAACCCGGCCGGCGGTGATGATACCCGCGCCTGGGGGCCGCCCTATGTCACCGGACCGGACGGCGCGCCGACCGATCTCAGCGCCTATTTCATGGCCGCCAACCGCAACAAGCAGTCGGTCGCCGTCGACATCGCGACCCCCGAGGGACAGGCGGTGATCCACGCCCTGGCCGCCACCGCCGATATCGTGGTCGAGAATTTCAAGCCCGGCGGGCTGGCGAAATACCGGCTCGACTACGCCAGCCTGAAGGCGATCAGGCCCGATCTGGTCTATTGCTCGATCTCGGGCTACGGCCAGACCGGCCCGAATGCCGCCAAGCCCGGCTATGACCTGATGGCGCAGGGCTACGGCGGCATCATGAGCCTGACCGGCGCGCCCGAGGGCGAGCCGATGAAGGTCGGCGTCGGCATCGCCGACGTGATGTGCGGCATGTATGCGACCGTCGGCATCCTTGCCGCCCTGCGCCACCGCGACCGCACCGGCGAGGGCCAGCATATCGATGTCGCACTGGTCGACAGCCAGATCGCCTGGCTGATCAACGAAGGCGTCAACTACCTGACCTCGGGCAAGGTGCCGGTGCGGCGCGGCAACGGCCATCCCAACATCGTGCCCTATCAGGTCTTCGAGGCCGGCGACGGCCATGTCATCGTCGCGGTCGGCAATGACGCACAGTTCCGCCGCTGCGCCGCCTTTCTCGGGGTCGAGGGGCTGGCCGATACGCCCGACTATGCCACCAACCCCGCCCGGATCGCCAATCGCGAGGCGCTGATCGCCACGCTGGTGCCGCTGTTCCGGGCCCGCACCATGGCCGCGATCATCGCCGGGCTGGAGGCGGCCGGCGTGCCGGTCGGCCCGGTCAACCGCATCGATCAGGCGCTGGCCACCGATCAGGTCGGGGCGCGCGGCATGGTCGTCGAGGTGCCCTGCCCGGCCGCGCAATCCGGCCATGTCCGGCTTCTCGGCAATCCCTTGAAACTGTCGCGGACCCCGGTCAGCTACCGCCGCCCGCCGCCGCGTCTCGGCCAGGACAGCGCCGAGGTTCTGGACCGGTTGCACGCGGCGGTTGACCCCGCTACCGTGCCCGGCAGAACCCGCGCAGAATGAGGAAACCACCGATGACGATTCTGGCCCGTAATGCCCGCCGCCTGACCCTTGCCGCCGCCCTCGCCCTGATCCCGCATCTCGGCGCCGCGTTCGAGCCGCGCGAGGGCTGGCGCGTGGTGCCGACCCCGCATGACTATGCCACGCTCAACACCCGCATCGAGGCCGCGGTCGAGGCCTCCGAGATCCGCATCGTCACCCAGGCCAGTGCCTCGGCCGGCGCCGCGCAGCAGAAGATCACCATCCCCGGCAACCGGGTGATCGGGCTTTACCGCAACGATTACGCCCGCCGCATGCTGGCCGCCAGCCTCGCCGCCGGGATCGAGGCGCCGATCCGGCTTTACGTCACCGAGAACGCCGACGGCACCGCCACGGTCGCCTACAAGCTGCCGTCCACGGTCTTCGCGCCCTACATGGACGAAGGCGGCGCCGATCTGGCCGCTTTGGCCGCCGAACTGGACCAAATATTTCAGTCGGTCACGGATCAGGCCGCCGGCAACTGAGGCTTTACGCCGCACCCGGCCGGGCAATTTGCGATAATCGGCATGTTTGCGCGGAAAAAGCCGTCCGGACCGGGTCCGGGCGGTAACGTGCGCGTGACGTGGGCTGGCACTTGTTTACCCCAGACACCAAAATGTTAGGGATTGACGGGACTTTCCTTTCCCTTGCAGTGGACGCCACAGGATGACAGTTTTCAGCGACGCCTTCGGGCAGGACATACTGGCCGGCTCTGCCGATGTGCTGGAACCGTGGAATGCGACGATGCTGGGTTTCCTTGCCCATACCGCATCGACGCCGGTGCATCTGGCCGAAGTCTTGAAGCGCGAGCCCGATTTCGCGCTGGCCCATGCGCTGAAGGGCCTGTTCTATGTGCTTCTGGGCCGCCGCGAGATGGTCGACCTGGCGCAAGAGGCGCTGGCGACCGCGCAATCCGCGTTGAGCCGGCGCGGCGCCAATGCCCGCGAGCGGGCCTTCGTCACCGCGCTGGCCGCGTGGATGGACGGCAGCCCGCGCGGCACCATCGCGGCGATGGAATCGATCCTCGAGGCCCATCCCGAAGATGCGCTGGCGGCCAAGATCAGCCATGCGACCCGCTTTGTCCTCGGCGATTCGCGCGGCATGCGGGTGTCGATGGAGCGGGTGCTGCCGGCCTACGGCGCCGATCATCCGGCGCGCGGCTACATCCTCGGCTGCTATTCCTTCTCGCTGGAAGAGACCGGCGACTTCACCAAGGCCGAGACCGCCGGGCGCAACGGCATCGCCCTGGCCCCGAATGACGCCTGGGGCCTGCATTCGGTCGCCCATGTCTATGACATGACCGCCAATCCGCGCGGCGGCCTGGCCTGGCTGAGCGGGCGCGAGGCGGCCTGGGAGCATTGCAACAACTTCCGCTACCATGTCTGGTGGCACAAGGCGCTGATGCATCTCGAACTTGGCGAGCGCGACGCGGTGCTTGACCTTTACGACACCCGGATCCGCCATGACCGCACCGACGATTACCGCGACATCGCCAACGGCACCTCGATGCTGATGCGGCTGGAACTGGAAGGCGTCGATGTCGGCAACCGCTGGGAGGAACTCGCCGACCTGGCCGAGACGCGGACCGATGACGGCTGCCTGATCTTCGCCGATCTGCACTATCTTCTGGCGCTGGTCGGCGGCAACCGCGATCAGGCGATCACCGGGATGATGGCGCGGCTGCGCCGCACCGCCGCCGCGCGCAAGGGCGAGATGGCGGCGGTCGCCGCCAACCCCGGCATCGCCGCCGCCGCCGGGCTTGAGGCCTTCGGCGAGGGCGACTACCGCTCGGCCTATCTCAACCTTGCCAGCGTGCGCCGCGCCATGCAGACGATCGGCGGCAGCCACGCCCAGCGCGACGTGTTCGAGCGGCTGACGATCGACGCCGCGATCCGCGCCGGCTGCCACGAAGAGGCAGCGGCGATCATCGCCGACCGCACCGAGTTCCGCGGCGGCAGGCCCGACAACTACGCCAGGGCGCGGCTTGACCTGATTGCCCGCGCCGCCCCGGCCGCGCTGTCGCGTCGCAGTCAGGCGCTATGACCATGGTCGCTGGACATCCGGGCGCGCGCCTTGGCGCGCATCCCGGCGCTGTCGCGGCGACAGTGCGCGACCCGCGGCTTGACGTGTTCCGCGGGCTGGCGATGTTCATCATCCTGATGGCCCATACCCCGGGCAACTTCCTGACCCTGTGGATCCCGGCGCGCTTCGGCTTTTCCGACGCGACCGAGATCTTCGTCTTCTGTTCCGGCATGGCCAGCGCCATCGCCTTCGGCCGGATCTTCGAGACCCGCGGCTGGCTTCTCGGCACCGCCCGCGTCGCCTTCCGCTGCTGGCAGGTCTACTGGGCCCATATCGGCACCTTCCTGGTGGTGGCGATGGCGATGGCGGCGATCGACCTCTACGGCGATTTCGCCAAGAGCTACGTCGGTTCGCTCAACCTCGTGCCGTTCTTCCAGCGCACACCGCAGCAACTGGTCGGGTTGCTGACGCTGACCTATGTGCCGAACTATTTCGACATCCTGCCGATGTATCTTGGCGTGCTGGCGATGATGCCGCTGGTCATGGCGCTTGCCCTGGTCAGCCGATGGCTGGTCGCGGCCTTCGTCGCCGGGGTCTGGCTGGCGGCCAACTGGGGCGGGCTGGGCCTGCCGGCCGAGCCCTGGTCGAACCGGCAATGGTTCTTCAACCCGTTCGGCTGGCAATTGATCTTCTTCACCGGCTTTGCCTTCATGCGCGGCTGGATCCCGGCGCCGCCGGTCCGGGTCTGGCTGCTGGTCGTGGCCGGCGTCATCGTGCTGGCGACGGTGCCCTTTGCCTATTACCGCATCCTCAACGCGGTGCCCGAGTTGCGCGCGGCGGCGACCGCGATCAAGTTCCTGACCACGAAATCCGACTTCGGCCTGCTGCGCTATGTGCATTTCCTCGCACTCGCCTACCTGGCCTGGTCGGCGGCGGGCGTTGGCGGGCACCGGTTCCGGCCCTCGGGCGTCGGCCTTGCCTCGGCGCTCTGGGCGCAGGTGCTTGAGGTGGTGCAGAAGGTCGGGCAGCAGTCGCTGGCGGTCTTCATGTTCTCGATGGTGATGGCGCGGATGATGGGCTTTGCGATGGACCTGGCCGGGCGGGCGACGGTGACGGTGCTGACCGTCAACCTGATCGGCGCCGCCTCGCTGGTGCTGGTCGCCTATGGTGCGGCCTGGTTCAAATCGCATCCCTGGAAACGGCGGGCGGCATGATGGACCGGCGCGGCTTTCTCGGGCTGATCGCGGCCCTGGGCGGCATGGCCGGTGCCGGGCGCAGCCGCGCCGAGGCGCCCGCGGACGGGTCCGACGCAGGCCTCGGCCCCGACGTGACCCTTGGCACCGCCGAGCCCTTCAGCCGCGAGGCGCTGGTGGCGCGCGCCCGCGCGATGGCCGGGCAGGCCTACGCCCCGCGCGCCGAGGTGCCGCAGGCCTGGCGCGACCTGACCTATGACCAGTATCGGCTTTACTGGTTCAACACCCACAGGGCGCTGTGGCGCGATACCCCGCGCCCGGCGCGGGTGGATTTCTTTCTGCCCGGCCTCTATTTTCCGCGCCCGGTCGGTATCAATGTCGTCGAGGACGGGCTATCGCGCCCGGTCGCCTTTGACCTGTCGCTTTTCGCCCATACCGACAATGCGCCCGTCCTGCCGGTGGACGGCACACTCGGCTATTCCGGCCTGCGGCTGCGCGGCGAGATCGAGGCGCCGGGCACCTTTCAGGAATACGCGGTGTTTCAGGGGGCAAGCTATTTCCGCGCCCTGGCACGGGGTCAGGTTTACGGCCTGTCGGCGCGGGGCCTGGCGATCAACACCGGCGATGCGGCGGGCGAGGAATTTCCCGATTTCAC
This sequence comes from Alphaproteobacteria bacterium HGW-Alphaproteobacteria-6, assembly GCA_002841115.1. Taxonomy (GTDB): domain Bacteria; phylum Pseudomonadota; class Alphaproteobacteria; order Rhodobacterales; family Rhodobacteraceae; genus Albidovulum. The sequence continues at coordinate 11,753 of PHEC01000043.1, read as the reverse complement.
CGATTTCTGGATCGAGGCGCCGGCGCCGGGCAGCCGCGCGGTGACGATCCATGCGCTGCTCGACAGCCCCTCGGTCGCCGGGGCCTACCGCCTGGTGATCCGCCCCGGCGCCCCGACCGTGATGGCGGTCACTGCCGATCTGTTCGCCCGCCGCGAGATGACCCATGTCGGCATCGCGCCGCTGACCAGCATGTTTCTGTTCGACGAGACCAACCGCAACCGCTTTGACGATTTCCGCCCGCAGGTGCATGACAGCGACGGGCTGATGATCCGCAACGGTGCCGGCGAGACGCTGTGGCGCCCGCTGGCCAACCCGGCGGCGCTTCAGGTGTCAAGCTTCGTCGACGACAGCCCGCATGGCTTCGGCCTGATGCAGCGCAGCCTGCGGTTTTCCGACTTCGCCGATCTCGAGGCCGAATATCACCGCCGCCCCAGCCTCTGGGTCGAGCCGGGCGAAGGCTGGGGCAAGGGCGCGGTGACGCTGGTCGAGATCCCCGCCGACAAGGAAATCTACGACAATATCGTCGCCTACTGGCGCCCGCGCCAGCCGGTGCCGGCGGGTGGCGCGCTGTCCTTGCACTATACCTTGCACTGGGGCCAGGAACCGGCCGGCGACAGCCCGGTGGCGCCGGTGCTCAACAGCCGCATGGGTGCGCGGGCCTGGGGCGGGCGGATCGCCGCGATCGATTTCGCCCCCCATCCGGCGCTGCCCGAGGATCTCGACCGGCTGACCATCCACGTCAGCTCCAATGCCGCGACGATCGCCGGCACGCTTTTGCAGCGCAACCCCGAGACCGGCGGGCCGCGGCTGGCCTTCAGCTTCGAGCCTTCGGGAAATGCCGCCGAACTCAGGGCGCAGCTGATGCTCGACGGGCGCAGCGTGACCGAGGTCTGGCTTTACCGGTGGACGGCATGACCGCCCTGACGCCCCTGAACCGGATGATGCCGCCGCCCTGCCCGCTGGCGCGGCCGATCCAGACCCTGGGCCGGCGCTTTCGCGACCCGGCCGCGCCGGCGGCGCTGCCACCGCGGCGCATCGCCCTGGCGCGGCTTTTCGCCTTCGTGCCGCCGCTTCTGGTCACGCTGGCGCTGGGTGATGTCTTTCTCGACTGGTTCCGTCCCGGCGGGCTTGGCCTGGTCGAGGTCGTCCTGGTCACGCTGATCTGCCTGACCTTCGTCTGGATCGCCCTGTCGGTCAGTTCCGCCCTGGTCGGCATCGGCGCGATGCTGGCCCGGCGCGATCCGCAGGCCGCGGCGCCGGCCGATGTGCCCGCTGATGTGCCGGCGATGAGCGTGGCACTTCTGGTGCCGATCTACAACGAGGACCCGGCCGATGTCTTCGGCAATGCCGCCGCGATGCTGGCCGCGCTGGCCGCGCAGGACCTGTGCCGCCGGGGCGGCCGGCACCGCTACGCGCTGTTTTTCCTCAGCGATACAAGCGACGAGGATATCGCCGCGGCCGAGTGGCGCGCCTTCACCGCGCTGCGGTCCAGCCTGCCCGATGCGGCGATCTGGTATCGCCGCCGCGCCGACAATGCCAACCGCAAGACCGGCAATCTGGCCGACTGGGTCGAGGGCTGGGGCGGCGGGCACGAGGCGATGCTGGTGCTTGATGCCGACAGCCTGATGAGCGGCGAGGCGATCGTGTCGCTGAGCGATGCGCTGGCCGGCGACGCCGCGGCCGGACTGGTGCAGTCCTTCCCGCAGATCTTCGCCGCGCGCACGCTTTTCGGCCGCCTTCAGCAGTTCTCGGCGGCGATCTATGGCGGGGTTCTGGCGCGCGGCATGGCGGCATGGTCGGGCAACGAGGGCAATTACTGGGGCCATAACGCGATCCTGCGCACCGCCGCCTTCGCCACCGCCGCCGGCTTGCCGCCCTTGCGCACCCTGCGCAGCCGGGCCGCGATGATCCTCAGCCATGATTTCGTCGAGGCAGCCCTTCTGCGCCGCGCCGGCTGGGCGGTGCGCTTCCATTTCACCCCCGGCGGCGGCAGCTATGAAGAGGCGCCGCCGACGCTGATCGACTATGTGCTGCGCGACCGGCGCTGGTGCCAGGGCAACCTGCAACATCTCTTCGCGCTTGGCGCCGCCGGGCTGCACCCCCTGTCGCGGTTCCATCTGTTGCAGGGCGCGGTCAGCTACCTGATGTCGCCGGCCTGGTTCGTGCTGCTGATCTTCTGGGCGCTTCTCGGCAATGGCGAGGCCAGCCTGGTGCGCTATTTCAGCGCCGACAACCCGCTGTTCCCGGTCTGGCCCGAGACCAGCCGGATCAGCGGGCTGGCGGTGATGGTCTTCATGTATGCGATGCTGCTGGCGCCGAAGGCGATGGGGGCGGCCTCGATCGGGCTTGGCGGGGTCCGGCTTGCCGAGCTTGGCGGGGCGGGGCGGTTCGCGACCTCGGTCCTCGCCGAGGTGGTGCTGTCGGTGATCTATGCGCCGGTCCTGATGGTGCAGCAGATGAATGCGGTGCTGCGAACCGCGATCGGCTACCGCGAGACCTGGACCCCGCAGCAGCGCAAGGGCGGGCGCTATCCGCTGCGGGTGCTGGCCAAGTTCCACGCGGTCGAGACGGCGACCGGGCTCTTGCTGCTGGCCGGGATGGCCGCCGGGATGGTGTCGCTGTGGCTTTTGCCGATCGCATTGTCGGTGGCGGCGGCGGTGCCGCTGTCCTGGCTGAGCGGGCTTGACATGCTGCGCTGGCCGATCAGCCGGTTCTGCCTGTGCACGCCCCTGGTCTTTGCTCCGCCGCCGGTGATCAGGCGGGCGATGACCGAACGCGCGGCGCTGCGCGCGGTTCTGGCCGGGCGCAGCGCCGAAAGGCCCGCGGACCCTGCCACCCCCGCCCCCGTCAACCGCACCCCGGCCGGGCGGCCGATTGCGGCCGAATGACCCCGGCGGCCGCCGGTCCGGATCAGATCGCGATCCGCAGGCCGTCGCGGCCAAGATGGAACGGCCCGTCCCAGTGCCCGGCGATGCTCTGGCGCCACTCGGCCTCGCCGTAATCAGGGTCGTCCGAGGGAACCAGGTGATGCAGGGCCAGCGCCCGGACGCCGGCCGCCGTCGCGGTCCGCGCGGCGTCGGACGCCAGCGTATGCGACCGCATCAGATGCGCCATCAGGCGACCGTCACCATTGCCGACCCGCGCCACCAGCGCCGGCAGGGCCTCGGCCAGCATCGCCTCGTGGACCAGGAGATCGGCGCCAAGGGCAAATCCGGCCAGTGCCGGCAGATGCGCGGTGTCGCCGGAAAAGACGACGGCTTTGCCTTCGGCCTCGAAACGGTAGGCAAGGCAGGGCACCGGCGGATGGTCGGTCGGCATGGCGTGGACCTGCAGCGGCCCGACCCGGAACGGCGATGCCGGATCGACGACGCGGATATCGACAAGCCGGTCCAGCGCCGGCCGCCCCTCGTCGGCGATCCGGATGGCGATGTCGGCCTGCATCGCGGCAAGGAAATGGCGCCAGTAATCCGTCAGACCCTCGGGGCCCCGGACCGTGACAGGGGTTTTCAGGCCGGCGACCCAGGCGGTGTGCAGCAGCGGGCCCAGTTCGAGGTAATGGTCCGAATGCAGATGGGTGATGACGATCTGGTCAAGGTCCTTCAACGCGATACCCTGATCGACCAGCCCGCGCGTCACCCCCAGCCCGCAATCGACGACGACGACCTGACCGGCAAGCGACAGAAGGCTTGATGTCGGGTTGGTCGAGCCGGTGCGGATCGCTGGCCCGCCCTTGGTGCCGAGAAGCGCCACGAAATCCGCCATGTCCCGCCCTTCGCATCCTGCCGACCTGTCGCCGGACGATCGGCGCCGCAGCCCGGGCTGTCAACAGCGGGGAAGCCGGTCGCGCGGCCGATGGCAAGGGCTTGCGACAAAAACCTGGCACGGGCGCAGAAAAACGGTTCCCTTGGCGGCCGTGACGGGGAATCATCGCCCATCCCGCGACAGGTGGCGGGCAAACGGGCACTGGTCCGGACCACAAGGGAGGAACACATGACCAATCTGATGCCGCGCGGCTTTCGCGCGCTGATCGCCTGCACGGCTCTGGTGCTGGCCCCGGTGACGCTGACCCCGGTGACGGCGCAGGCCGAAGAGTTCATCAACATCCTGACCGGGGGCACCTCGGGCGTCTACTACCCGCTTGGCGTCGGCCTGTCGCAGATCTATGCCGACAACATCGAGGGCGCCCGGACCCAGGTGCAGTCGACCAAGGCGAGCGTCGAGAACCTCAACCTTCTCCAGCAGGGCAAGGGCGAACTGGCGCTGGCGCTCGGTGACAGCGTGAAACTGGCCTGGGAGGGCGATGCCGACGCCGGCTTCAAGGCGCCGCTGGCCAAGCTGCGCGGCATCGCCGCGATCTATCCGAACTACATCCAGATCGTCGCCTGCTCGTCTTGCGGCGCGACATCGCTCGACACGCTGAAAGGCACGCGGATGTCGGTCGGCGCGCCGAAGTCGGGCACCGAACTGAACGCCCGCGCGATCTTTGCCGCGGCCGGGATGAGCTATGACGACCTGTCGAAGGTCGAATACCTGCCCTTCGCCGAATCGGTCGAACTGATGAAGAACCGCCAGCTTGACGCGACGCTGCAATCGGCCGGCCTCGGCGTCGCCTCGATCAAGGATCTGTCGACCTCGATCGATGTCAACATGGTGGCGATTCCGCCCGAGGTGGTCGAGGCGCTCGGCGCGCCCTACATCGCCGCGACGATCCCGGCCGGCACCTACCAGGGCCAGGAGGCCGACGTGCCGACCGTCGCCGTGGTCAACTTTCTCGTCACCCACGAGGATGTGTCCGAAGAGACCGCCTACCAGATGACCAGGCTGCTGTTCGAGAACCTCGCGACGCTGGAGGCTGCCCACAAGGCGGCGGCCCAGATCAAGCTGGAGAACGCGCTGTCGGGCATGCCGATCCCGCTGCATCCCGGCGCCGAGCGCTATTACCGGGAAGCCGGCCTGATGTGATCGCGACGGGGCGGGCGGCCCGGCGCCGCCCGTCCCGAACGGCCTTGAGCAAAGGGCGAACCGATGGCCACGACCCAGCCAGATCACCACCACCTGCCCCAGGGGGCGCCCGACCTCGGGCTGCACGACCCGCTGGCCGACAGCTTTCCGGCCAGTGCCGAGGGGCGCGCGCTTTTCTGGATCGCCGTCGCCTTCTCGGTCTTCCAGATCGCCACCGCGGCGCATCTTCTCGACCTTGCCAGCCAGATCGTCCGCGCCGTGCATGTCGGCTTTCTGATGCTGCTCGGCTTTCCGCTGCTGGCGGCGCTGCGCCGCCGGCCGGCACCGGTCAGGGCGCTCGGCTGGGCGCTTGCGGCCACCGGCGTCGCCGTCGCCGCCTATCAATGGGCGGAATACACGCCGCTGATCCTGCGCGCCGGCGATCCGCTGCCGCGCGACATCGCCATCGGCATCGCCGCGCTGGTCACCGTCTTCGCCGCCGCCTGGTGGCTGATGGGCCCGGCCCTGCCGATAATTGCCGGCAGCTTCCTTGGCTATTGCCTCTGGGGGCAATACCTGCCGGCGCCGCTCAACCATCGCGGCTATGACTTTTCCCAGGTCATCGACCACATGGCCTTCGGGACGGAAGGAATCTACGGCATCCCGACCTATGTCTCGTCCTCCTACATCTTCCTTTTCATCCTCTTCGGCGCGTTTCTCGAACGCGCCGGGATGATCCGGCTTTTCACCGATGTCTCGCTTGGCCTTGTCGGCCACCGGCAAGGGGGGGCGGCCAAGGTCGCGGTGGTCTCTTCGGGGCTGATGGGCACGATCTCGGGCTCCGGCGTCGCCAATGTCGTCACCACCGGGCAGTTCACCATCCCGCTGATGAAGCGCTTCGGCTACCGCCCTGCCTTTGCCGGCGGCGTCGAGGCGACCGCCTCGATGGGCGGACAGATCATGCCGCCGGTGATGGGCGCTGTCGCCTTCATCATGGCCGAGACGTTGGGGGTGGATTATGTCGAGGTGGTCAAGGCGGCGCTGATCCCGGCCGTGCTCTACTTCGCCTCGGCCTTCTGGATGGTGCATCTGGAGGCCGGGCGCCACGGGCTGAGCGGCATGGCCAGGGCCGACCTGCCCTCGCCGATCCGCGCGCTGCGGGAAAACTGGTATCTGATCCTGCCTCTGGCGGTTCTCGTCTACCTGCTCTTTTCCGGCTATACGCCGCTTTTCGCCGGCACCATCGGCCTTGCGCTGACGGTGATGCTGATCCTTGGCGGATCGGTGGCCCTCGGCCTGCCCGAGGGCGTGGTCCGCGTGATCTTCTGGCTTGGCCTCGGCGCGCTGGCCGCCGCCTTCTTCCGCTTCGGCATCTGGCCGGTGGCGGCCGGCATCGCCGGCCTGATCGCCTGGAACGCCGCCGGACAGGGCGGGCGCGCCACGCTCGGCCTCTGCCGCGACAGCCTGGCCGAGGGTGCCAAGACCGCGCTGCCGGTCGGCATCGCCTGCGCGCTGGTCGGCATCATCATCGGCACGATGACGCTGACCGGTGCGGCCAACACCTTCGGACAGTTCATCGTCCATGTCGGCGACAAGAGCCTGATCCTGTCGCTGGTCCTGACGATGATCACCTGCATCATCCTCGGCATGGGGATCCCGACGATCCCCAACTACATCATCACCGCGTCGATCGCCGGCCCGGCCCTGCTGGCGCTTGGCGTGCCCCTGATCGTCAGCCACATGTTCGTCTTCTACTTCGGCATCCTCGCCGACCTGACGCCGCCGGTGGCGCTGGCCTGTTTCGCCGCCGCGCCGATCGCGCGAGAAAGCGGGCTGAAGATCTCGATGGAGGCGATCAAGATCGCCGCTGCCGGCTTCGTCATCCCCTTCATGGCGGTCTATACGCCGGCGCTGATGCTGCAAGACGGCGGGCCGCTTGCGCAGGCGATCGGCTACTGGCCGGCGGTCGCCTATGTGCTGGTCAAGACGGTGCTGGCGATCGGCCTCTGGGGGGTGGCGGTGACCGGCTGGCTGGGGCAGTCGCTGGCGCCTTGGCGGCGCGGGCTGGCCGCGGCCGCGGCGCTGGCGCTGGTCGCGGCGCTGCCCGCCTCGGACGCCATCGGCCTGGCGCTGGTGGTGGGCTTCGCGGTGCAGCACGCGGTGCTGCGCCGGGCCGCCGCATGAGCTGTCTCATGGTCGGGGCGGTGGCGCTCGGCCTGTCGGCGCCGGCCTTCTCGCTGCACTGGACCCATTCGGTCGAAAGAAGCGAGTGGGTCGAGGACTGGCTGGTCGAGCCCGAGGGCCTGCGCCTGACCCGCGCGCGGGTCAAGGGTTCCGGCGCGGGGATGGAGCCGGGCGAGAACGCGGTGCTGGCGGAAGGCTGGTGGGTCTGGACCCCGGACCTGGCCGTGCCCCGGTTGCGGCTGGCGGCATCGGGGGCCACCGGCGCCGGCTGGCGGCTGTGCGACGGGGCGGCGTGCCGCGAGCTTGGGGCCGTGGCGGGCGAGGCGGTCGTGCTTGCGCCCTGCGCCGGGGGGCGATGACCGCACAGTCTTGCGCCTTCAGACCTTTCCGTCGTTGGCCCGGTCAGGGTTGGGGGGGTGGTCAGGGCTGGGCAGAAGCCGGGCTGGGCAGAAGCGGCGGCGTCAGCCGGCCCCTGAGCAGCGCCAGCGGATGGGAGCGCAGCGTCAGCCGCATCGCAACGTAATCCTCGACCACCGCCTCGCCTTCGCTCATCGCGGCGAAGGTCACCGCGGGCTCGGCGCCACCCTCGCCGTCGAGGTCGCCGGCAAAAAGCGGCAGCGGCGGCCCGTCGGCCTCGGCCCGCGCCGCCCAGAGCGCGGCACGCCGGGTCAGGCCGAGGTCGGCGAAGGCATCGGCCTCGGCCAGCCGGGTCAGCACCGCCCGGCCGGTGCCGGCGCGGCGCCCGACATCGCCGGGCGCACCATAGCCGTTGCCGCGCGCCGCGACGATCCGCTCGGCCGCCTCCCGCGGCAGGCCGCGGATCTGGCGAAACCCCAGCCTGAGCGCCAGGATGCCGCCGGGGCGTTCCTCGATCCGGTTGTCCCAGGTGCTGGCGTTGATGCAGACCGGAAGCACCGCGACCCCGTGGTCGCGCGCGTCCCGCACGATCTGCGCCGGGGCGTAAAACCCCATCGGCTGGGAATTCAGCAGCGCGCAGGCGAAGATCGCCGGATGGTGGCGTTTCAGCCAGGCCGAGGCATAGACCAGAAGCGCGAAGCTGGCGGCATGGCTTTCGGGAAAGCCGTAGCTGCCGAAACCCTCGATCTGGGCAAAGCAGCGGGCGGCGAAATCGGCCGGATAGCCGTTTCGCGCCATGCCGGCCATGAAGAGGTCGCCGAATTCGCTGACCGAGCCGTGTTTCTTGAAGGTGGCGAGCGAGCGGCGCAGGCGGTCGGCCTGATCGGGCGAGAATCCCGCGCCGATGATCGCGATCTGCATCGCCTGTTCCTGAAAGAGCGGCACGCCCAGCGTTTTGCCCAGCACCCGGCCCAGCGCATCCGAGGGAAAGCTGACTGCCTCCTGCCCGCCCCGGCGGCGCAGGTAGGGGTGGACCATGTCGCCCTGGATCGGCCCGGGCCGGATGATCGCGACCTGGATCACCAGATCGTAAAAACAGCGTGGCCGCAGCCGCGGCAGAAAGTTCATCTGCGCCCGGCTTTCGACCTGAAAGACGCCAAGGCTGTCGGCCTTGCACAGCATGTCATAGACCGCGCCGTCCTCGGGCGGCAGCGTCGCCAGCGTGTAGCGGGTCTTGTGATGGGTCTCGATCAGGTCGAAGGCGCGGCGGATGCAGCTGAGCATGCCGAGCGCCAGCACATCGACCTTGAGGATGCCAAGCGCGTCGATGTCGTCCTTGTCCCAAGGGATGACGGTGCGATCCTCCATCGTCGCGTTCTCTATCGGCACCAGCTCGTCCAGCCGGCCCTCGGTGATGACGAAGCCGCCGACATGCTGCGAAAGATGGCGCGGAAAGCCCTGGATCGCGGCGATCAGCTCAAGCGTCTGGGCAAGCCGCCGGTCGGTGGGGTCAAGCCCGATCTCGGCCAGCCGTCCGGGGCTGATGCCGCCGCCGCCCCAGCCCCAGATCTGCGAGGACATCGCGGCCAGCGTGTCTTGCGAAAGCCCCATCGCGCGGCCGACCTCGCGCACCGCACGCTTGCCGCGGTAATGGATCACCGTGGCGCAAAGCCCGGCGCGGTGGCGGCCATAGGTCCGGTAGATGTGCTGGATCACCTCCTCGCGCCGCTCATGCTCGAAATCGACATCGATGTCGGGCGGCTCACCCCGCGCCTCGGAGACGAAGCGCTCGAAGACCATGGTGCCGATCTCGGGCGAGACCGAGGTGACGCCGAGCGCGTAGCAGACCACCGAATTGGCCGCCGAGCCGCGCCCCTGGCAGAGGATGCCGCGCGAGCGGGCAAAGGCGACAATATCGCGCACGGTCAGGAAATAGGGCTGGTAGTTCAGCTTGGCGATCAGCGAAAGCTCGTGATCGGCCATCGCGCGGACCCGGTCCGGGGTGCCGGCCGGATAGCGCCAGCGCAGCCCCTCGGCGGTCAGCCGCGCCAGCCGGTCGGCCGAGGTCTCGCCCTGTGCGACCTCGGCGGGGTAGTCGTAGCGCAGCGCGTCGAGCGAGAAGCCGAGCCGCCCGGCGATCTCGCCCGAGCGGTGGACGGCGGCCTCGTGGCCGGCGAAGAGCCTGAGCATCTCGGCCTCGCTGCGCAGCCGCTGTTCGGCATTGGCCAGGGCGGCGCGGCCGAGCGTATCGACGCAGGTTCCGCTGCGGATCGCGGTCAGCACATCGGCCAGCCGGCGGCGGGCGGCGACATGCATCAGCGGCCGGGCCGAGGCGACGGGGGCAAGGCCAAGGCCATGGGCGAGATCGGCGAGCCGGTCGAAGCGGGCGCGGTCCTGCCCGTCGTAGTGCGGCGCCATCAGGAGCGCCAGCCGGTCCCGGCCAAGGCGGCGCGCCAGCCGTTCCGCCCGTGTCAGCCATCCGCCCGCGCCGCCACCCGGCCCCGCCGCCGCTGGTCCGGTCTCTTCCGGCGGATGCAGCAGCATCTCCATCCCCTCGGCCCAGGCCAGCAGGTCGTCGGCGCCCAGCCGGCAGTCGCCCTTCGGCGCCCGGAGCCGGCCCAGCGACAGAAGCCGGCACAGCCGCCCCCAGCCGGCCCGGTCGCGCGGCAGCACGGTCAGGCTGACGCCATCCTCGAGGCGGATCAGCGCTGCCGGGATCAGCCGTGGCGCGCTGCCGGCCTTGCGCGCGATCTCGCGCGCCGCGACATGGGCGCGCACGATCCCGGCGACAGAGTTGAGATCGGCGATCGCCAGCGCCGGCTGGCCGAGGCCGGCGGCATGGATCATCAGTTCCTCGGGGTGCGAGGCCCCGGTGAGGAAGGTGAAGTTCGAGGTGGCAGAAAGCTCGATGAACATGGGAATCCCGGATCGGATTACCATGATATTCATGTTTTGTTCCGGGCGCGAGTCCCGAAGCGCCCCCCGTTCGACGGGTCTTTCGCGGCGGCGCGTTGCAGCCGGGCCTGGACGAAGGCCAGGATGGCAGCGACAAGCGCCGTGCCGGCCCGGGCGCGACCGGCCGCAACCTTGACTTGGCGGGCCTGCGGGCGCATATCGCTGGGGTAACCGGAGGCTGCCCGCGATGTTCATCCAGACCGAATCGACGCCCAACCCCGCCACGCTGAAATTCCTGCCCGGCCAGACGGTTCTTGACATGGGCACGGCCGATTTCACCAATCCCGGGGCGGCGGCAACCTCGCCGCTGGCCGGGCGTATCTTTGCCGTCGAGGGCGTCACCGGCGTCTTTCTCGGCAATGACTTCGTCACCGTGACCAAGGCCGAGGCGGTGCTGTGGGATCATCTGAAGCCGGCGATCCTCGGCGCGATCATGGAGCATTTTCAGTCCGGCGCCCCGGCGATCGAAGGCGAGCAGGCGGTCTCGGGCCATGCCGCCCATGACGGGCCGGATGCGGCGATCGTCACCCAGATCAAGGAACTGCTGGACACAAGGGTGCGTCCGGCGGTGGCCCAGGACGGCGGCGACATCACCTTCCACGGCTTTGATCGCGGGATCGTCTATCTGCACATGCAGGGCGCCTGCGCCGGTTGCCCGTCCTCGACGCTGACCCTGAAGATGGGGATCGAGAACCTGTTGCGCCACTATATCCCCGAGGTGATCGAGGTGCGGCCGGTTGCCGCCTGACGCGCTGGTCCTCGGGTTCGACACATCGGCCGCGCATTGCGCGGCCGCTTTGCTGCGTGGCGACCGGATCCTGGCGGCGCGGGCCGAGGCGATGGGCCGGGGCCAGGCCGAGCGGCTGATGCCGATGCTGGAGGAGATGCTGGCCGGGGCCGGTGCCGGCTGGCGCGATCTGGCGGCGATCGGGGTCGGCACCGGGCCGGGCAACTTCACCGGGGTGCGGATCTCGGTCGCCGCGGCGCGCGGTCTGGCGGTGGCGCTGGCGATCCCGGCGATCGGGATCAGCGGCTTCGAGGCGGGCGCCGCGCTGGCGCGCGAAGGCGGGGCCGCAACCGGTCCGGTCTGGGTCGCGGCACCCGCACCGCAAGGCATGGTCCATCTCTGGCGCTCGGCCGATGCGCGGGCAGAGATTGCCACCACCGGCGCCACCGCGCCGCTGCTGCGCGCCGAGAACGATCCCGGCCCGCTCGACGCGGCCCTGATCCGGCTTGACCAGACCGATCCGCGCGACCTTGCCGTCGCCATCGCCAGAATCGCGGCGCTGCGGCGCGGCCGGGCCTTGCCGCGCCC
>PHEC01000208.1 GCA_002841115.1 Alphaproteobacteria bacterium HGW-Alphaproteobacteria-6 | reverse complement strand
TGGGCGAGCCGGGCGAGCGCCACCGCGAGGTTCACCGCGACGGTGCGCAGGGCGAAGGCGTAGTCCACCGAGTGCTCGCCGTGCACGAGCTGCTGCTCGGTGTCGCGCAGGATGGCGTCCTTGAAGGCCTCGGTCGCGTCGTCGCTCGCCAGCACCAGCTGCGCCGCCACGGTGTCCATCGTCTCGAGGGCGGTGATCGTTGTCTGCATGATCCCGATGACGCTGTTGGCCATCATGTGAAACTTGGGCGGCATCTCCGTGTCCAGCCCCATGAACGCGTCGATCCGCTCCGCGATGTTCACCGCGCAGTCCGAAATCCGCTCGAACTCGTTGTTCACCTTCACGATCGTCAGGATCATCCGCACCGCGTAGTGATCCAGCTTCACCCCCCGGTCCATCGCGTCCGTGAGCAGGTCCACGGCCTCGCGCTCGATCCGCACATCCTCGCGGTCGATCTCCGCGTCCGACTCGACCACCAGCCGCGCCACCGGCGTCGCACAGCAGAGCGTGATCGCCGGACGCGCCGCCATCGCCGCCTCCAGCACCCGGAACAAGAGCGCACCGGCCCGCCCGCCGCGGACATCGGGATAGGCGGTGGCCGGATCGAAGCCGGGGATCGCCTCGATCGTGGCAAAGCCGAAGGTCGCCGTGCCCGGCAAGGGATAATTGCCCGGCGCGGCGCGAACCGCGACCTCGGCACCGACGGGTGCTGCCAGCGCCCGCAGATCCTCGGCCAGCCCGGTCATGCCGCGCGCCAGCACCGCCAGCACATCGCCGGGCGTGCGCCCGCCGCAGGTCGCCTCCAGATAGGCCAGCGCCAGCCCGGCATCGGCGGCGATCCGCACCCCGCCGGCCGAACAGATCGAGATGCCGCCCGGCCGCGGCGCCTTTTCCAGGACCAGGACCCGCGCCCCGGCATCGGCGGCGGCGATCGCCGCCATCGCCCCGGCGTAGCCGCAGCCGACCACCACCACATCCACTGCCTCAGCCATCCAGCACCTCGGCGAAATGCACCCTGAGGCCGGCGACGATATCGGCCACCGCCGCCGCCAGCGCCGCCTCGCCCTTGGCCGCACTCGCCAGGGTCGGATCGCCGCGCACCCCGGTGGCGCTGTAATCCGGCCCGGCGGCGGGATCACCGCGAAACACCGTCGGCACATAGAAACACGTCGGTGCCGCCTCGCGGGCATGGCCGTAATCGGTGACCGCCAGCCCGCGGCGGATCCGTTCGGGCGCCAGCACCTCGATCAGCGAGGTCTCGTGCTCGTCGGCGTGCCCGCCGAGGGCCTGCCCGAAAAGCCCCTCGGCGGCGCGGCCGAGATCGCGGATATGGGCGGCCGGCACCCGGATCCCGGTCGTCTCGAGAAACTCGCGCAATTCGACATTGACCACCGGCTCGGTCGAGACCCCGGTGTTGATCACCGCCAGGTTGCGCATCCCTTGCGCGGCGAAGCCGGCCAGCACCTCGCGCAGGACCGCGCCGAAGGTCGCCGGCGACAGGTGCTGGCTGCCGGGGTAGTGGCGAAAGGCCGGGTAATAGCCAAGGCTGATCACCGGGGCGACCACCACCGGCAGCTCTGCGATCACCCGGTCGCAAAGCCCGCGCGCCAGCAGATAATCGGTGCAAAGCGGCAGATGATGGCCATGCTCCTTGGCCGCCGCCCCGATCGGCACCAGCACCGGCGCGCCGCGGCCGAACCAGGCCGCCGCCTCGGGCCAGGTCAGATCCTCAAGCCAGACACCCGTCGCCATCACCGCCGCCCCCCCCGGTCAAAGCCAGCGTTCGAGAAACCGCCGCACCGCGCCGCCCCAGACCAGCGGCCCCTCGCGGTAGAAGAAATGCCCCTCGTCATGGCTGATCCCGAAGGCCGGAAAGACCCGGCTTTCCACCACCTTGCCGCTGCCTTCGAGCGAGGCGGCAAGCTCGCGCGTCGGCGCGGTGGAATAATCGTTCGCCGCCTGGATGAAGAACACCGGCTGGCTCAGGGCGGCGGCGGCATCAAGCATCACCCGCCTGAGACCCGGCGCGCGTTCCCAGTTCATCGCCGCACCGGCGAACTCGACCGCGCAGCGAAAGCGCGGGCAGCGCGCGGCGGCGAGAAGCGTCACCGTGCCGCCGAAGGACGACCCCATCACCCCGATGTGGGCGGCATCGACCAGATCGAGACCGGCGACGAAATCGCGCGCGGCGATCACGTCGCCGGCCTCGTCCTGAAGCCGCCGCGCCAGTTGCGCGTCGTAAGTTTCGGTGCCGTAGTCGGCACTGACATCCTCGCGCCAGGGCCGGCCCGGCGAGTTGCCGTAGCCGCGCCGGTGCGGCAGGAAGCTGGCGATGCCCCAGCTGGCCAGAAGCGCCATGACGCCCGGCCGGCAGAGTTCCGTGGTGCCCTGGTGGATGCCCGATCCGTGGTTGATCACCATGCAGGCAAAGGGCCCGGCCCCGGGCGGCAGATGCAGGAACCCCGCCAGATCGCGCCCGTCCGAGACAAAGCGACGTTCCTGCGGCGCCACCGGATGGCCCTCGGTCACGACATCGCGCAGGACCGCGCCGGGCGCCGCGGCGCGGGCATAGAGCCGCCGCTCGAAGCCGTCGATCAGGTGGTGCATCTCGTCGCGCACCGCGGCGAAGGCCGGGCTTGCGGCACGGGCGGCAAGGTCGGCGGCCTGCTCGGCCGAGTTGGCGAAACGGCATTCCCAATGGACCTGCGGCCCGCCGCCGGCCCCGGCCTCGACATAGACCTCGCCGCCGGCGAGGCCGATCTCGCGGCGCACCGCGCAGGCGCGGTGGCGTAGCGCCAGGACCGCGTCGAACCGGCCGGGTTTGGGGACATAACTGGTGCGCTCATGAAACATTGCCGGTCCTTTCCATCAGGGTGGCGCCGGCCTCGCCGGGGTGATGACAGGCGACCCGCACGCCGGGGGCCACCTCGGCCAGCGCCGGCACCTCGGCGCGGCAGCGGGCATCGGCGCGCGGGCAGCGCGGGTGGAAGGGGCAGCCGGGCGGCGGCGCGATCGGGTTCGGGATGTCGCCGGCCAAGGGCGCGCGCGCCCCGCGCCGCGACGGGTCGGGCTCGGGGATCGCCGCCAGCAGGGCGCGGGTATAGGGGTGCTGCGGGGCCTCGAACAGCGCCGCCTCGGGGGCGATCTCGACGATCCGGCCAAGATACATCACCGCGATCCGCTGGCAGAGATGCCGCACCACCGCGAGGTTATGCGAGATGAAGACCAGCGCCACCCCGGTCTCGCGCCGGATCATCGCCAGCAGGTTGAGGATCTGCGCCTGGACCGAGACATCCAGTGCCGAGACCGCCTCGTCGCAGACGATCAGCCGCGGGCGCGGGGCAAGCGCGCGGGCGATGCCGATGCGCTGGCGCTGGCCGCCGGAAAATTCGTGCGGGTAGCGGTCGGCATAGGCCGGGGCAAGGCCGACCACCGCCATCACCTCGGCGACCCGGGCCGCGCTGGCGGCGCGGTCAAGGCCAAGCGCGGCCAAGGGTTCGGCGATGATCGCGCCGACCTTCATGCGCGGGTTGAGCGAGGAATAGGGATCCTGAAAGACGATCTGCATCTGCGGCCTGAGCGCCCGCAGCGCGCCGGCACCGAGGCTGCCGATGTCCTGGCCCTGAAACAGCACCTGCCCCCCGGTCGGCCGGATCAGCCCCAGCATCATCCGGCCAAGCGTGGTCTTGCCGCAGCCCGATTCGCCGACGATGCCCAGCGCCTCGCCCGGCGCGACCGACAGGGACACGCCATCGACCGCGCGCAGATGCGCCAGCGGCCGGCCGAAGGCGCTGCGGCTGACGACGAAATCGCGGCGGATGTCGGTCAGGGTCAGGATCGGCGGCGCGCTCATCGCAGCGCCTCCAGG
>PHEC01000207.1 GCA_002841115.1 Alphaproteobacteria bacterium HGW-Alphaproteobacteria-6 | reverse complement strand
GGCCCATCGACAGAACCGTGCCGTCACCCCAGACTGCGGGATCCTGCTTGCGGGCCTGGGCCTCGGGCGACAGCAGGAAATCGGCGACCACCATGGCGCCGGCGGCGGCATTGGCGTTGTAGGGGATGGCGACGAAGCTGGCGTTGCCGATGGTGCCGCCGTCCAGCACATAGCTGCGCACGCTGTCCTGGAGCGTGCCGCTGGCGATCGCGTTCGATGCCTCGTTGGGGTTGAAGCTCAGCCCGATGTCGATCTCGCCGTCGGCCATCAGCTGGATCAGCCGCGGACCGCTTTGCGGATAGGCCTTGCCGCCGCGCCAGAGGTTCGGGGTGAGCGCGTCGAGATAGGCCCAGAGCGGCGCGGTCGCGGCGGCGTAATCGGCATCCTCGACCGGGCCCATCAACACCGAAGGATCGGCGGTCAGCGCGTAAAGCGCCTGCTTGAGGAAGGTCGAGCCGAGAAAGTCGGGCGGCTGGGGAAAGGCGAAGCGCCCCGGATTGGCCCGCGCCCAGTCGCCCAGTGCTGCAATCGAGCGGGGCGGGGCATCGACCCGGTCGGTGTCGTGGTAAAAGACGATCTTCGCCATGCTCCAGGGCGCCTCCATCCCGTCGGTCGGGATGGTGAAATCGGTGGTCACCGCGGCGTTTTCGGCCGGATCGACATGGCGCCAGTTCGGCAGCGTCTCGGCCCAGGGTCCGAACAGCAGCGCCTGCTCCTTCATCGCGGCGAAATTCTCGCCGTTGATCCAGATCAGGTCGACCGCGCCGCCGCTGTCGCGCCCGGCCGAGCGTTCGGCGATGACCCGGCTGACCGCCTCGGCGGTGTCCGACAGCTTGACATGCTCGACGCTGACGCCGTAGCGCTCGCGCACCTGCCCGCCGACCCAGTCGATATAGTCGTTGACGGTGTTCGAGCCGCCCCAGGCGTTCCAGTAGACGGTCTGGCCCCGCGCCTCGGCCAGAACCGCGTCCCAGTCGGCGGGATCGGCGGTCTGCGCGGCGGCGGCGGTTGCAAGGAAGGCCATGGCGGCTGCCCGGCTCAGGACTTGTCTGATCATCGGTGTCTCTTTTTCTCTCGTCTTGCGGTTTCGGCCGGCAGTATCGCCGGTTTGTCAGGGCATAGGCAACCGGCCGGCCAGGGCGCGCAGCCCGTCATCGACACGGCGCGCCGTCGAGGGCTTCAGGTAGTGGTCGACCCGGTCGCGGACATGGGCGACAAGGGCGGCATCGCTGCCTGCGGCCGACCAGTCCTCGCCCCGGCCGTCATTGCGCGCGGCGCCGGCCGACAGCACCCGCCATTTCGCGCACCAGGTCAGCGACCACAGCCACATCGCGCGGCGCATCGGCACCAGCCAGGCCGCGGCCCGGGATCTGGCGTCGTCATCACCGCCGATCCCGGCAAGCCAGCGCCGATGCGCGGCCTCGACCTGACCGGCATCGAGAACGGCATGACTTGCCACATCCCAGGTGGTCGAGGTGTAAAGCGTCGCATGCGCCAGGTCGAGTTGCGGGGCGCTGTAGCGGCATTTCTCGAGGTCGACGAGGATCGCGCGGCCCTGCGCGTCGATCAGGAAGTTGCCGGGATGCGCGTCGAAACTGATCAGTCGCCGTGCCGGGCGGGCCTTGCCAGCCGCCAGACGACGCAGCCCGGCCAGGCCTTCGGCGATGATCGCCCGGGTGACGGGCGCAACCCCGGCGCCGTCGAGATGGGTTGCCTGCGCGGCGATCTCGGCCAGCAGGTCGTGCAGCGGATCGGCCGGGGCCAGCAGCGGGGCGCGGTCCGCCGGGGCCGGCAGCGCCAGACGGTGGATCGCCGCCAGCGCATCGACGATGGCGTCAAGATCATCGGGAAGCCGCGCCGGCCGGCCGATGATCTCGCTCACCACCAACCCGCCGCGCGGCAGCCCGGCCGAAGGCGCCAGCAGATGCTGAAGGCGCGGCGCATGGCCACTGGGTGCGGCGCGCCGGTAGCAGGCGGCCTGATAGGCGAGGTTCTCGGCGGCGCCGAGCCGCATCTGGCTCTGTTTCGGGATGCGCGCGATCAGGCCGGTGCCGGGCAGGCGGAAATGGGAATGCGCCAGCCCGGTGTCGGCCATCGGCTCGGGCCGGGCGGTCAGGCCGACCAGAGCCAGTGCCAAGCGCAGCGCGCTGCCGTCCGCCTCGCCGTCTTTGGCCATGTTCACCGCGCTTCCTGTCTCGGCGCCAGCCGGCCGGCCGCCAACCCGCCGCTTGCCCGGCCCCGGCCCGGACCGCGGCCCGGACCGCGAACCCGGTCAAGTTTGCGCTGGCGCACCCGGCGAAGGGTGCCATAAATGCTGGTCATGCGACACTCTGCCCGGATCTGCCCGCTTTTGCCCGACCCTAGACCGGATGGCCGGCGAAAGTCATCTAACCTCTGCGTGACGCGCCGGCCGGCGTGCCTTTCGGCGCCGGGCGAGGTCGGGCGGCAATGACCGGCCCGGCGATGGCCCCGCAGCGCCCGACGCTTGTCATCTTCGCCAAGGCGCCGGTCCCGGGCCGGGTCAAGACCCGGCTGGCCCGGGTGCTCGGCGACGAGGCTGCCTGCGCGGTCTACCGCGGATTGCTGGCAGGGGTGCTGGGCCGGCTTGACCGGGCGCCGGGTTGGCGCACGGTGATGGCCGTCACCCCCGATGCGGCGGCCGACCAGCCCGGCCTCTGGCCGGCCGCCACGCCGCGTATCGGGCAAGGGCCGGGCGATCTTGGCGCGCGGATGCTGCGGGTTCTGGCCCGGGCCGCACCGGAGGCGCCGGTGGTGGTGGTCGGCAGCGATATCCCCGGGATCGAGCTGTCTCATATCGGCGCCGCCTTCGCCGCGCTGGCGCAAAGCGATCTGGTGTTCGGCCCGGCGCTGGATGGCGGTTTCTGGCTGGTCGGGGCAGGGACCCCGCCGCCCGCCGGCCTTTTCGACCGGGTGCGCTGGTCAAGCCCCGACACCCTTGCCGATACGCTGGCCAATGTCGCACCCGGCTGCGGCCCGAGGGTGACGCTGCTGCCCGACCGGCTCGAAGATGTCGACGACGCCGAAAGCTGCCGGCGCTTTCGCGACCGGGCCGGCGATCAGCGGTAAAGCCGGGCCAGGCGGTCCGGCCCGACGCCAAAGGCATGCAGCGCCAGGATCGACAGGTTGCGCAGCACCCGCCGTGCATATCCCGCCCGGCGGTAGCGCTCGGCGCTGGTGGTGATCGGGTGATCGAGAAGCCGGATCCGCCGGCGCCCGAGCCTTCGGGCGATGTCGACATCCTCCATCAGCGCCATGTCGCGGTAGCCGCCGACCGCATCGTAAAGCGCCCGCGGGATCAGAAGGCCCTGATCGCCGTAGGGCAGCGCCAGATACCGGGCGCGCCAGTTGGCCCCGGCCGCGACGATCCGCGCCGCAAGGCCGGCATCGTCAAAGCGCAGGCGAAAGGCCGCGGCACGCGCCCGCCCGCCGGACCCGGGCGGATTTGCGGCGCAAAAGTCGCGCAGCACGGCGGCCCAGCCCGGATCGGGCCGGCTGTCGGCATGCAGGAACAACAGCCAGGGCGCGGTCGCGCAGGCAGCCCCCAGCCGCAATTGCCGGCCGCGGCCGGGCGGGCTGTGCAGCACTTGTGCCCCTTCAGCGAGGGCCAGCGCGACACTGTCGTCGCGCGATCCACCATCGACGACGATGACCTGCCCGATCAGCCCCGATGCCCGCGCCGGGGCGATCGCCGCCAGGGTCGCACCCAGATGCGCCGCCCCGTCAAGGACCGGGATGATCACCGCCAGCGCGCCGGCGACGGTATCGCCAGCGACGGGGTCGCAAGTCGGGGGGTCGCCATCCATCGGGGTCGGGTCTCCGGCCATGGCCGCCGGGCCACCGGCTTTCCGGGCCGACAATA
>PHEC01000001.1 GCA_002841115.1 Alphaproteobacteria bacterium HGW-Alphaproteobacteria-6 | reverse complement strand
GTCGACCGGGCCGAAACCGCGGTCGAGCGCCAGCGCGTGGCCCTGGCCGATGCCCGCCGGCGTCTGGCCGAGACCGAACTGCGCGCCGGGTTCGCGGGTGTGCTGTCGGGGGTGACAGCGGTCGCCGGCGGCCTGGTCACGAAGAACGAAAAGCTTGGCGAGCTGATCGATCCCGCGGCGCTCGAAGTCGCGTTCCGGGTCTCGACCACGCAATATGCCCGGCTGATCGACGCCGGCGGCGCGCTGATGCGGCTGCCGATCGAGGCGGTGCTGGACGTCTACGGCGCCGAACTGGTGGCGCAGGGCGTTCTGGCACGGGTCGATGCGGCGGTCGGCGCCGGGCTGAGCGGGCGGCTGGTCTTTGCCACGCTCGATGATCCGCGCGGCTTTCGTCCCGGCGATTTCGTCACCCTCAGGATCGAGGAGCCGCCGCTTGACGGGGTGGCCGAGGTTCCGGCGGCGGCGATCGGCACCGACGACACGGTGCTGGTCCTCGGCCCGGAAGATCGCCTGAGGGCGGCGCCGGCCGAGCTTCTGCGTCGACAGGGCGACCGGGCGATCATCCGGGTCGGTGCCCTTGCCGGGCGCGAGATCGTCACCGAAAGATCGCCGCTTCTGGGCGCCGGGATCAAGGTTCGCCCGATCCGCGCCACCGCCGGGGCGCGGGTCGGCGACGCGGCGATGACCGCCCCGGACGAAGCGGCCGCCATCGTCGGCGAGATGATCGACCTGACGCCGGAACGCCGCGCCGGGCTGGTCGCCTTCGTCGAGCAAAGCCGGCAGATGCCGGCCGAGGCAAAGGCGCGGGTGCTGGCCGCGCTGCGCGAGACCCGGGTGCCGGCCGAGATCGTGCGGCGGATCGAAGCGCGGATGGGGGGCTAGATGCGCCGCGCACCCCGCGATCCGCTGGCGGCCGCAGGGGGCATCCTGTCCTATTTCACCCGTCACGCGACGGCGGCGAACATCGTGCTGGTGATGGTCATCCTGGCCGGCGCGGTGGCGCTGCCGCGGATGCGGGCGCAGTATTTCCCCGATGTCGTGGTCGAGACCGCCTCGGTCACGGTGGCCTGGGACGGGGCCGGCGCCGAGGATGTCGACCGCGCCATCATCCAGGTGCTGGAACCCGGCATGCTGGCGATCGAGGGGGTCGAAAGCGTCGCCTCGACCGCGCGCGAGGGCCGCGCGCTGATCGAGTTCGAATTCGAGCCCGGCTGGGACATGGGTCGCGCCAACGATGACATCGAGGCGGCGATCGCGGCGGCCGAAGCCCTGCCCGACGACGCCGACCCGCCCAAGGTCAACCGCCACGCCTGGCGCGACCGGGTGACCGACGTGATCATCACCGGCCCGATCGGTGCCGACCAGCTGGGCCGGCTTGCCGACGAATTCGTCGCACGGCTTTACGAGGTCGGGATCACCCGCACCAATATCCAGGGCCTGGCCGCGCCCGAGATCGTCGTCGAGGCGACCTCGACCGCGCTCATCCGCCACGACCTGACCCTGGCCGAGATCGCCGCCACCATCGCCGCCGAGACCGGCGCCGACCCGGCCGGAGAGGTCGCCGGCGGCACCACCCGGCTGCGCACCGGCGTCGAAAAGCGCACGCCCGAGGCGATTGCCGGGATCGTGCTGCGCAGCGGGCCCGAAGGCTCGACCCTGACGATCGGCGATGTCGCCCGGATCAGCCAGCGCGGCGCCGACCGTGACCAGGCATTCTTCGTCGGCGGCTATCCGGCGGTGTCGGTGCGGGTCGACCGGTCCGACCAGGGCGATGCGATCGCGGTTCAGGATCAGGTCGCCAGCATCGCCGCGATGATGGCCCCGACCCTTCCCGAAGGCGTGAAGATCGACCTGATCCGCACCCGGGCCGAGGATATCCGCGCCCGCCTGACGTTGCTGCTGGACAACGGCATGCTGGGGCTCGGCATGGTCCTGGTGCTGCTCTTTCTCTTTCTCAACGCCCGCACCGCGCTTTGGGTGGCGGCGGGAATACCGGTGGCGATGCTGGCGGCGGTGGCGATCATGTATGCCGCCGGGCTGACGCTGAACATGATCTCGCTCTTCGCGCTGATCCTGACGCTGGGGATCGTTGTCGATGATGCCATCGTGATCGGCGAACATGCCGACTTTCGCGCCCGCCATCTCGGCGAGGCGCCCTTTGTCGCCGCCGAACGGGCGGTGCAGCGCATGGCCGCGCCGGTGTTTTCCTCGACGGTGACGACGGTGGCGGCGTTTCTCGGGCTGATGGCGATCGGCGGGCGCTTCGGCAACCTTGTCGCCGACATCCCCTTTACCGTCAGCGTCGTCCTGATCGCCTCGCTTCTGGAAAGCTTCGTGATCCTGCCCAACCACATGGCCCACGCCCTGGCCGCAGCCGGGCGCGAGCGCTGGTATGACGCGCCCAGCCGGGTGACGAACCGCGCGCTGGGCTGGGTTCGCGATCGTCTGGTCCGGCCACTGACGCGGGCGGTGATCGTGGCGCGCTATCCGGTCCTGGCCGCGGCGCTGACGCTTCTGGCGCTGTCGGTCGGCCTGTTCCTGCGCGGCGAGGTGCAGTGGCGCTTCTTCTCCTCGCCCGAGCGGCCCTCGGTCACCGGCAATTTCGCCATGCTTCCGGGGGCGACCCGGGCCGATACGCTGGCCTATCTTGACGCGCTGCAACGCGCCACCGACGAGGTTGCGGCCCGCTACGGCGCGGAATACGGCACCGATCCCCTGCGCTATGTGCTCGGCCAGGTCGGCTCGAACAACGGCCGGTCGCTGGCGGTGGCCGACAGCAAGGAGGCCGATCTTCTCGGCGCGATCTCGATCGAGCTGATCGACCCCGACCTGCGGCCCTGGAGCAGTTTTGATTTCGTCGCCGACCTGCAGGAGGCCGCCCCGCCGCATCCGCTGCTGGAGGAGCTGTCGTTCCGGCGCTGGCATCAGGGCCCGGCGGCGGATGCGCTCGAGGTGCTGTTCACCGGCGCCGGGCCCGACACGCTGAAGGCCGCGGCCGAGGCGCTGAAATCGGCGCTGGCGCGGTTCGGCGAGGTCTCGGCGCTGGAAGACAGCCTGCCCTATGACAAGGACGAGCTGATCCTGGAACTGACGCCGCAGGGCCGGGCGCTGGGCTTCACCATCGAGGCGCTGGGCCGCGACCTGCGCGGCCGGCTGAGCGGGATCGAGGCGGCGCAGTTTCCCGACGGGGTCCGCAGCGCCACGATCCGCGTCAAACTGCCGGATGACGAGCTGACCGCCGATTTCCTTGACCGGATGATGCTGCGCGCGGCGCCGGGCGTGCATGTGCCGCTGTCCGACATCGTCAGCGTCCGCGCCCGATCCGGCTTTTCGACGATCGTGCGCGAGAACGGCCAGCGCGTCGTCAGCGTCACCGGCGACATCGCTGATGACGACCCGGCACGCGCCGCCGCCATCTTCCAGACCACGCGCGACGAGATCCTGCCGCGCATCGCCGCCGATTACGGCGTCGCTTTCACCATGGCCGGCCTCAGCGAGCAGGAGGACCGGTTCCTGTCCGAGGCGACGACCGGGCTGATCCTGGCACTGGCGGCGATCTATGCCGTGCTGGCCTGGGTCTTTGCCAGCTGGACCCGGCCGATCGTGGTGATGGCGATCATTCCCTTCGGTGCGGTCGGCGCGATCTATGGCCACTGGGTCTGGAACCTGCCCTTGTCGATGTTCGCGGTGATCGGCATGATCGGCATGGCCGGGATCATCATCAACGACTCGATCGTTCTGATCACGACGGTCGACGACTATGCCCGCAGCCGGGGCCTGCGCGAGGCCATCGTCGATGCGGTCGCCGACCGGCTGCGGCCGGTGCTGCTGACCACCGCGACCACGGTTCTGGGCCTTGCGCCGCTGCTTTACGAACGCTCGCAGCAGGCGCTTTTCCTCAAGCCGACCGTCGTCGCGCTGTGCTACGGGCTTGCCTTCGGGATGGTGCTGGTCCTGCTGGTGGTGCCGGCGCTTCTGGCGATCCAGCACGACGCCGCCGCTCAGGTCGCCTCAATGCGCCGCGGCCTGCGGCGGCGCGGCTTGCGGGTCTATCTGGGCCTTGTGGCTGCGGCGATGGTGGCGGCCTTCGCGCTGACGCTCGGTCCGGCGCTGGTCGAAGGTTCCGGCCTGGCGGCGGGGCTCTTGCGGTTCACCGCGGCGGCGGCCGGCCTGATTTTGCTGGCAACGGCCGGCGGCGCCCTGGTGCTGGGTCTGCGCCGGGATCGCGCGCGGCGCCACGGCGCGCCGGTTCAGCCGGTGCAGCCCTGAAGGTCGACGACCTGGCCCGAACCCCCGAACAGCGTCACCCTCACGCCCGAACGATCCAGCGCGAAGGGCTGCGCATCGACCGGCACCAGTTCGGCAACCGACACGATCTGCCCGCCCTCGCGATGGTTCTCGGTGGGCGAGACCCAGATGCTGGGGTCGGCAACCTCGACCACCGCGAATTCGTCGGGGCCGAGCCGCGGGATGGTGATCGCGGTGGTCAGCCGCAAGCCGTCGCGGATCGGCTCGGCCGAGCAGTGGACGGCCGACATTCCGGCACTGGTGGCTGATCCGGGCACCAGCGCCAGTGCGGCGCGGATCGCCGGATCGGGCCGCGTGGATTGCGGCAGATCGGCAGCCAGGTCAAGCACCATCGGCACGCAGATATCCTCGCAGACGCCAAGATCGACCCGGCCCGCCACCGTCATCGGCGCGCCCCGGTGCTGCGGCGTGAACTCGACCGGCAGGATCAACTCGCCCTGATAGCCGATGGTGCGCAGGCCGTTGATGTCGAAGATGTCCGGCCGCGGCCAGTGGATCGTCGCGCTGGCGATATTCTGCGAGCCGGCCCAGTCGAAGCGCGGCGGGATGCCGGCGTCGCCCGGCGCGCGCCAATAGGTCTTCCATCCCGGCGCCAGCGTGAGGTGCAGCGCCGCCATCTGGTTGCCGGCCTCGGTCCGCCAGCCGCCGCGCATCTCGGCATGGATGATGTCGGCGGGCATCTCTTCGGCGGCCAGCGGCGCGCCGGCCAGAACCAGCGCGGCAAGCGCAAGGCGAACGGTCGATCTGCGCAGCGGGCGGTTCATCGGGCGGGGTATCGGATTTGCCAGGGTCATCCGTCCAAGATATACACGACTGCGGCGAATGGAAGGCGGCTGCGGGCCGATCACGACAAGTTATCCGCAGGGCCGGTCTTGCGTCCCGGCGCCGGCGGCGCAATATCGGGGGCAGGAGGTTGGACATGGACCTCAGTGGCAAGCTGCTGATCGCGATGCCGGGCATGGGCGATGTCCGGTTCGAGCGCAGCGTGGTCTTCGTCTGCGCCCATTCCGACGATGGCGCGATGGGCCTGATCGTCAACAAGCTGGCCGGCGACCTGACCTTCGAGGCGCTCTTGCGCCAGATCGGCATCACCGCCAGCGATGGTGCCCGCCCGATCAGCGTGCATCTGGGCGGGCCGGTCGAACATGCCCGCGGCTTTGTCCTGCATTCGGCCGACTACCGGGGCGCCGGCACGACGATGAGGGTCGACGAGCGTTTCGGCATGACCGCGACGCTCGACATTCTCGAGGCGATCGCGCGGGGCGAGGGGCCAAGGGCCTCGCTGCTGGCGCTCGGCTATGCCGGCTGGGGCCCGGGCCAGCTTGAGGGCGAGATCGCCCGCAACGGCTGGCTGACCTGCGAGGCGCCACCCGATCTGGTCTTTTCCGAGCGCAATGACCAGAAGTGGCACGGCGCGCTCCGAACGCTCGGCGTCGATCCGCAGACCCTGTCGGCGACCTCGGGGCGCGCCTGACGGCACCTTGACCGCGCGGGCTGGCGGCGGTTCAGCCGGGTGGGCCGGATGGCGGATCGGCCGGACGCGGTGCGGCGGCGCGGGCCAGCCGGTCGTTGATCGCGCGGCCAAGGCCGTGGTCGGGGATCGGCGCGACGGCGATCCGGCCACCGGCGGCGCGGGCGTCGGCCTCGCGCAGGAAATGAAAGAGGTTGGCCGCCGCCTCGACCAGATCGCCCGAGGGCGAGAGGTTGAGGTCGGCCGCCGCCGCCGCCGGCCCGAAACCCAGCCAGAATTCACCCGGCCCGGGCGTGGTGACGCCAAGCCGAAGCGCCGCCGCCGGCGCATAATGCGAGGCAAGCTGACCGGGCGCGCTTGGCCGCTCGGCATCGCCCCTTGCGGCCAGCGGATGGCCAAGGCAGGCCTCAAGCGCCTCGGCCGGAATCCCGCCGGGGCGCAGCAGTTGCGGCGCGTCCTGCGCAAGGCCGAGGATCGTCGATTCGACCCCGACCGCGCAGGGGCCGGCGTCGATCACCGCCGCGATCCGGCCCGAAAGCCCGGCCAGCACATGCCCGGCCCGCGTCGGGCTGACCCGCCCCGAGGGATTGGCCGAGGGTGCGGCGACCGGCCCCGCGAAGGCGCGCAGAAGGGCTTGCGCCACCGGATGCGCCGGCACCCGGATCGCCACCGAAGGCAGGTCGGCGGTGACCAGCGGCGACAGCCGCGCCGAGGGCCTGAGCGGCAGGACCAGCGTCAGCGGCCCGGGCCAGAAGGCCGAGGCCAGCCGCTCGGCCCGGTCGTCGAACACCGCCACCGCGCGCGCCGCCGCCAGATCGGGCAGGTGCACGATCAGCGGATTGAAGCGCGGCCGGTCCTTGGCGGCGAAGATCCGCGCCACCGCGATGTCGGACCGGGCGTCGCCGCCAAGGCCGTAGACCGTCTCGGTCGGAAAGGCGACCAGCGCCCCCCTTGCCAGCAGCGCCGCGGCACGGGCGATGCCCGCGGGCGAGGGATCAAGACGCTCGGTTTCGGTCTCGGCGGCGGGCGGGGTCGGCCTGGGCATCGGCGACAAACGGGCCTCGGGGGCTGGCAAGTGACGCAGCGTTGCGATTGAATGACGGCGGCGCGGGGCGGATCATCTCCGCCAGCGCCCTGACACATACGCGCCGCGACCGCCCTTGCCAAGCGGCGCCACCCCCGGAGGTATCCATGCCCTACCGCGCGCCGGTCGACGATATCCGTTTCATCCTCGATCAGGTCGTGCCGCTTGCCCCGGTCGCGGCGACCGAGCGCTTTGCCGAGGCGACGCCCGATCTGGCCGAGGCGGTGCTGACCGAGGCCGGCCGGCTTTGCGATCAGGTGATGGCACCCTTGCAACGGGCCGGCGACCTGACCCCGGCGCGGCTGGAAAACGGCGTGGTGCGCGCCTCGCCGGGCTTTGCCGAGGGCTTCCGCGCGATCGCCGAGGGCGGCTGGATCGGGGTATCGGCGGGCACCGATCATGGCGGCATGGGCCTGCCGCAGATGCTGAACCAGGCGATCAACGACATGATGTCGGGGGCCTGCCTGGCCTTGCAGCTGAACCCGCTTCTGACCCAGGGCCAGATCGAGGCGCTGGAGCATCACGCCAGCGATGCGATCAAGGCACTGTACCTGCCGAAGCTGATCAGCGGCGAATGGTCGGGCACGATGAACCTGACCGAACCGCAGGCCGGCAGCGATGTCGGCGCGCTGCGCACCAGGGCCGAGGCCAATGGCGACGGCAGCTATGCCGTCACCGGCCAGAAGATCTTCATCTCCTGGGGCGACAGCGACATTACCGAGAACATCTGCCACCTGGTGCTGGCGCGGCTGCCGGGCGCGGCGGAAGGCACCCGCGGCATCAGCCTGTTCCTGGTGCCGAAGATCCTGCCCGACGCCGACGGCCGGCCGGGCCGGGCCAATGCGCTGAAGGTGGTCAGCCTGGAACACAAGATGGGCCTGCACGGCTCGCCGACCTGCGTCATGGCCTATGAGGGCGCCACCGGCTGGCTGATCGGCGAGGAGGGCCGCGGCATGGCGGCGATGTTCACCATGATGAACAACGCCCGCCTCGCCGTGGCGATGCAGGGCATCGGCGTCGCCGAGGCGGCCTGCCAGTCGGCGGTCGCCTATGCGACCGAGCGCCGGCAGATGGGGGTGATCGCCGATCATGCCGACGTGCGCCGGATGCTGGCGACAATGCGCGCCGAGGTCTTTGCCGCCCGCGCCATTGCGCTTTCCTGCGCCCAGGCGACCGACATGGCACGCGCCCTGGCCGGTGGCGACAAGGCCGCGGACTGGGCGGCGCGGGCCGCCTTCCTGACCCCGATCGCCAAGGCCCATGGCACCGATACCGGCTGTGCGGTGGCCGAGATGGCGATGCAGGTCCATGGCGGCATGGGCTATGTCGAGGAAGCCGGTGTGGCGCAGTTCTACCGCGACGTGCGGGTCACGACGATCTACGAGGGCACCAACGGCATCCAGGCAATGGACCTGGTCGGGCGCAAGATGGCCGATGGCGGCGAGGCGGCCTGGCGGCTTCTGGAGGAGGTGCAGGCCGGCGCCGAGGCGGCGCGCGGCACCCTGCCCGATCTTGCCGGCGAGGTCTGGTCGGCGGCCGAGACGCTGCGCGAGGCGACCGAGGCGCTGATCGCGAAGGACATGACCGACCGCGGCGCCGGTGCCGCGGCCTATCTCGGCGCCTGGGCGCGGGTGCTGGGTGCGCATTTCCATCTGCGCGCGGCCCTGGCCGACGGGATCGGCGGGGCGCGTCATGCCCTGGCGCGGGTCCATGTCCGCCGGCTCTTGCCGCAGCATGTCGCGGCACTGGCCGAGGTGCGGGCCGGGGCCGAGGATCTTTTCGCGGTCGGCGACGATGCCTTCGGGCCGGGCCGGGCACGGTGATGGACCAGCCCGCCGCCGCCGCCATCCGCCACCCCTACCCTGAGCCGCCGGCGCCGGGCGAGGCGACCGAGGTGGCGCCCGGTATCCTGTGGCTGCGCCTGCCGCTGCCGATGGTGCTGGACCATGTCAATGTCTATGCGCTGGACGACGGCGACGGCTGGACCCTGATCGACACCGGCCTTGATACCGCCCGCGCCCGCGCGATCTGGCAGGCGGTGCTGGCCGGGCCGCTGGCCGGGCGGCCGGTGCGGCGGGTGCTGGTGACGCATTATCATCCCGATCACATCGGCCTTGCCGGCTGGTTCCAGGCGCAGGGCGCCGAACTGCTGACGACCCGGACCTCGTGGCTTTTCGCGCGGATGCTGGTGCTCGACGACCAACCGCTGCCGCTGCCCGAGACGCTGGCCTTCTGGCGCGCGGCCGGGATGGAGGCGGGGCTTTTCGCCCGCCGCGCCACCGAGCGGCCGTTCAACTTCGCCGATGTGGTGGCGCCCCTGCCGCTGGGATATTCCCGCATCATCGAGGGCGACACTCTGCGCATCGGCGGCCGCGACTGGCGGGTGCGGATCGGCCATGGCCACGCGCCCGAACACGCGACCCTCTGGCAGGAGGGTGGCGAGCTGATCCTTGGCGGTGATCAGCTTCTGCCCGGCATCTCGGCCAACCTCGGCGTCTATGCCAGCGAGCCCGATGCCGATCCGGTCAGTGACTGGCTGGCCAGTTGCCGCGGCTTTCAGCCCGATGCGCGGGCGGATCATCTGGTGCTGCCGGGCCACAAGCTGCCCTTCACCGGGCTGCCGCTGCGGCTTGAACAAATGATCGAGAACCACCTGTCAGCGCTGGACCGGCTGGCCCTGCTGCTCGACCGGCCGCGGCTCGCCTGCGACTGTTTCGCCGCGCTTTTCAAGCGGCCGGTCGGCGAGGGCGAATACGGGCTTGCCCTGGTCGAGACGGTCGCGCACCTTAATCACCTCATGCGGGCGGGGCGGGTGTCGCGCCGGATGAACGAGGATGGAGCCTGGCTGTGGCAGAGCGTGACCAGAGCGGCCTGATCAGCACCGCGGCCGAGGCGCACGAGGCCTCGGCGCTGCCCTGTGCGCGGGTGGTCCACACCCGCCCCGATGCCGCGCCGACCGCCGAGATGCAGCCCCTGCCCGAAGCGGTCGCCGCCGAAGCGGTCGAGGACAAGAGCCCGGCGCAATGGGCCTATGAGCGGCTGATCCTCTATATCCAGAATTTCGAGGAACAGCTTGATGCCGACCACGAGGTGGCGATGGGCTTCACCGGCGGCGACGCGGGGGTGATGCGGATCGAGGGGATCGGCTATTTCGCCCCCGACATCGTCACCTTCTACGGCCGCGACGAGGATGACGCGCGCACCCAGTTGATCCAGCATGTCAGCCAGCTGAACGTGATGCTGCGCGCCCTGCCGAGGGCGCCCGAGGTCGAGGAGCCGCGCCGCATCGGCTTTCGCCTTGCCGCCGATCTGGCGCGCAAGTGAGGGAATGCCAGGACCGCAAAGCCTGCGTGCCCCCCGTGACAGCGGCGGCTGAATCGGTTATCCGGTCGCTGGATCAGGCCCGAGGAGCATGACGATGGCGGAACACGAACACGGCAACATGGACACGCGCACCCAGGAGGCGACCTTTGCGGGGTTCATCCGTCTGGCGACCTGGGGCGCCGGGATTGCGATCGTGGTGCTGATCTTCATGGCGCTGGCCAACGCCTGAGGCGCCAGCCTGTTGCGAAAACCTGAACGAGGGGACATCCATCCCATGCGCCATCTCTTGCTTGCCGCCGTTCTGCCACTGGCACTGGCCGCCTGCGGCGCCGATTCGGTCTGGGCACCGGATGCCGAGGTGGCGCGCGCGGCCTATGTCACGGGCGAGCCGGCCTCGATCACGCTCTTTACCGTGGTGCGCAAGAACGGCGGTTCGGGGGCTCATTCGGGGCTGATGATCGACGGCCACCAGCGGGTGATGTTCGACCCCGCCGGCACCTGGCATCATCCGGGCGTGCCCGAGCGCAACGATGTGCATTACGGGCTCACACCGCGGATGCGGGCCTTCTACATCGATTATCATGCGCGCGAGACCTTCGACGTGATCGAGACGAAAGTGCCGGTCAGCGCCGCGGTCGCCGAGGCGGCGATCGCCCGGGTTCAGGCGAATGGCGCGGTCAACAAGGCGCTCTGCGGCAATGCGATCAGCGCGGTGCTGCGCGATCTGCCGGGGTTCGAATCGATTCCGCACACCTTCTTTCCTGGCCGCATCGACCGCGCCTTTGCCAAGCTGCCCGGGGCAGAGACGCGGGTGCATCAGGACGGCGATCCGGACAACAACTCGGGCGTGCTGATCGTGCAGGCGCGCGAGGCCGCGCCGAAGGATGCCTTCCTGGAGCGGCGCTGACCCCGCGCGCGCGCCGCGTCAGTCGAAGATGCCGGTGACGCGGCCCAGCAGCATGAAGGCGCGCGCCGTGCGGGTTTCGGCAAGATCGGCGATCTCGACATCCGAGGCGTTCTTCTCGAATGCGGTGAAGGTCCGGTCGAACTGACGCAGGAAATGGTGGGCGGCATCGCGAAAGATCGTGTCCTGGCGCATCCTTGCGGCACTGAGCGCGAGGCTGGAGCGGTCACGCACCCCGCCCAATGCGGCGATCGCGCGGCCGCGCTCGCCTTGCGCGAAGCGGCGCCAGACCTCGGGGCGGGCGCGGTCGGGGGCAAGATCATCCATGTAGATGCCGTCCTGGCTGAGCAGCGTCAGCATGTCCTGGGCGGCACGGATCAGCTTGGCCATGGCGCGATCGTCGAGCGCATGGCGCAGGGCGCGAAAGCCTTCCTTGTCGGTCGGCGTGTCGGGAAAGTTGAGCGCACGGATGAAATCGGTGACCGAGACCGGCAGGGCGATGTCCTCGGCCGGGGTGCCGAGGGCAAGGGCCGGTTGTTCGTCGGGCGCAGGTTTCGGCGCGCCAAGGGCGGCCTTGTCGCGGGCAGGTTCGGGCACGGGTTCGCGGCGTGTGGAGAAGGTGGCGCGGGCGGCAACGGGTTCGGCCCGCGGCAGGCGGCCGGGGGTGGCGGGTCGGCCGGTGGCGGTCTCGGCGGCACCGTCCGCCGGGCTGTCGGTGGCAAGCCGGGCGGTGCCGGCCTGGATCTGGCCGAGATAGGCGTGGCGCATGGCGTCGATCGTGGCCTGCAGGCGCTCGGTCTCGGCCCGCATCTCCCGGGTGCCGCGCAGGGTGATCGCCGCCACCCAGATCAGCAGGACCGGCAGGAAGATCGCGACCAGCACCATGATGCTGCCGAAGGCGCCGTCCGCGCCACTGCCGGCAAACAGGAAAAAGCCGCCGACCAGCGCCAGCCAGGCAAGGCTGACGACGGCCGCAACGATATCGGCCGGCGCGATCGAGCGGTCCGGGCCGGCCGAGGCGAACAGGCTGAATTCGACCGGTGTCTCGGCGGGCGGCGTCGGTTTGCTGTCGGGCATGGGGCGGCCTTCCGGCGCTGGCGTCAGACGTAGCGTATGCTGAGGATCTCGTAGTTCTTGCCGCCGCCGGGGGCATGGACCTCGACGCTGTCGCCCTCGTCCTTGCCGATCAGCGCCCGCGCCAGCGGCGAGCGAATGTTGAGAAGCCCGCGCTCGATATCGGCCTCGGCCTCGCCGACGATCTGATAGCGCTTCTCCTCGTCGGTATCCTCGTCGACAAGGGTGACGGTGGCGCCGAACTTGATCGGCCCGGACAGCTTGGCCGGGTCGATGACCTCGGCCCGCGACAGGATCGCCTCAAGCTCCTTGATCCGGCCCTCGACGAAGCTCTGGCGTTCGCGCGCGGCGTGGTATTCGGCGTTCTCCGACAGGTCGCCATGCTCGCGCGCCTCGGCGATCGCGCGGATCACGGCGGGACGCTCGACCGACTTCAACTCTTTCAGCTCGCCGTCCAGCGCAGTGTGGCCGGCGCGGGTCATCGGTATCTTTTCCATGCTCGCTCGTCGACTGGGCAGGGTGGACATGCCGGAATGATGGGTAACACCAAGCTGTAAACCCGGTCCGGCGCGGTAAAGTCAATAGCCGGGTCCGGCGCACCGGCCCGAGCGGTGCGGAAATGTGCCGGCCCGGCCGGGCGTCGCGGCTGGCGCCGATGCGCGCCCCCGGACCGGGGAGAGGTGCGCGGCGTCACGATTGCCTCGGCGGGCGGGGTAGGGTAACCCGAGGGCAGGGGCAGGCTGGCCGTGAGGGGGACGTTCGATGACCGGCATCACACGCGAACAGATGGAATTTGACGTGGTGATCGTCGGCGCCGGCCCCGCCGGGCTGTCGGCGGCGATCCGGCTGAAACAGCTTGACGCCGATCTCAACGTCGTCGTCCTGGAAAAGGGATCGGAAGTTGGCGCGCATATCCTGTCGGGCGCGGTCC
Organism: Alphaproteobacteria bacterium HGW-Alphaproteobacteria-6; assembly: GCA_002841115.1. Classification (GTDB taxonomy): domain Bacteria; phylum Pseudomonadota; class Alphaproteobacteria; order Rhodobacterales; family Rhodobacteraceae; genus Albidovulum. Next base: position 62,761 of record PHEC01000001.1, on the reverse strand, counting down.
TGGACACCGCCGGCCTTGATGCGCTGATCCCCGACTGGAAGGCGAAGGGCGCGCCGGTCACGACCGCGGTGACAGGGGACAATTTCTATATCCTCGGGCCGGCGGGGCAGGTCCGCATCCCGAACTGGCCGATGCCGAAGCTGATGTCGAACCACGGCAAGTATATCGTCTCGATGGCCAATGTCTGCCGCTGGATGGCGGCCGAGGCCGAAGCGCTTGGGGTCGAGATCTTTCCCGGCATGGCCTGTTCGCAACTGGTCTGGGGCGCGGATGGCGGGGTGAGGGGCGTCGTCGCCGGCGAGATGGGGCTGCAACCCGACGGCACGCCCGGGCCGAACTTTGAGCCGGGAATGGAGCTTTTGGGCAAATACGTCTTCCTGTCGGAAGGGGTGCGCGGATCGCTGGCCAAGGAGGTGATGGCGAAGCACGACCTGTCGCGCGATCACTGCCCGCAGAAATTCGGCCTTGGCATGAAGGAGATCTGGGAGATCGACCCGGCCAAGCACCGGATCGGCACGGTCACCCATACCATGGGCTGGCCGCTGGGGCGGAATGCCGGCGGCGGGTCTTTCATCTATCACTTTGAAAACAATCAGGTTTATGTCGGCTTCGTGGTGCACCTGAACTATGAGAACCCGCATCTTTATCCCTACATGGAATTTCAGCGCTTCAAGCATCACCCGATGGTGGCGGAACTTCTGAAGGGGGCCAAGCGGGTGGCCTACGGCGCGCGGGCAATCAGCGAGGGCGGCTGGCAGTCGATCCCGAAGCTGGTGGCGCCCGGCGTGGCGCTTCTGGGCTGTTCGGCGGGTCTGGTGAACGTGCCGCGGATCAAGGGCAACCACAATGCGATGCTGTCGGGGATCGCCGCGGCCGAAGCGGCGGCGGCGGCGATCAGGGCCGGGCGGTCGGGCGACGAGCTGACCGAATACGAGGCCGACCTGCGCTCGGGCCCGATCGCGAAGGACCTGAAGCCGGTGCGCAACGTCAAGCCGATGTGGTCGCGCTGGGGGATGATCCCCTCGCTGGTCCTCGGCGGGTTCGACATGTGGACGCAAAGCCTTTTCGGCCTCACGCTTTTCGGCACGCTGAAACACGGCAAGACCGACGCGGCGGCGACCGGCGAGGCAAAGGACTTCGCCAAGATCGACTATCCCCGGCCCGACGGGGTGCTGTCCTTCGACCGGCTGACCAATGTCAGCTTCTCGGCCACCAACCACGAGGAAAGCCAGCCCTGCCACCTGCGGCTTGCCGATCCGTCGCTGCCGATCGCGGTCAACCTGCCGAAATACGCCGAGCCGGCGCAGCGCTATTGCCCGGCCGGGGTCTACGAGGTGCTGGAGGGCGAGGGCGGGCCGCGCTTTCAGATCAACTTCCAGAACTGCGTCCACTGCAAGACCTGCGACATCAAGGACCCTGCCCAGAACATCACCTGGACCACGCCGCAGGGCGGCGACGGGCCGAACTATCCCAACATGTGACGGCGGTGCGGGCGGCGCGGGCGGCGGCGAAAAACGTGACCGCCGCGGCCATTGCCTTGCGCGGTCGCAGCCCCTACCTTCTGGCGACCCATGACGGGAGGAGCCCTTCGTGACGCGACCACGCCCCATCCACCGCCTTCTGGCCCCGGTTCTGGCCGCAACCTTCGGCCTTGCGCTGACCGCGGCCGCAGAGGCCCGCGACGGCCTTGCCGGCCCCTATCTGGCGGCGCGGCTGGCCAGTCAGAATGCCGATTATGCCAGCGCCGCCGATTTCTTCACCCGCGCGATCGCCGCCGATCCGACCAATGCCGCCTTCCTTCAGGATGCGATTATCGCCGAGGTCGGCCGCGGCGCGATGGACCGCGCGATCCTGAAGGCGCAGCTCCTGGATCAGCTCGATGCCAAAAGCCAGATCGCCGACATGGTGGTGCTGACCGACCTGGCCCAGCGCGGCGATTTTGCCGGGGCGATCGCGGCGCTCGATGCGGGGCGCAGTTCGGGCGCGCTGGTCGACCAGCTTTATCGCGCCTGGGCCCTGGTCGGACAGGGCCAGATGTCGGATGCCACCGCGCAGTTCGATGCGGTAGCCGCCTCGCGCGGGCTGCAATCCTTCGGGCTTTACCACAAGGCGCTGGCCCTCGCCGCGGCCGGCGACTTCGAGGGTGCCGAGCAGATCTTTTCCGGCGAGGCCGGCGGGCCGCTGCGGGCCACCCGGCGCGGTATCGTCGCCCATGTCGAGATCCTCAGCCAGCTGGAGCGCAACAGCACCGCGATCGAGCTGATCGACAAGATCGTCGGCACCGGCGATGCGGAATTTTCCGCGATGCGCGACAGGCTGGCGGCGGGCGAGACGCTGCCCTTCACCGTGGTCACCAGCCCCGGCGACGGTGTGGCCGAGGTCTATCTGACCGTTGCCAGCGCGATGCAGGGAGACGCGGCCGATATCAACACCCTGGCCTTCGCGCGGATGGCCGAATACCTGCGCCCGAAAGACGCCGAGGCGATCCTTCTCGGCGCCCAGATCCTCGAGGCGCAGGGCCAGTATGACCTGGCGATCGAGACCTATGCGCGAGTGGAGCGCAGCGACCCGGCCTTTGCCATGGCCGAACTGGGGCGCGCCGACGCGCTGATCTCGGCCGGCCAGACCGAAGCGGCGATCGAGGCGCTGCGCCAGCTTGCCCGCGCCGAACCAGACCGCCCCGATATCTGGAGCGCGCTGGGTGACACCTTCCGTCGCGAGGAACGCTATGCCGAGGCGGCCCGCGCCTATGATGCCGCCATCGCCAGCTTCAAGACCACGAACGAGGCGCAATGGCCGGTCTACTACACCCGCGGCATCGCCAATGAGCGCGAGAAGAACTGGGATGCCGCCGAGGCCGATTTCCGCAAGGCGCTTGAACTGAAGCCCGATCAGCCGCAGGTCCTGAACTATCTCGGCTATTCCTATCTCGAGATGAACACCCGCCTCGACGAGGCGATGGGGATGATCGAACGTGCGGTCGCGGCACGGCCCGACGACGGCGCGATCGTCGACAGCCTCGGCTGGGCGCTTTACCGGATGGGGCGCTACCCGGATTCGGTGACGCAGATGGAACAGGCGGTCGAACTGATGCCGGTCGATCCGGTGATCAACGACCATCTCGGCGATGTCTACTGGGCGGTCGGGCGCAAGCGCGAGGCCGAGTTCCAGTGGCGCCGCGCGCTGTCCTTCGACCCCGAAGAGAAAGAGGCGGTGCGCATCCGCCGAAAGCTTGAGGCCGGGCTTGACGCGGTTCTGGAAGAAGAAGGCGCCCCGCCGCTGAAGTCCGTCGATGCCGCCGCCGCCAATCACTGAATTCGCGCCCGCCAAGATCAACCTGACACTGCATGTCACCGGGCGGCTGGCGGACGGGTATCACCTGCTCGACAGTCTGGTGGCCTTTGCCGATGTCGGCGACCGGCTTCTTGCGATCCGCGCGGGGGTATCGTCACTGACGCTGGCGGGACCGTTCGGGGCGCATGTGCCTGCGGATCGCGACAATCTGGTGATGCAGGCCACCGAGTTGCTGTCCGGCGCGCAGGGCGTGGCGTTCACGCTGGAAAAACGCCTGCCGCCCGCCTCGGGGATCGGGGGCGGCAGCGCGGATGCGGCGGCGGCGATCCGGGCGGCGCTTCGGCAGGATGCGGATGATCCCGAGGCGGTTCTGGCGCGGCTTGCGGCGCTTGACCGGGATGCGGTGCTCGGCCTTGGCGCCGATCTGCCGGTCTGCCTGCTGTCGCGCCCGGCACGCATGCGCGGCATTGGCGAGCGGCTGGACCTCGTGCCTTTCCCCGAGGTGCCGCTGCTCCTTGTCAATCCCGGCGTGGAGGTGCCCACCGGCGCGGTTTTCGCGGCGCTGACCAAGGCCGACAACCCGGCCATGCCGGACGATTTGCCCGCCTGGGCCGATGTCGGCGATCTGGCGCGCTGGCTGGCCGGTCAGCGCAACGATCTTGAACCCCCGGCCCGCACGATCGCCCCGGAAATCGAAGCGGTTCTCGCTGCCCTGGCGGCGCAACGGGGCGCAATGATCGCCCGCATGTCAGGCTCCGGCGCGACCTGCTTTGCGCTTTTCCCCGATCTGGCCGCCGCAGAGCGGGCGGGTGCGGCGATATCAAAGGCGCAACCGGGTTGGTGGGTGGCGCCGGGGCAGCTTTACCCCGCCGATGCCGCCGAGGCGGCGCGGATCAATCAGTTGATGCGCTCGACCACATAACTGGCCAGATCGTCGAGCATCTCGCGCAGCGGATGGTCGGGCAGCCCCCCCAGCACATCGCGCGCCTTGGCGGCCCAGGCCAGCGCATCGGCGCGCGTGGTCTCCAGCGCGCCGTGACGGTCAAGCAGGCGCAGCGCCTCTTGCAGATCGCCGGCGCCCTGATCGCCCTTTTCGATGGTCCGAACCCAGAAGGCGCGTTCCTCGGGCGTGGCCCGCGCCACCGCCCGGATCACCGGCAGGGTCAGCTTGCGCTCGCGGAAATCGTCGCCGAGGTTCTTGCCGATGCCGTCGCCGGCAATACCATAATCCAGCAAGTCGTCGACGATCTGGAAGGCGATGCCCAGCGCGTCGCCATAGGCGTTGAGGGCGCGCACCTGATCCTCGGGCGCGCCGGCGATCACCCCGCCGACCTCGGTCGCGGCGGCGAAAAGTGCCGCTGTCTTGCCGCGGATCACCCGCAGATAGACCGCCTCGGTCGTGGCCAGATCCTGCGCGGCGCTCAGTTGCAGCACCTCGCCCTCGGCAATCGTCGCCGAGGCATTGGCGAGGATGTCGAGCACCCGGAGCGAGCCGGTTTCCACCATCAGCTGGAAGGACCGCGAAAAGAGGTAGTCGCCGACCAGCACGCTTGACTTGTTGTCCCACAAGAGGTTGGCGGTCGGCCGGCCGCGGCGCTGCGCGCTTTCGTCGACCACATCGTCATGCAGCAGGGTCGCGGTATGGATGAACTCGACCGTCGCGGCGAGGTGAACGTGATAGGGCCCGCCATAGCCGCAGAGCCGCGCCGCCGCCAGCGTCAGCATCGGCCGGATCCGCTTGCCGCCGGCCTCGACCAGATGGGCGGTGACCTGCGGAATGCGCGGGGCATGGTCCGAGGCCATGCGCCGGCGGATCAGCGCATTGACCGCGTCCATGTCGGCGGCCAGATGCGTGGCCAGCCGGTCAAGCGGTCTGTCTGCGGTCTCGTCCAAGCTCATCGTGGCCCCATGCGCCCTCGACAAAGCCGGGCGATTGATCTTAAGTCGTGGAATATGAAAGAGCTTCTGCGAACCACTGACCCGACCGTCATCGCCCATGCGACCGCCCTTCTCGACGCCGAGGGTATAGCGGTCTTTGCACTGGACGTCCACATGAGCGTTCTGGAAGGCTCGCTAGGCATTTTGCCGCAGCGGCTGATGGTGGCGGACCGCGACCTTTTTCTGGCGCGAAGCGTGCTGCGTGACAATGACATCCCCGACGGCCATGGCGATGGGCAGCGATGACGCGCCGCAAGGCGAACTGACCGAGGACGGCTTTCTGGGCGGGCGGCTGGTCATCGCCCAGCCGCGTGGCGGCTACCGCGCGGCGATCGATCCGGTACTTCTGGCCGCCGCGGTCCCGGCCCGGGCCGGCGAGCGGGTGCTGGAACTTGGCTGCGGGGCCGGGGTTGCCGGTCTTTGCCTGGCCCGCCGGGTGCCGGGGATCATGCTGAGCGGGCTGGAGGTGCAGCCCGTCTATGCCGCGCTGGCGCGTCGCAACGGCGCCAGCAACGGCATCGCGATCCGGGTGGTCGAGGGCGATCTGGCGGCGATGCCGGCGGTGCTGCGCGCCGAGGCTTTCGATCATGTGCTGGCCAATCCGCCCTACTGGCATGCCGGCGGTGGCACCCGGTCCGCCGATGCCGGGCGCGACCATGCGCTGCGCGAGGCCACGCCGCTTGCGGCATGGATCAGTGCCGCGATGCGCCGGCTTTGTCCGAAGGGCTGGCTGACCCTGATCCAGGCGAGCGAACGGCTGCCCGAGGTTCTGGCCCTGCTGCTGGCCGCCGGGGCGGGAAGCCTGGCGATCCTGCCGGTGGCGCCGCGCGCCGGCCAGCCTGCCAGCCGGGTGATCCTGCGAGCGCGCAAGGGCGGGCGGGCGCCCTGCCGCCTGCTGGCGCCGCTGGTGCTGCATGATGACGCCCGACCCGATGGCGCGGATGGCGACAGCTTTGCCGCCGCCGCGCGCGCCGTCCTGCGTGACGGCGCGGCGCTGCGGCTCTGATCGCCCGACGACCGGGCAGGGGACCGCCGGCCAGGGCGAAGATTTTTCGGCCCCGGCGGGTTCCGCGTGACACGACTCATCTTCTGTGATGGAATCATGACAGGTTTCACAGCAGAGGAGACGACGATGTCGCTGGGTTCGCACCTGCAGGAACTTCGCAAGAAACACGAACATCTGTCCGAGGCCGTGGAAGAGGCGCAACGCCATCCCGGCTATGACGATCTGGCCATCGCCGACATGAAAAAGCAGAAACTCAAGATCAAGGAAGAGATTGCGCGCCTCAGTCAGAACTGACGGTGCCATCAGCACGACAGCACAGGGGCCGGTCGGATGACCGGCCCCCTTGTTTCTGATCCCCCGGCCCTTGCGATCCGGTCCCGTTCAGACGACGAACTGGCCGCCATTGGCCGAGATCGTCGAGCCGGTGATGAAGCCGGCGTCGTCGGCGGCAAGGAACACCACGCAGCGGGCGATCTCCTCGGGTTCGCCGAGGCGGCCGACCGGAATCTGCGGGATGATCCGTTCGGCCAGCACCTTCTCGTCGATCGCGCGCACCATCTCGGTGCCGATATAGCCCGGGCAGATCGCGTTGACGGTGATGCCGGCGCGCGCGCCTTCCTGCGCCAAAGCCTTGGTAAAGCCGAGGTCGCCGGCCTTGGCGGCGGAATAATTGGCCTGGCCCGCCTGGCCCTTCTGGCCGTTGATCGACGAGATGTTGACGATCCGGCCGAACTTGCGGTCGCGCATCCCCGACCAGACCGGATGGGTCATGTTGAAGGCGCCCGAAAGGTTGGTGTCGATCACCTCTTTCCACTGTGCCGGCGTCATCTTGTGAAACATCGCGTCGCGGGTGATGCCGGCGTTGTTGACCAGCACTTCGACCGGACCGAGGTCTGCCTCGACCCGGGCGATGCCGGCGGCGCAGGCGTCATAATCGGCAACCGACCACTTGTAGGTCGGGATGCCGGTCTCATTGGTGAAGGCCGCAGCGGCCGCGTCGTTGCCCGCGTAATTCGCGGCCACCTTGTAACCGGCTGCCTTGAGTGCGACGGAAATCGCCGCGCCGATGCCGCGCGACCCCCCGGTCACGAGTGCTACTCTGGCCATGATCCCTCCCCAAAGGTTGTTTCTGCAATCAAGTTACAATCGTGATTCGGGGTGCGCAACAATATTGCGCACCCCGGTCTTCACTTATCCGCGCCGTCTGGTGGACAGTCAGGCCCGCTCAAGGCACATGGCGATGCCCATGCCGCCGCCGATGCAGAGCGTCGCAAGACCCTTCCTGGCGCCCGACCGGCCCATTTCGAAGACCAGCGTGTTGAGGATGCGCGCCCCGCTTGCCCCGATCGGGTGGCCGATGGCGATGGCGCCGCCGTTGACGTTGACGCGCGCAAGATCCCAGCCCATGTCCTTGTTGACCGCGCAGGCCTGTGCCGCGAAGGCCTCGTTGGCCTCGATCAGGTCAAGATCGGCGGCCTTCCAGCCGGCCTTTTCCAGCGCCTTGCGGCTGGCCGGGATCGGGCCCGAGCCCATGACGGCCGGATCGACGCCGACCGAGGCATAGGAGGCGATTCGCGCCAGCGGCGTCAGCCCGCGCCGCGCCGCCTCGGCCTCGGACATCAGCAGAAGTGCGGCGGCGCCGTCGTTGAGACCCGAGGCATTGCCCGCCGTGACCGTGCCCTCCTTGGAAAAGGCCGGCCTGAGCTTGGTCATCGCGTCAAGGGTCGCGCCGTGGCGGATGTATTCGTCCTGATCGACGACGATGTCGCCCTTGCGGGTCTTGACGGTGAAACCGATGATCTCGTCGGCGAACTTGCCGGCCTTCTGCGCGGCTTCCGCCTTGTTCTGGCTGGCGACCGCGAAGGCGTCCTGCGCCTCGCGGCCGATCTGCCATTTTGACGCGACGTTCTCGGCCGTGGTGCCCATGTGGTAGCCGTTGAAGGCATCCCAGAGCCCGTCGCGGATCATCGTGTCGATGAATTTCAGGTCGCCCATCTTCTGGCCGGCGCGCAGATGGGCGCAATGGGGTGCGAGGCTCATGCTTTCCTGGCCGCCGGCGATCACGATCGCGGCATCGCCGCACAGGATGTGCTGGGCGCCAAGTGCCACCGCCCGCAGGCCCGAGCCGCAGACCTGGTTGATGGTCATCGCCGGCGATTCGATTGACAGGCCGGCATTGACATGCGCCTGGCGTGCCGGGTTCTGGCCCTGCCCGGCGGTCAGCACCTGACCGAGGATGGTCTCCGACACCTCGGCCTTGTCGATGCCGGCGCGCGCCACCACCGCCTCGATCACCGCCGCCCCAAGCTCATGCGCAGGGGTATTGGCGAAAGCACCGTTGAAACTGCCGACTGCGGTGCGGCCGGCCGAGACGATTACGACATTGGTCATGGGCTGATCCTTCTTTTTAGATGCGAATGGCATGGCGCGGCGCTCCGGGCCGGATCGGCGGCGCGCCGCTTTGCAGCATGACCTAGACGATGACGGCGTCAAGCGCAACGAAACCGATTGCCGCGGGGGGGGGCGGATGCACGCCCGCGCCGGGGGATCAGCCCGGGACGCGGCAATCGAGGTCGAAGCGCGCCTCGCCGGTGTCGCCGGGCAGACGGGTGGTCATCGAATTGGCGATGACCCGGCAGCCGGTCGCGATGCCGGCCGCCTCGGCCATCAGGGCAGGCACCCGGTCACGGTCGCGCCGCGCGAGATAGCCAAGCCGCACCACCTCGGCCCGGCTGCCGCGATGAAAGACGACGAAGTCGATGCCGCCGCGGCTGACGGTATGCCGGGTCGCGCCGAAGAACTGCGGCGCCGGCGTGGTGCAGGCGGCAAGGGCCGGCAGCGTGGCGAAGAGAAGGGCGGCAATCGCGGGGCGCATGCCGGCGATCCTGCGCGCGCCATGGTTAACGATAGATTGACAGGCTGCTGAATAAGGACTTCGCGCAGTGTCTGGCGAGGAAACTGTTCCTGTCCCGTCATCCGATCCTGGCACCGAGGGACGCGCCCGACCCTGGGTGGGCGCTTTGCCACGCCGGGGCTGCGGCGCTTTATCGCAGCCAAGTCATTCCAACCGTTTAGCTATTTGCGACATTGCAATGCGCCCTCCCGCCGGGAGGGTCGGGCGCGGCCCGGGCTGGTCGCCCGGGCCAGAGCTTGTGGGGAGCGTGGCGAGGAACAGTTTCCCGATTTGGTGGCTGGAAACGGGTGGAGGCGTGGCCTTTTCAACAGCCTGTCAAGCCGGTTCAGGCGAACCGGATCAGGCACCATGGCCGGTCCGCGCACGCGGCGTATCCCGTCCGACCGCGCTCTCGTCGATCACGCCAAGGATCGCCGCCGCCGCCGCCTGCGGCCCGGGATCGGCACGCATCCGTTCGGCATTGGCGCCAAGCCGGGCGCGCATCGGCGCATCGGCCAGAAGGCCGAGGATCGCCGCGCGCAGGTCGGCGTCGCTCCAGCCGGCCCGGTCCAGCCGCCGTCCGGTCCCGGTCGTCTCGGCGCGCCGGCCATTGTCGTGCCCGTCCCAACAATAGGGCATGACCAGCGAGGGCACCCCGGCGTGAAGCGCCTCGCAAAAGCTGTTGTTGCCACCGTGATGGATGAAGAGATCGCATTGCGCCACCACCGAGGGCTGCGGGAACCAGCCAGCCAGATAGACATTGTCGGGAACCTGGCGATAGGCATCGGGAAAGCCGCCGACATTGACCAGAAAGCGCGCCGGGATATCGGCGAAGACACCAATCATCCGGGTGATCAGCGCGGTGTCGATCGCCCCGAGCGAGCCGAAGCTGAGATAGACCAGCGGGCCGTCGTTGGCGGGCAGGACCGGCACGTCATAGCGCGCCTCGGTGCGCACGCAGCCTTCAAGGTAGCGCAGCCGCTGCGCCGGCAGCGGATGGGCGCGGTCATGGCGCAGGATCGACGGCGCCAGCAGCAGGTTCATCGCCGGCGACAGTTCCAGAAAGACCCCCGGCTTCAGCGGCGTCAGCCCATGCGCCCGGCGCAGCGCGCCGTATCGCGCGCTGGCGGTGGCGGTGACGCGGCGGTATTCGCGCCTGAAGGCGTCGCACTCCGCCCGGTCGCCTGCGTCGAGGCCGGACAGGTAGGGCGGCACCCGCGGATCGGCGATCTCGGTCTCGGCGCAGGATACCACCCTGATCCAGGGACAGCCGGCATTGGCGATGGCGGGGAACATGATCACGTTGTCGAGCACGATCGCATCGGGGCGGATCCGGGCGATCGTCTCGCCAAGGCTCGGCTCGGCGGCGATCGCGGTATCGACGATCGCCGCCCAGGTCGGGCCGACATAGGTGGCCAGCTGGTCGAAGGGGCTGAGGTCGAAATGCGGCAGGTGGCGGTTGATGAAGCCTTGCCAGTGGTCCTCGGGCGCGGCGGCGGGTCCGGGGCGGGCGGCGGGGTGCAGGTGGTATTCGCGAAAGCCGTATTCGACGAAGATGCCGGTGAAGCCGGGATGGCAGATGAAGACCGGCACCGCCCCTTGCGCGCGCAGCGCCTGGGCGATGGCGACACAGTTCAGCGCGGCGCCAAAGCTTGCTTCGGGGAACAGGGCCACGACCGGGGGGCGGGTCATGGCGGGCCGGCCCGCAGGGCGGCGCCAGGCAGCCTGAGCAGCGGCGGGCCACCGCGATTGGCGGCATCGGGGCGCGGATTGCGCGACAGCCGCAGGTGCAGGGCCATCTGGTCGGCGGCGATGTCGAACTGATACCGTTCGAGACTGTCGAGAATGTCGAGATGCTCCTGCAAGGACTGGCGCAGCCGGAACTCGGGCACGCCGCTGTCGCGTTCGGTGATCAGCCGCAGCCGGTGATGGGCCAGAAGCGCGTCGCGCATGAAGGCATTGGCGGCGCCGCGCGCGATCAGGCCGTGAAACTCGGCATCGAGGCGGGCGAAGGCGGCGGCGGCGATGCGCCCCTCGCCGGCCGCGCGCATCTCCTGCATCTGCCGGCGCAGGACCAGCGCGCGCCGCGGATCAAGCGCGAAACCCGGCGTCAGGATCGCCTGCGGTTCCAGCGCCAGGCGGAACTGATGGCTGTCGGCCAGGGCCCTCGGCGTGTCGAGGATCGGCCGGAAGCACCAGGACTGGCCGGGCAGCCGGTCGATGATTCCCTCGGCTTGCAGTATCTTTAATGCATTCAGAACCGCCACGCGCGAAACCGAATAGCGCCGCGCCAGGAAGCTGACCGAGGGGGCGTCATCCAGCCGGCGGGCGGCACGATCGGCCAGGATCATCTCGGCCAGCGCATCTTCCTGGGTGTCCAGGCGGGCCGTCGCCAGGGCGCCAGGCGCATCGGCATCGATCGCCAGCGCATAGCCGCCGCCCGGCCTTGCGGTCAGAAATCCGTTCTCTGACAACATCTTGAAGGCCGCCCGAATGGGCGTTCGCGAAACAGCGCAGGATTCGGCAAAGACCTGCTCGGACAGATGCGCACCCGGACGCATGCCGCGCTCGCGGGTCATGTCGAGCACGAGGCGGGCCAGGTCGGCGTGACTTTTTCGCGCTCTCTTCCGCCTCTCGCCCATCTTCTTGCCCTTGCGACCACCGTGGAGTGGCGGAAAAACCGCCACCGACCTGTCGGAGAATATATCTGATAATACATATTGACGTATCTTTTTCTGAAAACATACTGAAAAGACCTCAGGGCCCGCAAGAAGGCCCGCCAACGGGTCCGCCGCCGCCCTGACCGGTCGCCGCGGCGCGGCCCTGCCTACGGCCAACAGGACATGGGAGTGTCGGATGACCACCGCAAAGAACACCTTCGCGACCGCTGCGCTGACAGCGGCCTTGACCTTTGGGGCCGGCGCGGCCGCCGCCGAGGGGCTGATCATCTCGAACTGGGATGGCTACATGGCGCCCGACGCGGTCGACGCCTTCACCGCGCGGACCGGCCATGCCGCCGAACTGGTGCTGCATGCCACCAATGAAGAGATCATGGGCAAGCTGATCGCCGCGGGCGGCAAGGGCTATGACGTGGTCTTCGTCTCGTCGCCCTTCGCCGAGGTGCTGCACAACCTCGGCCTGGCCGAGACGCTGGACCACGGCAAGATCCCCAACCTCGCCAACCTCTACCCCGAGGCGACGACGCTGGCGCATGATCCGGGCAACGCCTTTTCGGTGCCCTATGCCTGGGGCACCACCGGGCTGTGCTACCGCTCCGACCTGGTCAGCCCGGCGCCGGCGTCGTGGCACGACCTGCTGGCGCCGAGTGCTGCGCTGACCGGCAAGACGACGATGCTGGCCACCGACCGCTGGCTGCTGGCGGCGGGGTTCCTGGCCAAGGGCTTCTCGGTGAACGAGACCGACCCGGACAAGCTGGCCGAAGTCAGGGATCTGCTGATCGCGGCGAAAAAGACCCTTCTGGCCTATGACGACACCACCTTCTACGCCAAGCTGGTCTCCGGCGAGGCCGAGATGGTGCAGGCCTGGGACGGCTGGTGCAACTACGGCATCGCCGAGGATCCGGCGATCCGCTATGTCATCCCCGCGGAAGGATCGGACCTCTGGGTCGACACGATGGTGATCCTCAAGGCCTCGGAGAACAAGGAGGCCGCCTATGCCTTCGTCAATGATATCCTCGAGGCCGACAACCACCGCTGGGCGGCCGAGAACATCCTTTACAAGGTGCCGAACCAGCCGGCGATGGCGGCGTTGCCGGCCGACCTGACCGAGCTTTTCCCGAACATGGCGATCACCCCGGCGACGCTGCTGGGCTATGAGCAGTTGCGCGATGTCGGCGCGGCGACCCGCGACTACGCACGCCTCGTCAGTGAAATCCGGGCGGCGCAATAGGCATGAACCGCGGGTCTGGGCGCCGGGGGCAACCCTTCGGCGCCCGGCCGCGCGGCTGTCGGGGGGGGGCGAGAGGCGATGAGGCAGGCTAAATCCCTGGCCCTGATGGCGCCGGCGCTGGCCTGGCTTTTCGCGCTGATGGTGGTGCCCTGCGCGCTGATCCTGGCGCTGGCCTTCTTCCGGCGCGGCATCTACGGCGGGGTCGAATATACCTTCACGCTGGAAAACCTCGCGCTGGTCTTCGACCCGCTCTATGCCGGGATCTTCCTTCATTCGGCGCGGATCGCCGGGCTGGCGGCGCTGATCGCGGTGATCCTCGGCTACAGTGCCGCCTATGCCATAGCCTCGATGCCGCGCCGCTATCAGCCGGCACTTCTCTTCATCGCGGTGCTGCCCTTCTGGTCGAACTACCTGATCCGCACCTATGCCTGGATCGTGCTTCTGAACCGCGAGGGGCTGATCACCCAGGGCCTGAGGGTCCTCGGCTATGAGGGCGAGGCGCCGTCGCTGCTTTATACCGAGGGCGCGGTGATCACCGGGCTGGTCTACAACTACCTGCCCTTCGTCATCCTTGCCACCTATGCGCCGCTGGCCCGGCTCAACCCCGAGATCGCCGAGGCCTCGCGCGATCTCGGCGCCTCGGGCTGGACCACCTTCCGCCGGGTGACGCTGCCCCTGACCCTGCCCGGCGTGGTCGCCGGCGGGGTCTTTGTCTTCGTGCTGTCGATCGGCAATTTCGTCACCCCGGCGCTGCTGGGCGGCGGGCAGTTCCAGATGATCGGCAATGTCGTCTATGCGCAGTTCCTGACCGCCAACGACTGGCCCTTCGGCGCGGCGCTGTCGATGGTGCTGATCGCGCTGATGACCGGGCTCTTGATGCTTCAGACGCTGGCCTCGGATCGGGCCACAGGCGGGGCGACCGGAGGGCCGCAGGATGGATAGGCGCGCCAATGCCCCCCTGATGCTGGCGATCCTGGCGGCGGTTCTGGCATTCCTTTATGTGCCGATCTCGGTGCTGGTGGCGCTGTCGTTCAACGAAAGCGGGCTGCCGACGGTCTGGCGCGGTGTCTCGTTGCGCTGGTATGCCGCCCTTTGGCACAACAGCGACATCCTGTCGGCGGCGGCCAATACGCTGAAGGTCGCGCTGGTCTCGACCGCCATCGCCACGGCTCTCGGCACGCTGCTGGCGCTCGGCGTCGAGCAGCGCCGCCGCCGTGGCCGCGCGCTCGAGGCGCTGATCTTCGCGCCGATGATCATCCCCGACATCGTTCTGGCGATCGCCCTGCTCAGCTTCTTCTCGCTGGCGGGCATCACCATGGGGCTGCACACGATCATCATGGCCCATGTCGTCTTCAACCTGGCCTTTGTCTGTTCGGTGGTCCGCGCGCGGCTGAAATCCTTCGACTGGTCGATCGTCGAGGCCTCGCAGGATCTGGGGGCTTCGGGGCTGACGACGCTGCGCCGGGTGGTGCTGCCGGTCTTGATGCCGGCGGTGATCGCCGGGGCGCTTCTGGCCTTCACGCTGTCGGTCGACGAGTTCATCATCGCCTTCTTCACCGCCGGCGCCGGGCGCGCATCGACCACGCTGCCGATGCAGATCTTCGCGATGATCCGCTTTGGCGTGACGCCCGAGATCAACGCGCTGGCGGCGCTGGTGATGGGGGTCAGCCTGATCGCGCTGACGCTGGCGCAGCGGCTGAACCGCGGCGGGATGGTGGCGCCATGACCACGCCCGCGCCGCTGCTGTCGCTCCGCGGCCTGTCGAAAAGCTTCGGCCGGGTGGCGGCGGTGCGCGACCTGACGCTCGATGTCGCCGGCAACGAATTCTTCGCGCTTCTCGGCGCCTCCGGTTCGGGCAAGACCACGCTGTTGCGGATGCTTGCCGGCTTCGAGACGCCGGACACCGGGCAGATCCTGCTCGATGGGCAGGACATCGCGCGGGTGGCGCCGAACCGCCGGCCGGTCAACCTGATGTTCCAGTCCTACGCGCTTTTCCCGCACATGAGCGTGCGCGCCAACATCGCCTACGGGCTGGAGATGGAGCGCCGGCCGCGCGCCGAGATCGCCGACCGGGTTGCCGGGATGCTGTCGGTGATCGAGCTTGACGGGCTGGCCGACCGCCGCCCCGATCAGCTGTCTGGCGGCCAGCGTCAGCGCGTGGCGCTGGCGCGCGCGCTGATCAAGCGGCCGCGGCTGCTGTTGCTCGACGAGCCGCTCGGCGCGCTCGACAAGAAGCTGCGCGCGGCGATGCAGCTTGAACTGAAGCGGTTGCAGCACGAGGTCGGCATCACCTTCATCGTCGTCACCCATGATCAGGACGAGGCGCTGGTCATGGCCGACCGGATCGCCATCATGAAGGACGGCCGGCTCTTGCAATGCGGCACCCCGCACGAGGTCTATGAACATCCCGTCGACCGCTTCGCCGCCGATTTCATCGGGGTGATGAACTTCATCGACGCGGGCGGCGGCCGGACCCTGGCGATCCGCCCCGAACGGATCCGGCTTTTCCCCGATACCGCCGACACCACCACCGATGGCCGCGTCATCGCGCGCGCCTATCACGGGCTTGACCTGCAACTGCATGTCCAGACCGCGCTGTCGCCGCGCCCGCTTCTGGTGCGCCTGACCTCGGATGCGGCCGACCGCCGGCCGGTGGCCGAGGGCGACGCCGTCACGCTGGGCTGGAACCATGCCGATACCCGCACCTTCACCGAGGAGAACGCCCGATGAGCGCAAAGACCTTTGCCTTCTTTCCCGAAGCGGCCTATGGCCCGGCGCTGAATTCCGTCGGCATCGCGCAAGAGGTGGTGGCACGCGGCCACAAGGCGGTGTTCCTGTCCGACCCCGGCTTCGTTCCGGTCTACGAGGGCTACGGGTTTGAGGCGCATCCGGTCAACCTGTCCGCGCCGATGCCGCCCGAACAGATGGCGAAATTCTGGGAGGATTTCATCAACGGCCATATCCCCAACTTCCGCAAGGCGCCGATCGACCAGATCGACAATTACGTCAAGGATTGCTGGGAGGCGATCGTCGACAGCGCGAAATGGGCCGAAAAGGACCTGCCGGGCGTGCTGGACCGGATCAGGCCGGATGTGATCTGCGTCGATAACGTGATCCTGTTTCCGGCGATCAAGCAGTTCGGCAAGCCCTGGGTGCGGATCATCTCGTGCTCGGAAAACGAGATCGAGGACGAGGCGATCCCGCCGCATCTGTCGGGGATGAGCGAGCATGACCACGAGGGCCACCGCGCGTTCCGCGAGCGTTTCAACCGCGTCATCCGGCCGATCCACGACGATTTCAACGCCTTTCTCGGCGAACGCGGCGAGGCGCCCTATCCGCTGGGGCAGTTCTTCGAGGCCTCGCCCTTCCTCAACCTTCTACTTTACCCCGAGCCGGTGAAGTTCCGCCGTGCCGAACCGCTCGACCCGGCGCGGTTCCAGTATCTGGAAGGCTGCGTGCGCAAGGAGGCGCCTTATCAGGTGCCGACCTTCGCCAGGAACAATGACGGGCCGCTCCTTTACATTTCCTTCGGCAGCCTCGGCGCCGGCGATACCGATCTGCTGAAGCGGCTGATCGGGGTGGTCGGACGCTCGCGCTTCCGCGCGCTGGTCAATGTCGGCGACTACAAGGAGCAGTATGACGACATCCCCGGCAACGTCATCATCGAAAGCTGGTTCCCGCAGCCCTCGGTGATCCCGCAGGTCGATTGCGTGATCCATCACGGCGGCAACAACTCGTTCACCGAATGCCTCTACTTCGGCAAGCCGGCGATCATCATGGCCTATGTCTGGGACGGCCACGACAACGCGATGCGGGTCGAAGAGACCGGCCATGGTTTCCGCAGCCCGCGCTATGACTGGGACGACGCAGGGCTACTGGCGAAGATCGAGACCTGCCTGAGCGATCCGGCGATCCGGGCGCGGCTGGCGGCGACCTCGGCGCAGATGCAGGCGCAGGACGGACCGAAGAAGGCCGCCGACCTTCTGGAACGGCTGGCCGGCGCATGACCGATCTTGCATCCTCGGCGCCGCATATCCACGGCGCGGGCACTTACGACGATCTGGCCGACTGGGGCGAACAGCCCGACGCGGTCGTGGCCGGGTCACGCTCTACCGGGCGGCTGCTGTTCAAGGGGCCGGGCGGGCAGCCCGAGACCGGGCTTTGGGTCTGCACGCCGGGCTGCTGGCGCCTTGCGATCCCGCGTGACGAGTTCTGCCACTTCGTCGCCGGCCGTGCCACCTATACTCGCGACGACGGCGAGACGATCGAGGTCGGCCCCGGCACCTGTGTGCTTTTTCCCGCCGGCTGGACCGGCCGCGCCGAGATCCACGAGACCATCCGCAACCTTTACATGCTGGCCTGACCGGCCGCCCGGGAGACGACGATGACGACACCTGTGATGAAAGACCCGCTGGCGATCACCGACACCGTCGACTGGGGCGTGATCCCGACGATGATCGAGGGGCAGTCGCATGTCTCGGGCCGGGTCCTGCACAAGGGGCCGGAGGGACAGTCGGAATGCGGCCTGTGGATCTGCACGCCGGGGAAGTGGTTCTGCCACGTCACCCGCGATGAATTCTGCCATTTCCTGGCCGGGCGCTGCACCTATGTCCACGAGAACGGCGAGGTGATCGAGGTGACACCCGACACCGCCGCCTTCTTTCCGCAGGACTGGAAGGGCACCTGCACGGTGCATGAGACGATCCGCAAGGTCTACATGATCCGCTGATCCCGCGCCCGAAAGGCCCTTGCCGATGTTCGACCCTGATCGCCCCTGCCACTATCTTGCCCCCGGATACCGCCCCTCGGCCGGGGTGGCGCAGGTGGTCACCGACCCCGCCACGCTGGCGACGGTCGGCCGCATCGCCGAGACCACGGCCGAGGAACTGGCGCAGGTTCTGGCGGCGGTGAACGCCGCACAGGCGGGCTGGCGCCGGCTTGATGCCAAGACCCGTGCGGCGCATCTGCACCGGCTGGCGGCGCGGATCGAGGCGGCCGACCTGACCCGCTGTGCCACCCTGATGAGCCGCGAAATGGGCAAGCCCTATCCCGAGGCGATCGGCGAACTGGCCAATTGCGCGCCGGTCTTTCGCTATTACGCCGAGATGGCCCGCGACGAGGCCGGCAAGGTCGCCGGATCGACGCAGGCCGGGTCGTTCCAGTATGCCCGCTATGAGCCGCTTGGCGTGTCGGCGCATATCATGCCCTTCAACTTCCCGATCCTTCTGATGTGCTGGACGGTCGCGGCCTCGCTTGCCGCCGGCAATGGCTGTGTGGTGAAGCCGGCCGCGGCAACGACGCTGTCGACGCTCGATTTCATGCGGGTCTTCGCCGACCTGCCGGCCGGGCTGGTCGCCTGCCTGCCGGGCGGCGCCGATCTCGGCCGTGCCCTGGTCGACAGCGAGGCGACCAATGCGGTCGCCTTCACCGGATCGGTGGCGGCGGCGCGGGCGGTGGCGGCGGCGGCCGGCGCGCGGATGAAGCCCGCGGTGATCGAGGCCGGCGGCAGCGACCCGATGATCATCTGCGACAGTGCGCCGCTCGATGTCGCGGCGGCCGGGGCGGCAACGGCGGCCTTTCACCTTTCCGGGCAGGTCTGCACCTCGGCCGAGCGGATCTATGTCGTCGACGGCGTGCATGACGATTTCGTCCGCGCCTTCGTCGCCGAAACCCTGCGGCTGCGCGTCGGAAACGGGCTGGCGCGGTCCGAGATCGGCCCGCTGGTCAGCAAGGCGGCGCGCGACAAGGTGATGCGGCTCATCGCCGATGCGGTGGCCAAAGGCGCGCGCGTCGAATGCGGCGGGCGGGTGCCCGAGGGGCTCGATACCGGCTGGTTCTACGCGCCGACCATCCTGACCGGCTGCACCCCGGAGATGGACATATTGCACGAGGAATGTTTCGGCCCGGTCGCGGCGGTCTGCCGGGTCGCCGATTTCGACGCGGCGATCGACGCCGCCAATGCCTCGGCCTTCGGGCTTGGCGCCTCGGTCTTCACCACCCGGCTGGATGAGGCGATGGAGGCGGCCGAGCGGCTGGAGGCCGGCATGGTCTGGGTCAACAACCCGATGATCGACAATGACGCGCTGCCCTTCGGCGGCTGGAAGGCCTCGGGTCTTGGCCGCGAACTTGGGCGGCAGGGGCTTGACGCCTTTCGCCGCACCAAGATGGTGATCATCGACCACAAGCCGGTGCGGCAGGGCTGGTGGTATCCCTATCCCGACGACTGGTTCCTGGATGCCGGCGGGCGCAAGCCGGAATAGGCCGTCGGGGATCAGGCCGCCGGCGTCGCCGGATACCCCTCGGCGGCCAGCGCCGCCAGGATCAGCGCGCGCGGAGCGATGCTTTTCACCTCTGCGGTCCGTGCCGCCAGGTCGATCCGCACCGCAGCCGACGGATCCGTGGCCTGGATCGCCCGCTCGACTGCTGTCTTGCAGTGACCGCAACTCATGTCGGGAACGGCAAGCTTCATCGCGACCTCCCTCAGGTTGTGCCGGTATCAGACACCCGACTCGCCGCAGCCGTCAACCCCGCCCGCCGAGCCCCCTTCCCGGCCCCTGCCGGACAGGCTATATGCCGCCCATGACCGAGCTTTCACAGATCCGCAACTTCTCCATCGTGGCCCATATCGACCACGGCAAATCCACCCTCGCCGACCGGCTGATCCAGCTGACCGGAACCGTGGCCGCACGCGAGATGAAAGAGCAGCTGCTTGACAGCATGGATATCGAGCGCGAGCGCGGCATCACCATCAAGGCCAATACCGTGCGCATCGACTATCCGGCGAAGGACGGCAAGACCTATGTGCTGAACCTGATCGACACGCCGGGCCACGTCGATTTCGGCTATGAGGTCAGCCGCTCGATGCGCGCGGTCGAAGGCTCGCTTCTGGTGGTCGATGCGACCCAGGGGGTCGAGGCGCAGACGCTGGCCAATGTCTATCAGGCGATCGATGCCGGCCACGAGATCGTGCCGGTGCTGAACAAGATCGACCTGCCGGCGGCCGATGTCGATGCGGTCAAGCGCGAGATCGAGGACGTGATCGGCATCGACGCCTCCGAGGCGATCCCGATCTCGGCCAAGACCGGCCTCGGCATCCCCGAGGTGCTGGAAGCGATCGTCACCCGGCTGCCGGGACCGGTCGGCGACCGTGACGCGCCCCTGAAGGCGATGCTGGTCGACAGCTGGTATGATCCCTACCTTGGCGTCGTGGTGATGATCCGGGTGATCGACGGGGTGATCCGCAAGGGCGACCGGATCACGATGATGCAGACCGGCGCGCTTTACGGGGTCGACCGGCTGTCGGTGCTGAAGCCGCAGATGGTCGATATCGCCGAACTGGGCCCGGGCGAGATCGGCGTCTTCACCGCCTCGATCAAGCAGGTCCGCGATACCAGGGTCGGCGACACCATCACCCACGAACGCAAACCCTGCGCCCGGGCCCTGCCCGGTTTCAAGCCGGCGCAACCGGTGGTCTTCTGCGGCCTCTTCCCGGTCGATGCCAACGACTTCGAGGCCTTGCGTGACGCGATCGAGAAGCTGGCGCTGAATGACGCTTCTTTCAGCTCCGAGATGGAAACCTCGGCCGCGCTCGGTTTCGGCTTTCGCTGCGGTTTTCTCGGGCTTTTGCACCTCGAAGTGGTCCGCGACCGGCTGGAACGCGAATACGACCTTGACCTGATCACCACCGCACCTTCGGTGGTCTTCAAGCTGCACATGCGCGACGGCGAGGTGCGCGAATTGCACAACCCCGCCGACATGCCCGACCTCACTTACGTCGATCACATCGAGGAACCGCGGATCAAGGCGACGATCATGGTGCCGGACGAGTATCTCGGCGACGTCTTGAAGCTTTGCCAGGACCGCCGCGGCATCCAGATCGACCTGACCTATGCCGGGTCGCGCGCCATGGTGGTCTATGACCTGCCCTTGGCCGAGGTGGTCTTTGATTTCTATGACCGGCTGAAATCGGTGACCAAGGGCTATGCCAGCTTCGACTACGCGATGCTGGGCTACCGCGAGGATAACCTGGTGAAGATGTCGATCCTGGTCAACGACGAGCCGGTGGATGCGCTGTCGATCATGGTCCACCGCGACCGCGCCGAGGCCCGCGGCCGGGCTATGGTGGAAAAGCTGAAGGACCTGATCCCGCGCCACATGTTCAAGATCCCGATCCAGGCGGCGATCGGCGCCCGGGTGATCGCGCGGGAAACCCTGTCGGCGATGAGGAAGGACGTGACGGCCAAGTGCTATGGTGGGGACGCGACGCGGAAACGGAAGTTGCTGGACAAGCAGAAGGCCGGCAAGAAGAAGATGCGGCAGTTCGGCAAGGTGGAGATTCCGCAGAGCGCGTTTATAAGTGCGTTGAAGATGGATGGGTGAGGCGCGGCCCCGGCATTGACCGGGGAGAAAACGCTCCAGTGGAGCGTTTTCAGCGTCGAACGCCCGCGAAAACTTTCGCGGGCTGGCATCTTGATGGTAATACTAGTTTTTCTTTTCGCTCATAAAGAACGAGCTTTCCCCGCGTACATTCCCTTCTATTATTTCCGTTATAACCGGCGCCTTCCATACCCTTCCAAGCTGAGCTAAAAATTCGTCACCGCCAAGCCTTCCTGAATAGATACCAAAAAAGCGCCCGCCGGAAATCGTTTTGCCGCCGATGCTCCCGCCTTGTTTTGGGTACCCAAGGCCTCGATGCCATCCGATAACTGGTGCCCCTGACATTCCTTCTCTTGTCGCACTGTCGATAAGAAAGCATGGAACGTTGTCCCAGTTGAAATCTGGTTCGCTTGCAACGCTGGCTCGCTTCCAAATGGGAATCTTGGTTGGAGTTTTGCTACCTATGCCACGTGGATGGCCCAGAACGAAAACACTAGTTGCAACGGCTAGTTCTAAGTCCGGAATTCTTTCCAATGAGTTAACTGAGATTGAGAGAAATCCGGGCTTTTCCTTCTCATTTAGGGGTAGGTGAAGAACCGCCACGTCGACCAAGTTTCTAAATATTGGGTGCATGAGCCAGAGAGGCCTTTCCGGCGCATCCGATTTGCCCGTGTCCTCGTACAATGGGACTTTTTGCGGATCTTTCGCCATCATGGGTTTTGGGATACTCCGCACCGCTGCGATTGGAAGCGGGACTATAAGAGAGTCTGGAAGTGCGCCGTGCTTGTCGTCGAGGGGTTTTAGGTTGTCGGCGTGTCTCCCAGATACAACGTGCCAATTCGTGACCAAATATACTTCATCCTTATGCGAATAGAAGAACCCGGTCGCCGACGAGATTTCTGTTTCTTTGAAGCAAGTTATGAGCGGAGTTGTTGAACATGAAAATGCGTTTGTTCTGAAAACATGACCATCACCGTTTGACATTCTTGGGCTCCATAGAAACGTCTTGGAAATCAACTTTAGGTGGAGATTTCTTGCTTAACAAGCGTAGCCACCCGTAGCGCGGCCCTTGCCCCCCACCTCCCAAACCTCACCGCCACCCCCCGCCCGATTTGTCCCGCGACAAATCGGGCCGCGCCTGCCACCCGGCCGCGCCACGGGCGCGGCGTTCTTCGGGGCAAAGGTCCACTGGACCTTTGCTGATCCCTCATCACCCCCCGGCAGGCGCGTTGACCCGCGCGCTCCCGGCCCGCCCGACACGGGCGGGCGTTCCACCGGGAAACGGTCCACTGGACCGTTTCTGATCCGGTCTCACCCCAGGCAGCCGCGCCCCGATTTTCGACCGACAGCGCCAGTGGAGAACCCCACCCGGCCCGGCCCTTGCGGGCCGTGCGTTCGGCGTTTCAATCGCTCCACTGGAGCGATTGATCGGGCCAAGGCCCGACCACGCCTCACCCTTCGCCTTGCGGCTCCGGCCAATCGGACCGGGCAAAGGTCCACCGGACCTTTGCCTGATCGGTCCTCGGCCGCGCATCGGCAGCGTGCCGTAGTTTGGGGTTCCCCCCACCCGACCCGCGGCAAGTCGAGGCATTGCCTCGACGGCCGCGCATCGGCAGCCAGTGCGGCGCGCCCGCCTCTACCCGGCCTGATCGGGCTGCCCCTGTGGCCCGTCGGCAAGGTCCCTGGCGGTCTGCTCGTCGGTCACCAGGGTTGTCGGCCTCAGGATCCTTATCGCCGCACGCAGGGCAATCCTCTTGTCCTTGCCGCCGGAAATCAGCACCCGTTCCGGTGTGCGGCGAAGATTGGACAGGTTGACCGAAATCACCCGGTCGTTGACGTCATGGCCGACCAGATCGCCGTTCGCGTCGATGAAGTTGTAAAGAACGTCGCCCACCGCCCCGGCCTCGATCAGCGAGCGTCGGTCGGATTCGGAAATGTATCCGGTGCGGTAGCTGGTGGTCAGGGTGGAAATGCCGCCCACCGACAGCAGGGCGACGTCCAGCTTGTCGGCCATCTCGAAGATCGCCGACAGGCCGCATCGTTCCAGCAGGGCATGTTTGGTCTCGGGGCTGTCGACCACGGCGGGGGCGGGGATCAGGAACCCCTCGCCCTGAAAGAGTTCGGCAAACTGCCAGGCAAACTCGGCAGGGTTGAAGCGGCGGGCGGCCGCGATGCCGCCGAGAAGCGACACGACCCGGAAATCGTCCAGCGTCTCGCCGGTGATGAACGGCAAGGTGTTGTACAATGTGCGGCCCCAGCCGACACCCACCGTCATGCCTGATTTCATCAGGCCGGAGATGAAGTTTCCGGCCGCGGCGGCGATGACCCGGATCGGGTCTTCCTCGGGGTCGGCGAAGGGGGCGATGATGACGCGGGCGATCCCGTAGCGGGTTTCGACCTTCCGCTCCATCTCGATCAGTTCGGCCAGCGGCGCCGACACCGTCACCCGCACCTCGTTGCGGCGGCGGGCGTCGGCCAGCAAGCGAACCACCATCACACGGCTGATGCCAAGCTGGGTTGCGATGTCGTTCTGGGTGCTGCCCTCGACATGATACAGCCATACCGCCCGCGCGCGCAGGCGGTCCGTCTCACTTTGCGCGATCGTGGCCGCAATTGCAGGCTGCATGCACCATCCCTGATTTCGTGCCCGTCATCCGCCCGGCGAAACCCCCGCAAGATGCCGCGTGACGATGCGGGCGACACGGTCAGGGATCTCGACCTGCGGAATGTGACCCGCACCGGACAGAAGATGAATAGCGAAATCTCCGCCCGCGGCAAGAGCGTGGCGATAGGGCAGGATATGGTCGCTGCGACCCCAGATCAGGGCGGTCGGGCATTCGAGCCGCGACAGGGCGGGGCGCAGGTCAAAGGGTTGCACGCCATCGGGAAACAGCACCTCGGCCATATCGGCCTGCGCCGCCCGCAGGCCCGGGTCGGCGCGCCGCTTCATCGCCGCCCGGGCATAGTCGTCGCTGATGCCTTCGGGCGTTGCGGTCAGACGGCGCAGCCAGGGTGCAAGGCTTTCGGCACGGCTGGCGCGGATGATCCCGGTCAAGGCCGCGGCGTCCACTTCGGGGCCAAGGCCGGCCGGTGCGATCAGCGACAGGCTGGCGATCTTGCGCGCGCGGATATCGGTGATGGCAAGTGCCAGCGCGCCGCCCAGCGAATGGCCCAGCAGATGCACCTGGTCATGCGCGCGCGTGGCCTCGTCAAAGGCCTCGACCATCATCCGCGCAAGCTCGGCAAAACCGCGCAATCGGCGCCGGGGCGAGCGGCCATGCCCGGGCAGGTCGATGCGGATCAGCGGCCGGTCGGGGCCAAGGGCCTTTTCCAAGGGCGCCCAGCTTTGGCTGTCGGTGCCAAGGCCGTGCAACAGGACCAGCGGCACGCCCCGGCCCTTGCGGTGGCTGATGTGAAGCGGTCCCGGTTGCGCGGACCAGAGGGTCGGGCCGGCGGCTGCGGGGGCCGGGCCGGTCTGGACCCCGACATGGCCCCCGAAATGGCCCGTGACATCATCGCGCTGGATGCGGCCTTGCGGGCCGGTCCCCGGCACGTCGGCCAATGTCACGCCCGCCCGCCGCGCGGCGGCACGGGCGGCCGGGGTTGCGCGCAACAGGCCGTCGGCTTCCGGCGAGGCCAGGGCCGGCGCGGCGGGCGCAATCCGGGCCCCTGCGGCAGGCGGCGCTACGCGAGGCGCGTCAACCGGTTCGGGCAGCGTCGTCGCAGGGGCCGCCACCTCGACCACATCCTCGCCTTCGGCAAAGATCAGCGCCACGACGGTGCCCACGGCGATCCTGTCGCCGGGCCGGGCGGTGACGAAATGCAATCGGCCGGACGCGGGGGATTCCACCTCCATCGCCGCCTTGTCGGTCTCGATGTCAAAGAGCGGGGCGCCCTTGGCGACCTCGTCGCCGGGGGCCACATGCCAGACCGCCAGGGTGCCATGGGTCATGTCCATGTCGACCTTGGGCAGGATCACTTCGACCGGCATCTCAGATCTCGCGGCGGCTCAGGCGGCGGGCGGCGGCCAGAATCGTCTCGACCTGCGGGACCGAGGCGCGTTCAAGATCGGGATTGTAGGGCACCGGCGCATCGGCAGCCCCGAGGCGCAGGATCGGCGCATCGAGAAAATCGAAGGCATCGCTTTCGGCGACCATGGCACTGATCTCGGCCCCGACCCCAAAGGCCTTGACCCCTTCATAGACCACCATCAGCCGCCCGGTCCGGCGCACCGAAGCAAGGATGGTCTCGTGGTCGATCGGCCGGATCGAGCGCAGGTCGATCACCTCGGCGCTGATGCCGTCGCCGGCCAGCGTCTCGGCCGCCTCGAGCGCGCGGTGCAGCATGATCGAGCCGGCGACGATGGTGACATCGGTGCCCGTGCGGCGCACCAGCGCCTTGCCGATCGGGGTCAGGTAACTGCCCTCGGGGACATGGCCCTTCATCTTGTAGAGAAGCTTATGCTCAAAAATCATCACCGGGTCGGAGTCGGCCAGCGCCGCCAGCAGCATGCCCTTGGCATCCTCGGGCGTGGAGGGTTGCAGGACCTTCAGCCCGGGCACATGACCGAACCAGGCCTCGATCGACTGGCTGTGCTGGGCCGCCGCCCCGGTGCCCGAGCCTGACGGCAGCCGGAAGACCACCGGAACCGAGGCTTCGCCGCCCAGCATGTAGCGCAGCTTGGCGGCCTGATTGACGATCTGCTCCATCGCCAGCATGGCGAAATCGGAAAACTGGAACTCGAAGATCGGTTTCAGCCCGGTCAGCGCCGCCCCGACAGCCACACCGGCGCCGCCGAGTTCGGAAATCGGCGTGTCCATGACGCGGTCGGGGCCGAACCGGTCCACCAGATCCAGCGTCACCTGAAAGGCGCCGCCGTAGACCCCGATATCCTCGCCCATCAGGATCACCGTCGGGTCCGCCTCCATGGCGATGGCCATCGCCTCGCGGATCGCCTCGGCGTAGGACAGGGTGCGCAACCCCTGATCCTGGGTCATGGCGTTCATCTCACACCTCCGCGTAGACGTATCGGGTCACGTCGGCAGGGCTCGGGGCGGGTCCGGCCTTGGCAAATTCGATCCCGGCCTCCATTTCCGCCACGGCCGCGGCGGCGATGGCATCGGCCGCCGCATCATCCAGCACGCCATGGGCAATCAGCTCGGCCCGGAAGCGGGTGATCGGGTCGCGTGCCATCCACTCCTCGATTTCTTCCCTGGACCGATAGCGGTTGCGGTCCGACTTGGAATGGCCGCGCCAGCGATAGGTCAGGTTCTCCACCAGCGTCGGCCCGTCGCCGGCCCGCGCGCGCGCGACGGCATCGTGAACCGCCTCGGCCACGGCCGAGAAATCGTTGCCGTCAACCGTCACCCCCGGCATCGAATAGCTGGCCGCCCGTTCGGCGATGTGCTTGACCGAGGTCGAGCGCGCGGTCGATGTCGACATGCCGTAGCCGTTGTTCTCGCAGACGAAAACCACCGGCAGTTTCCAGACCGAAGCCATGTTCAGCGCCTCGTGGAACGCGCCTTCGTTGTTGGCCCCGTCGCCGAAAAAGCAGATCGTGACATCCGGCTTGCCCAGGCGCTTGGCCGACAGGGCCGAACCGACGGCAATCGGCAGGCCGCCGCCGACAATGCCGTTTGCCCCAAGGTTCCCGGTCTTGATATCGGCAATGTGCATCGACCCGCCACGGCCGTGGCAATAGCCGGTTTCCTTGCCGAAGAACTCGGCGAACATCCGGCCCACATCGGCACCCTTGGCGATGCAGTGACCGTGGCCGCGATGCGTGGAGGTGATCCTGTCGGCATCCGTCAACGCGATGCAGGTCGCCACCGCGCTGGCCTCTTGCCCGATGGACAGATGCATGGTGCCGTGGATCAACCCGCGCATGTAGCTGTCTTCGGCGCCTTCCTCGAAGCGGCGGATCAGATACATCCGCTTCAGCGCCTCGCGCAGCTGTTCGGGCGCGTAGCTGCGAATGGCGAAGGGGCGGTTGTCGGGTTTGGTCATGGTATCAGAGGCCCAGCATCTTGTCCTGCCGGGCGCGCAGGGCGGCAATCTTGCTGCCCGCCGGCACGGCGGCGTTGGCGGTGGTGATCAACTCACCCTTGCGGATCGGCGCGGTCACTTTCGCGCCGGTCAGAAGGCCGCAGGGAATGGCCTTGGCGGCGCGGGCCTCGTCCGCCGTCATGATCCAGGCGCGGTAGCAATATTCGCCGATCTGATCCAGCGTGTCGCCCACGGCCAGATCCGTCTTGGCAACCGCACAGACCTCGGCCACCGGACGCGCCATCGGCACCATGTCGGCCTTGCCGTAAAGCACCGCGCGCGCGCAGGTCAGCGGCACCTCAAGCGAGGTCAGGTGATAGGGGCGAAAGAAGGTGAAATAGGGGCCCTTGCCCATCTTCAGGTCTTCCATCCGTTCGCGGATGCGGGGATGGTCCATCTCGGCCACCACGAACACACCCGGGGCCACGCCCTTGCCGATGGTGTAATCGACCCGGCCGTCGGCCGAGGACAGAAGGCCGCCCGCCGATTGCGGGACCAGCACCTTGTTCAGATCCTCGCGCGAACAGGCCGGGCCATGCATGCCGGGGCGGTCGGGGACAAGACCGGTGGCATTGGCAATGGCCGCCATTTCGACCATGGTCTTCGAGCCGTCCACGAACTCGACCAGCATCCGGGGGTTCATGTGGCGGCGGATGGCTTCCTCGGTGTATTCGGCCGGCGTGGCGTCGATGTTCAAGGGGTTGTTCTTGCCCTTGCCGGCGCTGATGATGCGGTGGCCCATGGCGCTGACGAACTCGATCAGTTCCATGCAGGACGAGGGTTCATCCCCCGCGCCAAGGCTGTAGATCACGCCCAGCCGTTCCGCCTCGGCGCGCAGATAGGCGCCGATGGTCACGTCCGCCTCGACGTTCATCATCACCAGATGCTTGCCGCGCTCCATCGCCCTGAGGCCGATTTCGGCCCCGACGGACGGAATGCCGGTGGCATCGACCACCACATCGATCAGCCCGGCCTCGAGCAGGGCGCTGACGTTGTCGGTGATCGCGACCTTGCCCTGCTCCATCGCCGCATTGGCCGCATCGGCGGTGGCGACCGCTTGCACGCGGTCGGTGCTGCCATAGGCGATCTCGACCGACTTCGCCGCTGCCCCGGGCTTCAGCTCGCTGATGGCGCCGATCTCGATGCCACGCATATGGGCAACCCGGCTGACGATGTCGGTTCCCATCTCGCCCGCGCCCACCAGGCCGATCCGAATCGGCTTGCCGCCGTCGGCGCGCCCGGCCAGATCTCTGGCCAGACCGGTAAGGGCTACATTCGTGGGCATGGGGATACTCCGGTATGGCTCTTGGCCAACAGTATGTGAACTTTTGTTATTGTGTCAATCAAGAGTTCACGCCGCATTGCAGCATAACGGCCAGAAATTTGCCGTTGACAGGCGATATGTCTTGCACACATGATAATGTAGTGAAACGAAAGTTCACAAACCGCAATTTGAGCAGTCATGGCGCCCGAGACGGCCGCACTGGCGGATGGCTTGCGCGGAAGGCGGGCAACCGATCAAGATCGCCAAAGGGAGGAAAATCAGAATGACCATTCGTTTCGGGGGAATGTCCCGCCGTTCGTTCCTGCGCACGGGGGCCGCCCTTGGCGTGGCCTCCGGCGCAATCGGACTGAAGACGCCGGCACTTGCCCAGTCGGGCCTGCCGGATATCCAGGCCACGCTCGACAGCATTTCGGTCGAGACCTACGTCCGCGAGGACTATCGCAAGCTTTACGGCATGACCAACGATCCGCTGTGGGATCCGGCCAAGGACTGGATCCGCACGGTCGACTGGGAAAAGGTCCGTTCGGAACTTGGCGGCACGACGGTTCGCTTCGCGATCGGGGCCGCTGACCAGGAATCGGCGGCCGACGGCCTTGCGCCGTTCGAGGCACTGTCGGGGATCAAGGTCGAACTGGTTCCGATCCCGGATGACAGCATCTATGACAAGGCGATTTCCGAGTTCATTTCGGGCAATGCCTCGTTCGACGCGCTGCAGTTCTTCTCGGCCTGGCTGGGCGACTTTGCGGCACCGGGCTTTCTGGCACCGCTGGATGACTACGCCGCCAAGTGGAACCTGCCGCTGGACGATTTCTATGACACCTACCGGCTGAACTATGGCTATTTCGGCGGCAAGCTGGTCGGCCTGCCGTTCGACTGCGACATCCAGATGGTTCACCTGCGCAAATCGGTGCTGGAGCCGATCCTGGGCGGTCCGATCGATCTGACGAACTCGGTTCCGACCTATGACGAGCTGATCCGGATCACCGCCGAGGCGAACAAGCTGGGCGGCGGCGTGGCGGGCATCGGCCTGCTGGGTGCGCGCGGCTTCTGGTCGACCTATTCGTGGGAACACATCGCGGCGCAGGCCGGGATGCAGCTTTTCGACGCAAGCTGGAACCCGACACTGAACACCGATGCCGGGGTCAAGGGTCTGGAAACGCTGCTGGCCCTGTCGAAGAACGCGATCGAGGGCGTTTCGGGCGCCGGTTGGGGTGAAAACCGTGCCGCCTGGCTGGGTGGTCAGGTTGCGGCGAACATCAGCTGGCAAGACAGCGGGACGCAAGCCATGCGTCCGGACCAAAGCCGGATCGTCGACGACTTCGTCACCATCTACGAGCCGCGCATCGCCGGCGGTGTCTTTGCCCCGCCGAACATCGCGGGCTCGACCTCGGTCGTCACGTCCACCAGCCAGAACCCCGAAGGCGCGTTCCTGATGCTGGCCTTCCTGACCACCGCGTCGATCATGGCGATGAACGAGGCCAACGCCAACGGCGTGGCCCCCGGCTATCGGTCGGTTCTGGCCAATGACAGGCTGCGCGCGGTATCGCAGCCGATGAAGGTCTGGGCCGACAGCCTGGATCACGCCTGGTGCTCGCCCCGCCTTCCCGGCATGTTCGAAATGGAACAGGCGCTTGGCAACGAGATCAACCGCGCGATCACCGGCCAGATCAGTGCCAAGGAGGCGCTGGACAACGGGCAGGCCGCCTGGACCTCGATCATGGCCAAGAACGGCTTCAAGGATGGCGGCGGCCCGGTGGCCTATGCCGATGTCGCACCCGGTCTTTATGTGGGCGGCGGCAAGGCCCTGCCGTTCTGATCGGATGAGAACTGACGCTCCCTCAGTTCTGGTGGAGGGGGTGGCGAAAGCCGCCCCCAAACCCGCACCGCGGCGTCGCAGCCCGGCGCTGCGCCGCGCGTTCCCGTATCTTCTGCTGGCCCCGGCCTTGGCCTATCTCCTGGTCATCACGCTTTATCCGGGCCTGTTCGCGATTTATCAAAGCCTGTTCGTGGTCAAGTTCCTCAACTGGACCTGGGCCGGTTTCGACAATTACACCACCATTCTGCAAGACCGAGAATTCTGGGCCGCCCTGGCCAATACCGCGCTGATCGGCGCCATTTCGCTGGCCCTGCAAACCGGTATCGCACTGGCGATC
Source organism: Alphaproteobacteria bacterium HGW-Alphaproteobacteria-6 (assembly GCA_002841115.1). Lineage (GTDB taxonomy): Bacteria > Pseudomonadota > Alphaproteobacteria > Rhodobacterales > Rhodobacteraceae > Albidovulum. Next base: position 31,862 of record PHEC01000001.1, on the reverse strand, counting down.
GCCTATTTCGCCTATCGCGACCCGCTGATCCGCGGCTGGCGCATCGTCTATCTGATGCCGATGCTGTTCATGCCCTCGGCCGTCGCCTTCATCTGGAAACTGGCGTTCAACGACGGACGGGTGATTTCCGACCTCCTGGGGCGGCTCGGCCTGATCGAGGGCAATGTCGACTGGCTGGGCAGCATCTGGCTGTCGCGGATGACATTGATCGTCGCCGATGTCTGGCAGTGGACGCCGTTCCTGTTCATCATCTTCGTGGCTGCCCTTCAGGGCCAGGATCAGGAGATCGAAGAGGCCGCCCGTCTGGATGGGGCCAGTTGGCCGAAGATCTTCTGGAACATCTCCCTGCCGATGATGCGCCCGGTGATCGTGGTCGCGGTCACTTTGCGCGGCATCGACATCACCACCATGTTCACCAATGTCTTCGTCATGACCCAGGGCACCCCCGGCGGCGCGACCGAGACGATGAGCTATTTCATCTACCGACAGGGGTTTCGCATGTTCAACTTCGGCTATGCCTCGGCCGCTTCGGTGCTGATGCTGATCCTGACGGTGATCATCGCCCAGACCGTCGTGAAACGCGCCTTCCATTCGGGGAAGACCTGAATGGCCAAGGCCCGCAAATCCCGCGGCGAAAGCCTGCTTCTGCGCTATCTGGTGCTGGGCGGCTGGGCCCTGGTCTGCCTGCTGCCGATCCTGTGGTTCCTGTCGATCGGCTTTCGCCCGCGGACCGAGGTCATCACCCCGCGGCCGATCTACTGGCCGAGCTTCTCGCTCGATGCCTGGCGCCTGCTGATCAGCGACTGGCCCATCGCGCAATATCTGCGCAACTCGGTCGTCGCGGTGGCGGGGTCGGTGGTCATCGACCTCGCACTGGCAATCCCCGCCGCCTATGCTCTTGCACGCTATGACTTCAAGGGGCGCGAGGATATCGGGTTCTACATCCTCTCCACCCGGATGATGGCCCCGGCCATCGTGGCGGTGCCGATCTTCTTTCTGTTCAAGACGCTCGGGCTTCTGAATTCGGTCTGGGCGCTGATGCTGATCTATGCCGCGATCAACCTGTCGCTGGTCACCTGGATCATCCGCAGCTACATGCTGGATATCCCGAAGGAACTGGAGGATGCGGCCCGCACCGACGGGGCAGGGGATCTGACCATCCTGCGCGAGATCATCGTGCCGGCCTGCCTGCCGGGCATCATTACCGCCGCGGTGATCGCGGCGATCTTCGCGATCAACGAGTTTCTCTTCACGCTGCTCATCGCCTCGACCTCGAAGGCCTATACCATGTCGGTGGCGCTGGCGAATTTCACTGGCGGCTCCGACGGCATCATCTACAACGCAATCGCCCTTGTCTCGTTCATCGCCTTCGTGCCGATCCTGATCCTGGTGATCCTGATCCAGAAGCACCTGTCGCGCGGCCTGACGATGGGCGCAGTGAAAGGCTAGGCCATGGCTTCGATCCACCTGCAGAACCTCGAAAAGCGCTATGGCGCCTTTGTCGGCGTGCAGAACATGTCGCTTGAAATCGCCGATGAGGAGTTTCTGGTGCTGCTTGGCCCCTCGGGCTGCGGCAAGACCACCACGATGCGGATGATCGCCGGGCTGGAGGTGCCGACCGATGGCAAGATCGTCATCGGCGGCGAAGAGGTGAACGAGGTCGATGCCCGCGACCGCGACGTGGCGATGGTGTTTCAGGGCTATGCCCTTTACCCCAACATGTCGATCTACGAGAATATCCGCTTCCCGCTCAGGATGCGCAAGATCCCGGCGTCGGAACATGACGCGCGGATCCGCCAGGCCGCCGACATGGTCGAACTCGGGGCGTTCCTTGACCGCAAGCCCGGGGCCCTGTCGGGCGGTCAGCGCCAGCGCGCGGCGCTTGCCCGCGCCGTGGTGCGCCAGCCGCAGGTCTTCCTGATGGACGAACCGCTGTCGAACCTTGATGCCAAGCTGCGCCAGTCGATGCGGGTGCAGATCAAGCACATGCAGCGGCAGCTGAAGGTGACCACCGTCTACGTCACCCATGACCAGATCGAGGCGATGACCCTGGCCGACCGGATCGTGATCATGAACAAGGGGGCGATCCAGCAGGTCGGCACCCCGGACCAGATCTATTCCGACCCGGCCAATACCTTTGTCGCGGGCTTCATCGGCAGCCCGCCGATGAACCTGATCGAGGGCACGGCGCAGAATGGCCGCTTCACAGCCCCCGGCGTGTCGGCGCCGTGCCTCGACCATGTGCGCGGCAAGGTCACCCTGGGGGTGCGCCCCGAGGATTGCCAGGTCGGCGGGGACAACGTGCAGGGGATGGTCTACGGGGTCGAGCCGACCGGCGACACCACCTATCTGACCGTCCGTGCCGGGGAGAAGATGATCGAGGTCAAGGCGGCGCGCGACTACCGGTCGGACATCGACCAGCCGGTCGGCATCACCTTCGATCCGGCGCATCTTTACTTCTTTGGCGAGGACGGCCAGCGCATTCGGGGGGCTGCATGAGCCATCGGTTCGACTATACCTCGATGGGCTTCATCACCTTTGACGCCCTGTGCCGTCCGGTCACCCAGATACCGCCGGGGGGCGACACCTACTTTGTCGAGGATTACACCTTGGCCGTCTCCGGTGCCGCCGGAAGTGCGGTGATCGTGGCGGCCAAGCACGGGCTGCGCGCGCGTGCGGTGGGCGGTGTCGGCCATGACGACATGGGCGACTGGGTGCTGATGAAGCTGGCCAGCTTCGGCATCGACATCGCGATGATGGCGCGGTGCGAGGGGTTCACCACCTCGTCCTCGATCGTCACCACGCGGCCTGACGGCGCCCGTCCTGCCCTGCACAAGCGGGGTGCCACGGACGGGTTCCATATCGACGACAGCCAGATCGACGACCTTCTCGATACCCGCATCCTGCATGTCGGCGGCGTCGGCCTGATGAACCGCATGGATCAGGGCCGGACCGAGGAAATCATGGCCGAGGCCAGGCGGCGCGGCGTGATCACCACGCTGGATGTCTTCGCCTCGACCCCTGACGATCTGCCCAAGGTGGCGCGTCTTCTGCCCCACACCGACTATTTCCTGCCCTCCGAGGAAGAGGCCCGCGCCCTGTCCGGCCTGTTCGAGTATCGCGATCTGGCGCAGTTCCTGATCGACCGGGGGACCGCTTGCGTGATCCTGACCCTCGGCGCAGACGGTGCCTATTACCGCCACCGCGACGGCACCGAATTTCACACCCCGGCCTTCAAGGTCGAGGTGAAATGCACCTGCGGCTGCGGCGACTGCTTCAACGGCGGCTTCGCGACCGGCCTGATCAAGGGCGTTGCGATGCAGGAGGCCATTCAGATCGCCCAGGCCTCGTCGGCGCAGAACGCCACGGGTCTGGGCAGCCAGGCCGGGGTAAAGGACTATGCCACCACCCTTGCCTTCATCCGCGCCGCGACCGATCCGGCGTCCAAGGACAGGTTGGTATCCTCTTCGGTCTAGGATATGATCCGGCCCGAGGAGGACGCCGCCCTTGTCGCGCGACGCATTCAACCCCCCCGATGCAATGCCCCTGCGAGAGGCCCTTCGCGGGCTGCGCTTCCTGTTGCGCCGTGGTGGCGAGACGATCGCCGAGACGGTGAATGTCGAAGCCTTGCCGAAGCCGGCGTCGGATCTTGCCAGCGCCATGCTGCGCGAGGCGGGCGGCCTGGCGCGGACCGTGGACGAAATGACATCCGGTGTCGCCAAGACGGTGCTTGGCGGGCAGAAAAGCCCCTCGGCCCCTCTCAAGGACATGATAGGCGGGCCGAACGCGGGGGCCGAATTTGCCGTTGCCGTCTATGTCGCCCTGTCAACGGTTCTGCGGCATCTTGGCGCGCCAACCGTCCTTGTCAGCGAGGCTGCGGCGCGAAGTGCCTATGGAAATCTTGCCCCGATCACCGCGGAAACGTCGGTCGAGAAGCGGGCCGCCGATCTGACCTTCTGCCTGCTGGATGCCCGGGTCATGCGCGGGACGACCGCCCAGGAGGCGGCCCTTGTGCCCGGTGCGGCACTGGAAGCGGCCAGCATATTCGCCGTCATGCTCTGGCTGCAATCGGCGCGGTCGCAGGACGAGAACGAGGCTGCGCTTGCCGCCGCGACCGACATGGCCGTTGCCCTGGCACCCGAGATCTCAAGGGCGGTGGCCGGGAAAGATGCAAGCCGGATCGAGGAACTTTACCGAAGATATGTGCCCCATGTCTGAGATCAGGCCGAATCCCGCATCGCTTCCGCCAACGAACGAGCCCTTGCGGATCGCCGTGCGGCGCCTGCGCTGGTTCAAGGTGGCGTTTCAGGGGTTTGTCGACGCGACCGGGCGCGACCTTGGCTGCACACTTGAAATCGACGATGTGAAGCTGGCCGCGGCCTTCATGCGATGGCTGACATCGATCGAGATCCAGAAGCCGGCCGACAAATCCCAGCGCAAGGACTTCTTCGAATTTGCGGCGGCGCTGATGCTGCGCGAGTTGACGGCGGACATGCCGGTCAAGGCCAGGGGCCCGGCCACCCTGGCAGACCCCGGTTCGGCCGCGGCCTTCTGGCCGGAAGGCTATTGCTGCACGATGTTCTGCCTGTCCGTCCATACGGCGGCCATGGAGCAGGAGTTTCATGCTCATACGACACTTGATCCCGCGATCGACGATCTGCGTCACTGGTGGTCCTTCAGGGAAAACACCTTGCAGGACGCCAGCTTTTCTTCGGGCTTCCTGCAGATGCTGCTTGGCCATCAGCCGAACTGGATGATGCCCGACGTCTTCCGCGCGCGCATCCAGTCCGATCTGACGGTGCAATAGGGCTTTGGGGGAACTGCTTTCGGCGACCCCAGCCATGCTGGGTCCGGTCGCCGGGCAGGCATGGATCGCCCGGGTCCCCCGGCGCAAGAAATCCTGCCGCCGTCGCGAAGGCAAGGTGCCGGTGCCATCCGGCCCCCCGGATGCGGGGCGGCTCTGGACCTTGGGTCGGCGCGCTGTATAACGGCCGGGACGGGAACCGGGGCCAGGCACGAGGAACAGCGGATGTCGCGTTACGACCCTGCCGAGATCGAACCGAAATGGCAGGCCGCCTGGGAGGCGGAGCAGTGCTTTGTCGCGCGCCGCGACCCGGCGCGGCCGAAATACTATGTGCTCGAGATGTTCCCCTATCCGTCGGGGCGCATCCATATCGGCCATGTGCGCAACTACACGATGGGCGACGTGGTGGCGCGGTTCAAGGCGGCGCAGGGCCATTCGGTGCTGCATCCGATGGGCTGGGACGCCTTCGGCATGCCGGCCGAGAACGCGGCGATGGAGCGGGGCGGCCATCCGAAGGACTGGACCTATGGCAATATCGCGCAGATGCGCGAGCAGATGAAGCCCTTGGGCCTCTCCATCGACTGGAGCCGCGAATTCGCCACCTGCGATCCGGACTATTACGGCCAGCAGCAGTCGATGTTCCTCGACTTCCTGGAAAAGGGCCTGGTCTACCGCAAGGCCGCGGTGGTCAACTGGGACCCGGTCGACATGACGGTTCTGGCCAACGAGCAGGTGATCGACGGCAAGGGCTGGCGCTCGGGCGCCGAGGTCGAGCGGCGCGAACTCACGCAGTGGTTCTTCCGCATCTCGGAATTCTCGGCCGAGCTTCTGGAGGCGCTCGACAGCCTGAAGGACTGGCCCGAGAAGGTCCGGCTGATGCAGGCCAACTGGATCGGCAAGAGCCGTGGCCTGCAGATGGCCTGGGCGCTGACCGCGCCGCATGCCGGCCTGGACCGGATCGAGGTCTACACGACGCGGCCCGACACGCTGATGGGCACCTCGTTCCTTGGCATCTCGCCCGATCATCCCTTGGCGCGCGCGCTCGAGGCGGAGCGGCCCGAGGTCGCGGCCTTCTGCGCCGAGGCGCGGAAGGGCGGCACCACCGAAGAGGCGATCGAGACGGCCGAGAAGCTTGGGCTCGACACCGGGCTGAAGGTGCGCCATCCGCTTGATCCGACATGGGAAATCCCGGTCTGGATCGCAAACTTCATCCTGATGGACTACGGCACCGGCGCGATCTTCGGCTGCCCCGGCCACGACCAGCGCGACCACGATTTCTGCCGGAAATACGCCCTGCCGATCGTCGATACCTTCCTGCCCTTGGACGGCGGCTGGGACATTGCCGCCGAACCCTACGTTCCGCAGAAATCCGAGCGCGTGCGCTATACCCGCGGCTTCGCCGGTGCCGGGGAGCAGAGCGGCGAGGAGGCGATCGACGCCGCCATCGCCCATGCCGAGGTCGGGGGCTATGGGCAGGGCGTCACCAAATACCGCCTGCGCGACTGGGGCATCTCGCGCCAGCGCTACTGGGGCTGCCCGATCCCGGTGGTGCATTGCACCGCCTGCGGCGTGGTGCCGGAGCGCAAGGAAAACCTGCCGGTCGAGCTGCCCTATGACGTCAGCTTCGACCAGCCCGGCAATCCGCTCGACCGTCATCCGACATGGCGTGACGTGCCCTGCCCCGCCTGCGGGCGCCCCGCCCGGCGCGAGACCGACACGATGGACACCTTCGTCGATTCCTCGTGGTATTTCGCCCGATTCACCGCGCCCCACGCGAAGACGCCGACCGACCTGGCCGAGGCCGGCTACTGGATGAACGTCGACCAGTATATCGGCGGGATCGAGCATGCGATCCTGCACCTCTTGTATTCGCGGTTCTTCGCCCGGGCGATGCACCTTTGCGGCCATCTGCCGGCAAAGGCGATCGAGCCCTTCGACGCGCTCTTCACCCAAGGCATGGTGACGCACGAGACCTATGCGACGCGCGGGCCGGACGGCCGCCCGGTCTGGCACACGCCGGACGAAGTGACGCGCACGGCCGAGGGCGCGACCCTGGCCGACGGGACACAGGTCGAGATCGGCCCGGTCATCAAGATGTCGAAGTCGAAGAAGAACGTCGTCGATCCGATGGACATCATCGCGCGCTACGGTGCCGATACCGCGCGCTGGTTCGTGATGTCCGACAGCCCGCCGGAGCGCGACGTGGAATGGACCGCCGCCGGGGCGGATGCCACGCAAAGGCACCTTGCCCGGGTCTGGCGGCTTGCCGCCGAGATCGAGGTCAGGGGCGGCAGCGACACGGCGCAGGACGCCGCACTTCTGAAGGCGATGCACCGGACCATCGCCGAGGTGACGGCGGGGATCGAGGGCTTTGCCTTCAACAAGGCGGTGGCCAAGCTCTACGAATTCACCAACAGCTTCGCGAAGTCCGATGCCTCGGCGGCGACGAAGCGGCTGGCGATGCGCACCCTTGCGCAGCTGATGTCGCCAATGGTGCCGCACCTGGCCGAGGAGGTCTGGGCGATGACCGGCGGCGAAGGGCTGGTGGCGCAGGCGCCCTGGCCGGTCGCCGATCCGGCGATGCTGGTCGAGGACAGCGTGACGCTGCCGATCCAGATCAACGGCAAGCGGCGGGCGGAAATCAGCGTGCCGAAGGACATGGCGACGGGGGATATTGAAAATCTCGTTCTGGCGGATGAAGCTGTGGTCAAGGCGCTGGCCGGGGCCAGTCCGAGAAAGCTGATCGTCGTGCCGGGGCGGATCGTCAATGTCGTCATCTGATCGCAGGGGGCTGATCGCCCGCCTCGCCGGGCTGGGCGCCGCCTTCGGCCTTGCCGCCTGCGGTTTCGCCCCGGCCTATGGGCCGGGTGGCGCCGCCGAGGGGCTGCTCGACCGGGTCAGTGTCGATGCCCCGGTCAACCGCAACGAATTCGAACTGGTCGAGCGGCTGGAAGAGCGGCTTGGCCGGTCGCGCGAGCCGGCCTACCGGCTGTCCTATTCGGTGGCGACCCGCGCGCTTGGCCTCGGGATCACCCCCGACAACGTGGTCAGCCGCTTTCAGCTGACCGGCACCGTCGGCTTCCGGCTGACCGATGCCGCGACAGGTGCTGTGCTGGCCGAGGACGAGGTCACCGGCTTCACCGCCTATTCCGCCTCGGGCACCACGGTTTCCACGGTCTCGTCGGAACGCGACGCCCATCGGCGGCTGATGCGGCTTCTGGCCGATCAGCTGGTCACCCGGCTGATCGCCGCTTCGGGTGGCTGGAACGGCCGATGAAGCTGTCGGGCGCCGCCGCCCTGCGCTTTTTCGCCCGGCCCGATCCGGGGCGCGCCGGCCTTCTGATCCATGGCGCCGATGCGATGCGGGTGGCCTTGCGCCGCCAAGAGGTGATCGCGGCGCTGATCGGCCCCGAGGGCGAGGCCGAGATGCGCCTGACCCGGATCCCGGGCGGCGATCTGCGCAAGGATCCCGCCCTGGTCGATGACGCGATGCGGGCGCAGGGCTTTTTCCCCGGCGCGCGCGTGGCCCTGGTCGAGGACGCCGGCGACGCGGCTGCCCCGGTCCTGAAGTCGGCGCTGGCCGGATGGCGGGCGGGCGATGCGATGCTGGTGGTGACGGCTGGCACCCTGACCAAGGCCTCGGCGCTGAAAAAGCTGTTCGAGGACCATCCCAACGCCTGCGCCGCCGGCATCTACGATGACCCGCCGGGGCGCGAAGAGATCGCGGCGACGCTGGCCGCGGCCGGGCTGTCGGGCATCGACCGTGCGGCGACCGAGGCGCTGGGCGCACTGGCGCTGGCGCTCGATCCGGGCGATTTCCGCCAGACCGTCGCCAAGGTCGCGCTTTACAAGCACGGCGACGCGACGCCGCTGACCGCGGCCGAGGTCGCGCTCTGTGCCCCCGCCACGATCGAGGCCGAGGTCGATGACGTTCTCAATGCCGTGGCCGAGGCGCGCAGTGCCGAGATCGGTCCGCTGATGCGGCGGCTGATTGGCCAGGGCATCAACCCGGTGACGCTGTCGATCGCGGCGATGCGGCATTTTCGCGCGCTGCATGCGGCCTCGGCCGCGCCGGGCGGGCCGGCCGAGGGGCTGGCGCGGATGCGCCCGCCGGTCTTCGGGCCGCGCCGCGACCGGATGCTGCGCCAGGCCCAGGGCTGGGGGATGCGACGGCTGGAGGCCGCGCTGTCGATCCTCACCGACACCGACCTTGCGCTGCGTTCGTCCAGCCGGGCGCCGGCGATGGCGGTGATGGAGCGCGCGCTGATCCGTCTGGCGATGTTGAGCCGGCGTTAGGCCAAGGCACCCCGGATGCAGGAGATGGCAATGTATACCGTGATCGGAATCGTGAAGAGCCGGGCGGCACGGGTGCTGTGGATGCTCGAAGAGCTGGAGCAGCCCTTTACCCATGTGCCGGCGGCGCCGCAGTCGCTGGGCGTGGTGGAGTTCAACCCGGCCGGCAAGGTGCCGGTGCTGATCGAGGATGGCACGCCGATCACCGATTCGACCGCGATCATCCAGTATCTGGCCGACAAGCATGGCGCGCTGACCCATCCGGCCGGCACGCTGGCGCGGGCGCGCCAGGACAGCCTGACGCAGTTCCTGCTCGATGAATTCGACGCGGCGCTGTGGATGGCCGCCCGGCACAGCTTCGTGCTGCCCGAGGAACTGCGCCAGACCGCGATCAAGGATTCGCTGAAATGGGAGTTCGAGCGCAGCCAGAAGGTGCTGATGCAGCGGATGGGCGAGGGGCCGTTCCTGATGGGATCGCTGATGACGGTGCCCGACATCATCCTGACCCATTGCGGCAACTGGGCGCTGGCGGCGCATTTCCCGATCGTCGAGCGGCGGCTGTCGGAATACCTGGGCCGGATGCGCGAGCGGCCGGCCTTCAAGCGCGCGATGGCGCACTGATTGCGAAGGCGCGGGGGCCTCAGCGCTGGACCCGCACCGCCGCGCGCCCGGCGTGCAGACCGGTGGCGAGGCAGGCGGTCATCAGGTAGCCGCCGGTCGGCGCCTCCCAGTCGAGCATCTCGCCGGCGGCAAAGACCCCCGGCAGGGCGGTCAGCTCCAGATCCTCGGTCAGGCTGTCGCGGGCAATGCCGCCGGCCGATGAAATCGCCTCGGCGATCGGGCGCGGGCCGTCGTGGCGGACCGGCAGCGCCTTGATCAGCCGGGCCAGCGTGTCGCCCTCGGGCAGCGGCCGGCCCCATTCGTGCAAGAGCGCGATCTTCACCGGGTCGAGCTTCAGCGCCTTGCGAAGCCGGTTCGACTGCGTCTCCTTGCCCGGCCCGCCGGCAAGCCGGCCCGCCACCTCGGTCAGGCTGCGGCCCGGCGCAAGGTCAAGCGTCAGGACGGCGCCCTCGCGAACCGCGCGCGACAGGGCATAGACGCCGCCGCCCTCGATGCCGCGGGCCGAGACAACGAATTCGCCGCGCTCGCGCCGGCCGCCGGCGACCAGGGCGGCGCCCTTCACCGGCGATCCGAAATGCCGCGCCATCGGGCCGGACCAGGTCACCGACAGCCCCATGTTCGCCGGCTTGAAGGGATTGATCGTCACGCCCCTTTCGGCCAGCCAGGGCACCCAGGCGGCATCCGAGCCGAGCCGCGGCCAGCTTGCCCCGCCCAGCGCCAGCACCGTCACCGCCGGGTCAAGCATCGCTGGGCCCTCGGGGGTCTCGAAGGCAAGGCCGCCGTCACCGAACCCGGCCCAGCGCCAGCGGCTGCGCAACGTCACACCCTGACCGGCAAGCCGCGCCAGCCAGGCCCGCAGCAGGGGCGAGGCCTTCATCGCCACCGGAAACACCCGCCCGGTGGTGCCGGTGAAGACCGGCTGGCCAAGGCCCTGCGCCCAGGCCATCACCTCGTCCGGGCCGAAAGCGGCCAGGATCGGCGCCAGCCAGGGCGCGTCATAATGGCCGGCAAACGCGGCCGGCGCCTCGTCCCGGGTCAGGTTCAGCCCGGATTTGCCGGCCATCAGCAGCTTGCGCGCCGGGCTTGGCCTTGCCTCGCAGACCGTCACCCTTCGTCCCGCCGCGGCCAGCGCCTCGGCGGCCATCAGCCCGGCCGGCCCGGCACCGATGACCAGTGCATCGATCATGCCGGCAGGCCGCCCTTCAGCTCGATCACCCGGTGCGGATAGGGGATCTCGATTCGCGCCTCCTTCAGCGCGTTCCAGACCGCGAAGAGCACCGCACTGGCGTATTTGTTGCGTCCGTCATCGATGCCCTGGACCCAGTATTCCACCACGAAGTCGATCCCGGATTCGCCGAAACCCTTCAACTCGCAATCCGGGCCCTCGGGCTTGTCCAGCACGAAAGGCAGCGCCGCCACCGCTGCGGTGATGATGCCGGGCACGGTGTTGATGTCGGTATCGTAGCTGACCGAAAACGCCACCTCGTAGCGGTTGGCGCTGCCCTGGTCGGAATAGTTCACCACCCGCGTGGTGATGAAATGTTCGTTCGGCACCACGATCCAGCGGCCGTCGAAGGTTTCCAGAATGCAGGATCGCGCGGTCATCTTCACGATCGTCCCGGCCTCGCCGCCATCCAGTTCGACATAGTCGCCGACCGTGGTCTGGCCCTCGACCAGCAGGATGATCCCCGAGATGAAATTGGCCGCGATCTGCTGAAGGCCAAGGCCGATGCCGACACCGAGCGCACCGCCGAGGACGGCGACCGTGGTCAGGTCGATCCCGATGATGCTGAGCAAGAGCAGGAAGGCGAGGCCGAAGATCGCCACCTCGGCCGCCTTGGCGGCCAGTTCGCGCGTCGCCGGGCGCAGCGCCTCCTGTCCCTTGATGTAATCGGCGCTTTGCCGGTTCGACCATGTGCCGAGCCAGAACAAGAGGCTGCCGGCAACCCCGCCACGGATCAGCGCCATCATCGAGAAGGTGATGTTGCCAAGCTCCACCGTCAGGCCTTCAAGCCAGGCCGCCGCCGCCCCGGTCAGGCCAAGCGCGTAGAGTGCCGCGATCGGGATCAGCACATAGCGCCCGAGCAGCCGGAGGAAGGGATCACGGATCACCTTGCCGACCAGCACCCGCGCGGCGAGAAACAGAAACACCCGCTTGCCGAAGGCGATGACCGCGCCCGAGCCGAAAAGCGACCGGGTGACGCTTTCGCCGATCGCGGTGAATCCGTAGGCCAGCAGCGGCAGAAGAAGCGGCAGGAAACGCAGCACGAAGCGGCGCAGCGTGGCGATGACGCCGCGCGCCTCGGCCGGCGGTGCCAGAAAGCCCTCGATCCGCGGGCCGAACCGGCGGGCGGCCAGATGGGCCAGCCCCCAGGACAGGACCAGAAGCGCAAGCTGCGACCAGGCGGCGGGGCTTGCCGCCCATCCCAGCGCCAGCACCCGGGCCTGATCGAGCCAGCCGAGAGCCTGGTCGATGATCTGTGACTGCCCGTTCATCCGCTCATGTCCTCGTGCTGCCCGTCGCCGCTGTCATGCTCTGGCAAGAAAGCCCGCGCCGGGCAAGGGGAATGCGGGGCGGGGCGGCCGCCCGCGCGGGTTTCCTGCCGGTTGCAATCGGGCGCCGTCCGCGCCATAGAACGGGGGGCAACGGGGCCGTGACAGGGCGGGCGGATGAACTATCTCGAATTCGAAAAGCCGCTGGCAGAGATCGAGGGCAAGGCCGAGGAACTGCGCGCCCTGGCACGCCGGAACGAAGGCATGGACGTGGCCCGCGAGGCGGCGGCACTGGACAAGAAGGCATCCGACCTTCTGGCCGAGCTTTACCGCACCCTCGACCCCTGGCAGAAATGCCAGGTCGCGCGCCACCCCGACCGGCCGCATTGCCGCGACTATGTCGAGGCCCTGTTTCGCGAATTCACGCCGCTTGCCGGCGACCGCAACTTTGCCGACGATCACGCGGTGATGGGTGGCCTCGCGCGGTTCGAGGACCAGCCGGTGGTGGTGATCGGCCAGGAAAAGGGCGCCGACACCAAGTCGCGGATCGAGCATAATTTCGGCATGGCCCGCCCCGAGGGCTACCGCAAGGCGATCCGGCTGATGGATCTGGCCGACCGTTTCCGCCTGCCGGTGATCACCCTGGTTGACACGCCCGGCGCCTACCCCGGCAAGGGCGCCGAGGAACGCGGGCAAAGCGAGGCGATCGCGCGATCGACCGAGAAGTGCCTGCAGATCGGCGTGCCGCTGATCTCGGTCATCATCGGCGAGGGCGGATCGGGCGGGGCGGTGGCCTTCGCCACGGCGAACCGGGTGGCGATGCTGGAGCATTCGATCTATTCGGTGATCACGCCCGAGGGCTGCGCCTCGATCCTGTGGAAGGATGCCGAGCGGATGCGCGAGGCGGCGGTGGCGCTCAGGCTGACGGCACAGGATCTTCTGAAGCTCGGCATCATCGACCGGATCATCGCCGAGCCGCGCGGCGGCGCCCAACGCGGGCGCGACGAGGCGGTGGCCAGCGTCGGCAAGGCGATCTCGGCGATGCTGACGGATCTGGCGGGCAGGAAGCCGGCCGAACTGGTCCGCGACCGGCGCGAGAAATTCCTGACCATGGGCACCAAGGGGCTGGCCGCCTGACCCCTGCCCGGCGCTAGAGCGGATCGCGTTCATCGGCATTCACGTGACCCACTCTAGCAGGCTGCTGAAAAAGAAACTCGGGCAGTGTCTGGCGGGGAAACCTTTCCTGTTCCGCCATCTGATCCTGGCACCGAGGGTCGCGCCCGACCCTGGGGGGGGCGCTTTGCCACGCCGGGGTTGCGGTGCTTTATGGTGGCCAGATCACTCCAACCGTCGAGCAATTTGCGACAGTGCCATGCGCCCTCCCGCCGGGAGGGTCGGGCGCGGCCCGGGCTGGTCGCCCGGGCCAGTGCTTGTGGAAAGCGTGGCGCGGAACGGTATTCCGATCTGGTGGTTGAAAACGGGTGGGTGCGTGACGTTTTCAGCAGCCTGCCAGACCTTCTGATTTCGCCCGTCCGAAGAGCGCAAAGCCGGTTTCCACCTTGGCGCGACAGGCGCCTAGCCTTCGGCGTGGAAGAAATCGTGGATGGTCCGGGCCATCGCCTCGGATATGCCCTCGACCGCCTTCAGATCGGCCAGCCCGGCCCGCGTCACCGCCTTGGCCGAGCCGAAATGCGCCAGAAGGGCGCGCTTGCGCGCCGCACCGATGCCCGGCACCTCGTCCAGCGGGGTGACGCCGATCGCCTTGGCGCGTTTGGCGCGGTGCGCGCCGATCGCCCAGCGGTGCGCCTCGTCGCGCAGGCGCTGGATGAAATAAAGCACCGGCGCGTTGTGCGGCAGGGCGAAGGCCGGCCGGCCGGGGCGGTGGAATTCCTCCTTGCCGGCGTCGCGGTCGATGCCCTTGGCGACCCCGACCATCGGCACGTCCTCGACCCCCATGTCCTCCATCACCGCCGCCACCGCCGAGACCTGACCGGCGCCGCCGTCGATCACGATCAGGTCGGGCCAGGCGGCGGTCTCGCGGTCGGGGTCTTCCTTCAGCAAGCGGGCGAAGCGCCGGGTCAGCACCTCTTTCATCATGGCGAAATCGTCGCCGGGGGCGATCTCGGTGCCCTTGATGTCATATTTGCGATACTGGCCTTTCTCGAAGCCGTCGGGGCCGGCGACGATCATGCCGCCGACGGCATGGGCGCCCTGGATATGCGAGTTGTCGTAAACCTCGATCCGGCGCGGGGCCGCGTCCAGCCCGAAGGCCTCGGCGAGCGCGTCGAGCAGCCGCGACTGGGCGGCGGTCTCGCTCATCTTGCGGGCCAGGCTTTCGCGGGCGTTGCGGGCGGCGTTCTCGACCAGTTCGGCCTTGATCCCGCGCTGTGGCACCGCGATCGTGACCCGGTGGCCGGCGCGGTCCGACAGGAGCTGGGTCATCAGGTCGGCGTCCTCGATCGGATGGCTGAGCAGGATCAGCCGCGGTGGCGTCTTGTCGGCGTAGAACTGGCCCAGAAAGGCCTCCAGCACCTCGGGCGCCTCGGCGCCGGCGCCGGTGCGTGGATAGAAGTCGCGGTTGCCCCAGCTTTGATTTGCGCGGATGAAGAAGACCTGGATACAGGCCTGTCCGCCCTCGATGTGAAGCGCCACCACATCGGCCTCGGGCACGCCCTGCGGGTTGATGCCCTGCGCCTGCTGGACCTGGGTCAGGGCGCGGATCCGGTCGCGCAGCGCCGCGGCGCGCTCATATTCCATCGCCTCGGCGGCCTCGGCCATCTGGCGCGCCAGGTTTTCCTGCACCACGGTCGAGCGGCCCTGAAGAAAGCGTTCGGCATCGGCGACAAGGCCGGCATACTCCGCCTCGCTGACCGCGCCGACGCAAGGGGCGGCGCAGCGCTTGATCTGGTAAAGCAGGCAGGGCCGGCTGCGGCTGGAAAACATCGCGTCCGAACAGTTGCGCAGCAGGAAGACCTTCTGCAACTGGTTCAGGGTGCGGTTGACCGCGCCGGCACTGGCGAAGGGTCCGTAATAGCTGCCCTTCGGGGTGCGCGCGCCGCGGTGCTTGGTGATCTGTGGAAACGGATGGTCCTTGGCGACCAGGATGTTCGGAAACGACTTGTCGTCGCGCAAGAGCACGTTGAAATGCGGCTTCAACTGCTTGATCAGGTTCTGCTCCAGAAGCAGCGCCTCGGTCTCGGTCCGCGTCGTCAGGAACATCATCGACGCGGTCGCCTCGATCATCCGGGCGATCCGCGCCGAATGGCCCGAGGGGCGGGCATAGTTCGAGACCCGGGCGCGCAGGTTGCGCGCCTTGCCGACGTAAAGCACCCGGCCGCCGGCATCGAGCATCCGGTAGACGCCGGGCTGCATGGTCAGGCCGCGCAACAGCGACTGGATCAGCGCATGGCCGGTCGGCGCATCCTGTGACGCGCCATCGCTGCCACCCCCGGTTGCGGTCTGGTCAACCATCGGTCATGCCCCTGCCGCGCGGCATCTGATTCCCCTTGTCGCCTGCAATCTTACCGACCCCGGAGCAAGAGAAAACCTGTCCACGGATTCTGTGGATAACTCTGGTGAAAAGATTTGGGCAGGCGGAAATTTTCGTTGTTTTCGGCCCGGTTCATCGCTTTGCCTGTTTTTTGGGCAGTTTACCAAGCCACTGAAATAACGAGATATTTTTTACCGTATGCCGCAAATCTCTGAATCCATTGACAGATTCGTTACATCCTTGTTACCGGGCAGCCCAAAGTGGACAAGTCAAGCGGCCTCGGTGTCGCGCGGCCCTGCTACACTCAGGTCCGACCCAGAATATCAGGGGTTTTCCAGCCCAGATGCTGGCCGCCGTCGACGCAGATCAACTGTCCGGTGACTGCGGTCGCCTCCAGCAGATAGCCCAGCGCCGCGCAGATGTCGCCGGTCGCCGCGCCCCGTTCCAGCACCGAACCGGCGCGCTGCGCACGAAACTGCGCCTCGCTTTGCGAAGCACCTTTCAGCGTCGATCCGGGGCCGATCGCATTGACCCGGACATCGGGGCCAAGGGCGCGCGCCGCGGTCTGGGTGAAGGCCCAGAGCCCCATCTTGGCAATCGTGTAGGACATGAATTCCGGGGTCAGCTTGCGCACCCGCTGATCCAGCATGTTGACGACAAGGCCATGGGCCCGCGCCTCGCCGTCATCGCCGCGCCCGGCCTTCGGCGCCTGAGCGGCGAAGGTCTGGGTCAGGACCACCGGGGCGCGCAGATTGGTCTCGATCGCGCGGTCCCAGCCTTGCCGGGTCATGCTGGCAATGTTGTCGTATTCGAAGATCGAGGCGTTGTTGACCAGCACCGTCAGCGGCCCGCCCAGCGCCGCGGCGGCGCGCGCGACCAGATCGCCGGTCTCTGCCTCGATCAGCAGGTCGGCGCGCAGCGCCGTGGCCCCGACACCCTGCGCGCGGGCCTCGGCCGCCACCGCCTCGGCCTCGGCCGCCGAGGTGGCGTAATGGACCGCGACATCATGGCCGCGCCCGGCAAGGTAAAGCGCCATGGCGCGGCCCAGACGGTGGGCACCACCGGTGACCAGCGCGCGCGGCCTCATCCCTCCTTGCCCCCGCCCGGCGCGTCCTGCCCGCAATCGCAGGGCCCCTTGCCGATGCGCGGCCGCCCGCAGGCCGGGCAGCGCGCCGCGCCCAGCCGTTTCGGCCCGCGCCCCAGCCCGGGAAAGCGCAGCCGTCCGAAGACCGCCAGAACCGCCATCACGACCAGAAACAGGGTGATGATCTTGGCCACGGGGTTAAAGCCCGAAGCGCGCATAGGCGGCGCGCTCCTCGATCTGCTCGATCGCCTGGCCGAGGATCCGACCGCCTAAGCGCTGCAAGAGCGGCCGTTTCACCCCATAGGGAATGATCCGCACCTTGTCGCCGTAAAGCGCCTTCAGCTTTACCACCGGATGGGCGACGCCGTCGGCCAGCCCCTGATCGACGGCGCCCTGCCCGACCCAGACATCGCCGTTGAACAGATCCTGCCCCTCGGCCAGCCGGGCGCCGCGCCGGGCCCGGACCTCGGCCATGAAGGTGGCGTGGACCGGGTTGAGGATGGCGTGCAGGCGCACCACATCCTCGGGGCGTTCGGGGCGGAACGGATCGAGAAAGCTTTTCGAGGTGCCGGCGGTGTGGACCCGCCGCTCGATCCCGTGGCGGGCAAGGAAGTCGGGAAAGCCGAAGCTGGCCGAGATCACCCCGATCGAGCCGACGACCGAACTGGCATCGACCCAGATGTCGTCGGCGGCCAGCGCCAGCCAGTAGCCGCCCGAGGCGGCGATATCCTCGACGAAGGCATGGACCGGGATCTTGCGCTCGTCCGCCAGCCGGCGGATCCGCGCGGCGATCAGCGACGATTGCACCGGCGAGCCGCCGGGCGAGTTGATCGCCAGCGCCACCGCCTGCGGCCGGCCGCGGCGAAAGGCGCGCTCGATCAGCGGCGCCAGGGTGGCGTCGTTCAGCCCGACCCCGGTGCGGCCGCCGGCGGCGATGACGCCCTGAAGCCGGATCATCGCGACGCGGGCGGGGGCCTTGAGGAAGGGAATGAAGCGTCTCATACCCGGGATGTAGCGTTCCCTCCCGCCGCCGGCAAGCGGCACTGGCGCCGGGTGGCGGGTCAGACCGTCAGCGTCGCCGCCACCGCCGCCTTCCAGCGGGCGTATTTCGCCTCGGCCAGATCCCGCGCCATTGCCGGGACAAAGCGCCGCTCCAGCGCCCAGTCGCGGGCGAAACCGGCCTGATCGGGGTAGATGCCGGCGCGCATCCCGGCCAGCCAGGCCGCGCCCAGCGCCGTCGTCTCCAACACTTTCGGCCGATCAACCGGCGCGCCGGTCAGGTCGGCGAGAAACTGCATGGTCCAGTCCGAGGCGCTCATCCCGCCATCGACGCGCAGAACCGCATCACCGGCCTGCCCGGGCCAGTCGGCGCGCATCGCCTCCAGAAGGTCGCGGGTCTGGAAACCGACGCTTTCCAGCGCCGCCCGCGCCAGTTCCGCCGGCCCGGTGCCCCGCGTCAGCCCGAAGATCGCGCCCCGGCAATCGGGCCGCCAGTAGGGCGCGCCAAGCCCGGTGAAGGCCGGCACCAGCACCACGTCCTGACCCGGATCGGCGGCCTCGGCCAGGCCCTGCGTCTGGCCGGCCGAGGCGATGATCTTCAGCCCGTCGCGCAGCCATTGCACCACCGCCCCGGCGATGAAGATCGAGCCTTCGAGCGCATAGGTCGGCTTGCCGCCCAGCTGATAGGCGATGGTGCCCAGAAGCCGCGCCCGGCTTTCGACCAGCACATCGCCGGTGTTCAGGAGTGCAAAGCAGCCGGTGCCATAGGTCGATTTCATCATGCCGGGGGCAAAGCAGCCCTGACCGATGGTCGCCGCCTGCTGATCGCCCGCCACCCCGAGAATCGGGACTTCGCGGCCCAGAAGCCCGGCCTCGGTCATGCCGAAATCGGCGGCGCAGTCGCGCACCTCGGGCAGCATCGCCACGGGGATGTCGAGAAGCGCGCAGATCCCTTCGTCCCAGCGCCCCTCGCGGATGTTGTAGATGAGCGTGCGCGCGGCATTGGTGGCGTCGGTGGCATGGACCCGCCCGCCGGTCAGCTTCCAGATCAGGAAACTGTCGACGGTGCCGAACAGCAACTCGCCCCGCGCCGCCCGCGCCCGCGCGCCCTCGACATGATCGAGGATCCATTTCAGCTTGGTGCCCGAGAAATACGGATCGAGCAGCAGGCCGGTGGCGCGGGTGATCGCCGCCTCGTGGCCGGCCGCCTTCAGGGTCTGGCACAGATCGGCGGTGCGGCGGTCCTGCCAGACGATGGCGTTATGCACCGCCTCGCCGGTCCTGCGGTCCCAGACCAGGGTGGTCTCGCGCTGGTTGGTGATGCCGATCGCGGCGATGCCGGCGGGCTTCACCCCGGCCTTCGCCACCACCCCGCGCAGCGTCTTGGCGACCGTTGCCCAGATCTCGGCCGGGTCATGCTCGACCCAGCCCGAGGCCGGGAAATGCTGGGTGAATTCCTGCTGTTCGCTGGCCAGGGGGCGCATCAATTCATCGAACAGGATCGCCCGGCTCGATGTCGTGCCCTGATCGATCGCCAGGATATGGCCCATGCTTCCCCCCCGTTCAGGCCGCCGGCTCTGCCGCCGCCGCATCCAGCATCCAGCGGTCCAGTGCCGCGATCTCGTCGCCGGTCATCCTGAGGCCAAGCTTGCTGCGGCGCCAGACCACATCCTCGGCGGTGCGGGCATATTCGCGCGCCATCAGCCAGCGCACCTCGGCCTCGCTCAGCGTCGCGCCGAAGTCGCGGCCAAGATCATTGGGTCCGGTGGCGGCACCCAGAACCTCTGCCGCCTCGGTGCCATAGGCGCGGATCAGCCGGCGGGCATGGTAATCACCCAGGAACGGATAGCGCGCCTTCAGCCCGGCGATCAGCGCGGCCACCCCGCCCACCGGAAAATCACCCCCCGGCAGCGCCACCCCGGCGGTCCAGTCGCCCCGGGTCACGCCGAGGACCGGCGCGATCTTCGCCATCGCCGCCTCGGCCAGCTTGCGGTAGGTGGTGATCTTGCCGCCGAAGACATTGAGGATCGGCGCGCCCTCGGTATCGAGGCTCAGCACATAGTCGCGGGTCGCGGCACTGGCCGAGCGCGCGCCGTCGTCGTAAAGCGGCCGCACCCCGGAATAGGTCCAGACGATGTCGGCGCGGCTGACCGGCCTTGCGAAATACTGCGAGGCGAAGGCGCAAAGGTAATCCTGTTCGGCCTCGGTGCAGACCGCCGCGGACGGATCGCCCTGATGATCCTGGTCGGTGGTGCCGATCAGGGTGAAATCTTCCTCATAGGGAATGGCGAAGATGATCCGCCCGTCGGTGCCCTGAAAGAAATAGGCGCGGTCGTGGTCGAAAAGCCGCCGGGTCACGATATGCGAGCCGCGCACCAGCCGGATCCGGGCGGGGGGCTCAAGATGTGCGGTGCCGCGGATGATCGCCTCGACCCAGGGCCCGCCGGCATTGACGATCACCCGGGCGCGAAAGCGCCTGAGGCGCCCGTCACGCTCGACCGTCACCTCCCAGCCACCGCTCACGCGGCGCGCGCCCGTTACCTTGGTCCGGGTCATGATCTTCGCGCCGCGCGCCTCGGCATCGCGGGCGTTCAGCACGACAAGGCGGGCGTCCTCGACCCAGCAGTCGGAATATTCATAGGCGCGCGCGAATTTCGAGTTCAGCGACGCGCCGGCCGGATCGCTTCGCAGATCGAGCGTCCGGGTGCCGGGCAGGATCTTGCGTCCGCCGAGGTGGTCGTAAAGGAAAAGCCCGAAGCGGATCAGCCAGGCCGGCCGCCGCCCGCGCATCCAGGGCATGACAAGGCCCAGCAGCCGCGAGGTCGGGGTCGCCCCCTCGAACCGCATGTCCGGATGCCAGGGCAGCACGAAACGCATCGGCCAGCTGATATGCGGCATGGCGCCGAGCAGCACCTCGCGCTCGATCAGCGCCTTTCTGACCAGGCCGATCTCGAAATATTCCAGATAGCGCAGCCCGCCGTGAAAGAGCTTGGTCGAGGCCGAGGAGGTCGCCGAGGCCAGATCACCCATCTCGGCCAGCGCCACCGACAGGCCGCGCCCGGCCGCGTCGCGGGCGATGCCGACACCGTTGATGCCGCCGCCGATGACGAACAGATCAAAGGCCGGTTCGGGCATTTCTTCGGAAACCATGGCGCCGCCCCCCGGTATTGCCCGAGTGTTATCGCGCCGCCATGCGCGCTTTGTCAATATTTCCGTTCGGAAATGTTCGTTTCGGCTGACGCGGCGCCAGGATTGCGCTAGTCTCGACCCAAGGGAGGACCGCTGATGGCGCTCAGTTTCCGGCAAAGCGAGATCCTCGGCATCGCAAGGGCCGAGGCCCGCGTCTCGGTCGAGGATCTGGCGGCGCGTTTCGGCGTGACCCAGCAGACCATCCGCCGCGACCTCGGCGATCTGGCCGAGGCCGGCAAGCTGGCGCGGGTGCATGGCGGCGCGGTCCTGCGCGCCGGTGTCGCCAATATCGGCTACGGCGAGCGGCGCCGGATGAATGCCGATGCCAAGGCGGCGATCGCGCGGGCCTGCGCGGCACTGATCCCGGCCAATTCCTCGCTGTTTCTCAACATCGGCACCACGACCGAGGCGGTGGCGCGCGCGCTTCTCGGCCATGCCAACCTGATGGTGGTGACCAACAACCTCAATGTCGCGAATATCCTGGCGGAAAGCGACAGCTGCGACGTGATCGTCGCGGGGGGCGTTCTGCGCCGGTCGGATGGCGGGCTGGTCGGCGACCTCACCACCCAGGCGATCGCCGCCTTCAAGGTCGATATCGCGGTGATCGGCACCTCGGCCATCGATGCCGAGGGCGATCTTCTGGATTTCGACCCGCAGGAGGTGCGGGTCAGCCGGGCGATCATCGCCCAGGCGCGGCGGGTGTTCCTGGTCGCCGATGCCGCCAAGTTCGGGCGCGCGGCACCGGTGCGGATCGCCTCGCTTGGCGATCTCGACGCGATCATCACCGACCGCCCACTTGCGCCGCTGCTGGCGGCGCGCTGCCTTGCCTGGAAGACCCGGGTGGTGCTGGCCTGAGGCGGCGGCTCAGCCCTTCAGGTCGCGCTGGTAGATCCAGTCATGCGCCGGATCGTTCTGAAAGCGCCATTTGCGCAAGGGCCCGGCCATGACGTTGAGGTAGTAAAGCTCGTATCCATAGGGCGCGCCGCAGGGATGATGGCCGCGCGGCACCAGGACCACATCGCCGTCCGCCACCGCCATTGTCCGGTCAAGGCTGCCGTCCTCGGTATAGACCCTTTGCACGGCAAAGCCCTGCGCCGGGTTCAGCCGGTGATAATAGCTTTCCTCCAGCAGGGTCATCCGCGGAAAGTCGTCCTCGTCGTGGCGGTGCGACGGATAGGACGACCAGTTGCCGGCCGGGGTGAAGACCTCGGTCACCAGAAGGCTGTCGGCAACGTCGCGATCCTCCATCGCGATATTGTTGATGTGGCGGGTGTTGGCCCCCTTGCCGCGGGTCGCCGTCACGATCCCTTCGGGACCAAGCCGCTGCGCCGGGCGGCCGGGCGTGCCGGGCGCAGAACAGACCGCCAGCGTGCAGCCGCCCGAACCCGCCTCGGCCCGCCAGTCCGATCCGGCGGGAACGTAGAGGCAATGCGGCGGGGTCTTCTCGAACGGGCTCGCCCGGTCGCCCATCATGCCGAAATCCTGCGGTCCGGCGGCAAGCCGGGCATGGCCCTCGACCAGCACCAGGATCACCTCGCGCCCCCCGGTCGGCTCGGCCGCCGTCTCGCCCTCTGCCAGCCGGTAGAGCGTGAAGCCGACGTGGGTCCAGCCGGCATCCTCGGGCGATATGTCATGCACCTTGCCGGCAACCGCCAGCGGCTTGCGCAGAAGATCGGTCATCGCCTCGTCCTTTCCGGCCTGTCAGCCGCGCTCAAGGCCGACCTCGCGGGCCAGCCGTTTCAACGTCGCCAGGCCCAGCGTCTGATACAGCAGCGGGTTGCGCAGCTTGGGGTCCTGTTCGGCCTCGATCACGATCCAGCCGTCATAACCGGCATCGGCGAGGATCTGCAAAAGCGGCTTGAAATCCACCGCCCCCTCCTGATCGCCCGGAACCGTGAAGGCGCCGGCCAGCACGCCTTGAAGAAAGCTCAGACCCTCGGCCCGCACCCGGGCGGTGATCCCGGGGCGGATGTTCTTGGCGTGGAAATGGCGGACCCGGCCGACATGGCGCGTCAGCACCGCCACCGGATCGCCGCCGCCAAAGGCGCAGTGCCCGGCATCGAACAACAGATGGGTCGCCGGCCCGGTCGCCGCCATCAGGGCGTCGATGTCCTCGGGGCTCTCGACCACGGTGCCCATGTGATGGTGATAGACCAGCGTGATGCCCTCGCCGGCCAGGTATTGCGCGAAGGCTTCCAGCTTCGCCCCGAAGGCCGCCATCCCGGCGCCGGTCAGGCGCGGCCGGTCATTCACCGCCACATCGGGCCGGCCATGCACCGCATTGGAACATTCGCAGACGATGCAGACCTTGCAGCCGTTATGCTTCAGCTTGGCCAGATGCGGCTGCACCGCGCTGATCTCTTCCTCGACCGACCGCAGCAGAAGTTCGGTCGAATACCAGCCCGAAACGAACCGCAGCCCGTATCCGCCGAGAAGCGCCTTCAACGCCGCCGGATCGTCGGGCCAGCGGTGGCCGTTCTCGATGCCGTCAAAACCGATCTGCCGGCCGGCCTCGTCAAGGATCCGCGCCGTCGGGATGTCGGCGCCGATCCTCTGGTCGTCGTCATTGGCCCAGGCGATCGGGTTGGTGCCGAAAAGGATCATCGCGTCTTGCTCCGATATGCTTTCATCTTGGTCGAAATACCTCGGGGGTGAGGCCCCCTGGGGCCGAGGGGGCAGCGCCCCCTTCCCCTTCAGTCCCAGGCGCGCTGCCTTGCGGCATTCTCGCCATGCTTCCGGCGCGCCGTCTCCAGCCGCTCCGGCCCGCCCGCCTCGGGCACCGCCACATCCCACCAATGGCCGCCAACCCCGGTGCCGGGCACCGGATCGGTATCGATCACGATGACGCTGGGAATGTCGCGCCCCCGCGCCGCGACGATCTTCGCCTCGAGATCGGCGATGCTGTCCGCCTTCTCGGCATGGGCCCCCATGGCGCGGGCATGGGCGACGAAGTCGATCCCGGGCTGGACCTCGACGTTCGACGAGGCATAGAGATTGTTGAACTCGGCGCCGCCGCAGTCGATCTGCAACCGGTTGATGCAGCCATAGCCGCGGTTGTCGGTCAGCACCACGGTGAAGGCCACCCGGCGCATCACCGCGGTCGCCAGTTCGGAATTGGCCATCATGTAGCTGCCGTCGCCGACAAAACAGATCACCTCCTTCTGCGGTGCGGCAAGCTTGATGCCCATGGCCCCGGCAATCTCGTAGCCCATGCAGCTATAGCCGTATTCCATGTGATAGCCGCCGGCCGCCGCCTGCCACAGCACCTGCAGGGCGCCGGGCATGGTGCCGGCCGCGCACATCGCCACGGTCCGCTCCGTCGCCACCCTTTGCACCGCGCCGATCACCTGCGCATCGGTGGGCAGCGCGTTGGCCTCGGCCTCCGGCGCTGCCGTCACCCGGCGCACCACCGCCTGCCATTCGACCCGCGAGACCGCATCGAAAGCCGGCGCGCGGTGCCCGCCGAGGGCGGCCGACAGCTTCGCCAGCACTGCCTTCGCGTCGCCCACCACCGGCACCGCGCCATGCTTGGTCGCGTCGTGCCCGGCAAGGTTGATCGACACCAGCCGACGGGCCGGATTGGCAAAGACCGTCCACGACCCGGTGGTGAAGTCCTGAAACCGCGTGCCGACCCCGATCACCAGATCGGCCTTCGCGCAAAGCGCGTTGCCCGAGGCCGAGCCGGTAACCCCCGGCGAGCCGAAGTTGAAGGCATCCGATGCCGCGGTCGCCCCCTTGCCGGCCTGGGTCTCGACGAAGGGGATGTTGTGCGCCCGGGCAAAGCGGGCCAGATCGGCCTCGGCCCCGGAATAGACCACGCCGCCGCCGGCGACGATCACCGGCACCTTGGCGGCGCGGATCATCGCGGCGACATCGTCGACCTCGCGCGGGTCGGGCTCGGGCCGGCGGATGCGCCAGATCTTCGGGGCGAAGAAGCTTTCGGGAAAATCGAAGGCCTCGGCCTGCACGTCCTGGCAGAAGGCAAGGCAGACCGGGCCGCAGTTGGCCGGATCGGTCATCACCGCCATGGCCCGCGGCAGGCAGGTCAGAAGATGCTCGGGCCGGCTGATCCGGTCGAAATAGCGCACCACCGGGCGGAAGCAGTCATTGGCACTGATCGTGCCATCGTCGAAATCCTCGATCTGCTGCAGGACCGGATCGGGGCGGCGGCTGGCAAAGACATCGCCCGGGATGAACAGGACCGGCAGGCGGTTGACATGGGCCAGCGCCGCCGCCGTCACCATGTTGGTGGCGCCGGGCCCGATCGACGAGGTCACCGCATGGGCCTGCCGGCGCCTTTTCGTCTTGGCATAGGCGATGGCGGCATGGGCCATGGTCTGTTCGTTCTGCCCCCGCCAGGTCGGAAGCGCGTCACCGATGCCGTGCAGCGCCTCGCCGATCCCGGCGACGTTGCCATGGCCGAAGATCGCCCAGACGCCGTCGATGAACCGCGTCCCCTCCTCGGTCATCTGCACGCTCAGCCAGCGCATCATCGCCTGCGCGGCGGTCAGTCGGATCGTCGTGGTCATTCTGCCCCCCCAGTCGCGGCCAGCGCCGCCGGCTCTTCCGCCCGCGCCCTGTCCCAGGCCGCGCAAAGTGCGGCGTAGCGCGCCGCCATGTCGGCCACCGCCGCCGCATCATCCATGGTTCCGCCCAGCCAGCCGCGCGCCGCCTCGGCAAAGATCGTCCGGCCGACCGCAAAGCCCTTGACCAGCGGCTGGCGCGCCGCCTTGGCGAAAGACGCCGCCAGCCGGTCGGGCGGCGCATCGAGGCCAAGCACCACGACACCGCGGGTATGGGGATCATTGGCCTCGATCGCGGCACAGGCATTGGCCCAGGCGGCATCGGTCTCGAAGGGTTCCAGCTTCCACCAGTCGGGATAGACGCCGATATCGTAGAAGCGCTGGATCACCCGGGCCGAGGTCCTGTCGTCGACCGGCCCGACCTTCGAGGGGATGATCTCCAAGAGCATCTCCAGCCGGTTGCGCCGCGCGGCGTGGAAAAGCCGCGTCACCGTCGCCTCCTGATCCGCCTTCATCGCCGCATCGTCGTCGGGGTGGTAAAAGCACAGCACCTTGACGACATGCGCCAGCGGCCATTCCGCAAGCCCGCCGCAATCCGGTCCGATCGCCGGCTCAAGCGAAAGCGGGCGCGAGCCCGGCCATTCCACCGGCCGGCCGATCCACAGCCCCTGCCCGGCCGCAGCGTAAAGCGCGCGCCGCCCGAGCCGCCCGTCACAGAGGATGCCGTAGCCGGGCCGCCCGTTTGCGACCGTCTCGGCGGCCTGCAGGCAGAGCGACTTGAACGCGCCGATCCGTGCCGGGTCGGCGCCGGCCTCGCGCGCGATCTCTTCCATCTGCATCCGGTGGTCGAAGGCAAAGACCCGCATTTCGGACCAGTCGCCGCCATGCGACCGGTGCCGGTTGGTCGACCAGTGGATCTGCTCAAGCGCGCCGTCCTTGCGCAGGGCCGGCGTCACCACGCCACGGGCCAGGAAGAACGCCAGTTCCGCCTCGCTCGGGTAGGCCGGGGTGCAGCCGTGGCGGGAAACCGCGAAGGCGCCGCAGGCATTGGCGAACTTGAGGCTGGTCGGCCAGTCCTCGCCGGTCAGCCAGCCTTTCAGCAGACCCGACATGAAGCCGTCGCCGGCGCCCAGGACGTTGAAGACCTCGATCGGAAAGCCCTGACCCCTGATGCCGGCGTCAAGGCTGTCGGGGATCGCGCCGGTGAAGGCCACCGCCCCCATCGGCCCGCGCTTGCAGACCAGCGTGGCAGCGGAGACCGCGCGCACCGCCCCGAGTGCGGTCAGCGTGTCGGTCGATCCGCCGGCGATGTGGAATTCTTCCTCGGTGCCGACGATCAGGTCGAAAAGATGCAGCGTCGCTTGCAGCCGTTCGGTGACCGCGGCGCTTTCGATGAAGCGGTTCTCGCCGTCGCCATGGCCCGACAGACCCCAGAGATTGGGCCGGTAGTCGATGTCGAGCGCGGTCCGCGCGCCGCCCTCGCGCGCCAGCCGCAGCGCCTTCAGCACCGCCGCCTCGGTGCGCGGATGGCTGAGATGGGTGCCGGTGACGGTGACGCAGCGTGCCTCGGCGATGAAGGCGGGATCGATGTCATCCTCGCACAGCGCCATGTCGGCGCAATTCTCGCGGTAGAAGATCAGGGGAAACCGGTCCTCGTCGCGGATGCCGAGCAGCACCAGCGCCGTCAGCCGCTCGGGATCGGTCTTCACCCCGCGGGTATCGACGCCCTCGCGCGCCAGTTCCTCGCGGATGAAGCGGCCCATGTGTTCGTCGCCGACCCGGGTGATCAGCGCCGAGCGCAACCCCAGCCGCGCGGTCCCGGCGGCCATGTTGGTCGGGCTGCCGCCGATGTATTTCTGAAACGACGCCATGTCTTCAAGCCGCCCGCCGACCTGCGCGCCGTAAAGGTCGACCGAGGATCGGCCAATGGTGATCAGGTCAAGCATGTTTCCCTCCGGTGCCGGATGCCGGACAGCCGCCGCGGAGGATCGCTTCGGGATGCCCATACGGAATAAATATTCCGTTCAGAGAAATTTGCAACCGAAAATTCTATCTTCCCGAACGTCGGGTGCCGATTGCCACCGCCAGCGCCAGCGCCAGCGCCAGCGAGGCCGACAGCGTGCGGAACATGCCGACATCGACCTCGGCCACCAGAAGGCTGGTCGCACCGATTCGGTTCAGCGGACTGTTCATCGCATCGGTGATCGCGACCACCGGCAGGCCCCGGTCGTGGGCGTGCCGCGCCAGATCGATGGTGGCGTCGGTATAGGGCGCGAAGGTGATCGCGATCAGCGCATCGCCCGGACGCAGCGCATGACGCATGTCAAGTCTGCCGACACCGTCGTGCAGCATCACCGGCACTTCCATCTTTTCCAGCGAATAGCTGAGATAGGCGGCGATCGGCAGCGCCCGGCGCATCCCGACCAGATGGATGGTTCCGGCCTGCGCCAGGATCGTCACCGCGCGATCGAGCACGACGGGATCGACGCC
This sequence comes from Alphaproteobacteria bacterium HGW-Alphaproteobacteria-6, assembly GCA_002841115.1. Classification (GTDB taxonomy): domain Bacteria; phylum Pseudomonadota; class Alphaproteobacteria; order Rhodobacterales; family Rhodobacteraceae; genus Albidovulum. The sequence goes on along the minus strand of PHEC01000001.1, from coordinate 3,876 downwards.
GCTGGCCAGATTCTGCAACGAGGCCCGCCCGGCCTCGATGAACTCGGCCAGAAGGGCTGCCGGGCTGTCGCCCCCGTTGGCGCGCAGCTTTTCCAGCCGGGTCGGGTAGTCGGGCCAGCGGTCCATGTAGGTGTCGCGGAACATCCGCTGCATTTCGGAGAACCCCGAAAAGCCCATGAGCTGGCAGAACCGCATGAAGGCCGAGGGCTGCACCCCGGCCGCCGCCGACAGTTCGGCCACCGTCGAAACCGCGATCCGGTCGGTGTTGAGCGCGATGTAGTCGGCGCATTGCCGCAGCCGCTTCGGCAAGCCTTCGGAGATTGCGACAAGCCGGGCCTGGAACGCCTCGATCGACCCTGGCACATCGTTGTCGGACATCGGCATTCCTTTCCGCGGCGCCCCGGTATTCTGCCACGCATCGCCTTGTGGAAGATATGTTCTATTCTGTCGCCGCCCCGCTTGGCAATGCGCCTTCAGGCCGGCGGTGCGGGCGGGGGACAGGCGGGGGGCCTTCCGGCGCGAAAATTCCGATTGCCAAAGGCGAAATGCGTGACACAAATATTCTACAAATAGGGATCAATTGGAATTATAAGTCCACGCAAGACGGTGGCCGACATCCGCGCGCTGAAAGGTGTCCGGCAGCTTTCCATGCTGTTCGTCGAGACCCCGGAGGAGGCGGCGGCGGCATCGGCGGCCGGAATCGACATGCTGTCGATCATCGATCCCCTGTGGACGCCGGCGATGCCTTCGCCGAATTCCTCGACCGACTGCCGGAGTGCGCCGATGACCGAGTGGATTGACGCCTGTGGCGTGGATGATGTCGAGGCCGAGGACGTGATGCGTTTCGATCACGCCGGGCGGACCTTCGCGATCTACCGCAGCCCCGAGGATGAGTGGTTCTGCACCGACGGGCTTTGCTCCCATGAACAGGTTCACCTGTCGGGCGGGCTGAACGGGATGCACGATCTCTGTTGGCCCGGGCATCGCGGCTTGTGGCCGGATCGGGTCAGGTATCCGCGAGGGTTCTTGTCGCGGCTTGTGCCCGGCCAGCGATGCGCCAGTAACCCCAGCCCATGACCAGCGCGCCGGACGCGATGTTGCCCAATGTCACCCAAAGGAGGTTCCATCCCGCGCCGATGGCACTCACCTCGGGCGGATGGGCCGAGATCAGCGCCAGCGCGAACACCGTCATGTTGGCCACCGAATGCTCGAACCCCGAGGCGATGAAGGCGAAGAGACACCAGAAGATCAGAATGCATTTGGCCGCGTCGTTGCTGCTGCGCGCCGAGGTCCAGATCGCCAGGCACACCAGCCAGTTGCACAGCATCCCGCGCGCCACCAGTTCGGGTGCATTGCCCGACATCTTCTTGAGCGCGATCTTGTGCAGAAGGTCCACGCCGTCGGCCTGAAGCACCACGCCGCCGCCGCCGATCACGAAAAGCGCGGCAAGGATCACCGACCCCGCCAGATTGCCGGTCCAGCTGACCGCCCAGAGCCGCAGCACAGCGTCGGCCCGCAACGTCCCCGACAGCCAGCCATGCGCGCCATACATTGCGTGGCCGGTGAAAAGGTCGGAGCCGGCGAAGATCACCAGCGTCAGGGCGATCCCGAAACTCGCGCCCATCACCAGGTTGCGCCAGCTTGGGTCGGCGGTCTGGCCCAGCGTGAAGATCAGGATGATGCCGATGCCGACATAGGCCCCGGCCTTCATCGCCGAGAGGGCAAAGCCCATCGGGTCGGCGCTCAGGGTGGCATCCTTGCCCGCGGCATAGCGGGCGAAATGGGCAACGGTTTCGGCGATGGTCATGCGATCCTCTCCCTCGGGAGCAAGCCTGCGCGCGGCGCGGCGCGCGGAAAGATCAGCGGCGCCACCCAGCTTGCCGCCAGCGCCAGCGCCAGCGCCAGAAAGCCCAGGCCAAGGCGATGCTGATCCTCGACCAGATAGGCATTGCAGAGCCTGACCGGCGCATGGGTGTAGAGAAACGCCAGCACCCCCAGCATCGACAGGACCTGCGCCTTGAGCACCCCGCGCAACAGCGGATGCGCCCGCGCCCAGCCGAGATGCAGGGGCAGGCCGACGAGAAGCGGCAGCGAGACGAACTTGCCAATCTCCCAGAGCGGGTCGCTCAGCGCCGCGTCGATGCTGCGCGGCAGCATCCAGAAGGCGATGCCTGCGCCCGCGACGATCAGGCAGGCCCAGCCGCCCCGGTTCCAGTCGCCGCGCCCCAGGGCCAGGGCAGGGGCCAGCACCGCGCCGGCCAGCGCCAGCATCGGCAGTTGCACCAGAACATGGGTCAGCGGCAGCGCCTCGAGCGGCGCGCGCAGCACCAGCGCGACCAGCACCAGCGCGGCGGCGCCAAGGGCCCGGGTGATCATTGCAGAACCCCCGCCAGCGCTGCTTCGGCGCCGGCGAGATCATCCATGTCGAGGATCGCCGCCAGCCGTCCTTCGGGTGTCACGACATGCAGCGCGGTGTTGTGGGTGAAGCCGCCGATCCGGTCGGGGATCACCGTCACACCGTAGGCATCGAGCAGGTTTGGCAAATCCCGTGCATCCGCCGGCCGCGCCACGGTCCAGACCGCGCCATCGGCCTCGTGCCAGCGCCCATAGTCGGCCATGCGCGCGGGGTCGTCGCGCGCGGGATCGAAACTGACCGAGACGAGCCGCACGCGGCCCGAAAGCGGCCCCTTGGCCAGCCGGTCGCGCAACCGCGCCATCTCATCCCCCGCCGCCTGACAGATATCGGGGCAGGTGGTGTAGATGAACTCGACCACCGTGGCGCGGGACGCGGCGGGCAGGGGCTCGATGCTGCCCGCCATCGTCTCGATGGCCACGCGCGGCATCTCGGGCGCGGTGCGCAATGCCGCCAGACGCCGCGCGCCTTCGGTGGTCAGCGCGGCAAATCCATCGGTCGCCAGCCCCAACGCGCCAAGGCCGAGGGCGAGCGCGCCGAGGCTGGCAAGTGCCGGGTGCACCCCCTCAGCCCCGCCCAAGCCGCGCCAGATAGCGCAGCACGAAGACCGAGACCCCGAGGATCACCAGCGCCGCGAAGGCGCTGGCGATCTGCGCCTGAAGGTGCCATTCGGGCAGATGTGCCGCCCAGCGCCGTGGCACCGACAGCGCGCCGGAGACAAGAAACATCAGCACGAACCCGGCCCCACCGGCAAGATAGACCCAGAAGGCCGCCCCGTTCAGCCCGGCAAGCGCCTCGCCCTCACGGCGCACCAGCCAGGCCATGAAGCCGAACGCCATCGCCACCTCGCCGAGGATCAGATAGATATGGAAATGTCCCGGCACCCATTGGGTGTTGTGCATCACCTTGTTGACCATGATCATCCCGTCAAGGATCGCGGGCGCCGAGCCGATGGTCCACCCCGCCACGCCCAGAACCAAGAGCGCCGAGGCCAGATCCCAGCGCATCGCCTTGGCCTGCCGCAGATAGACCAGCAGCGAGAATGCGGTAACGGCAATCAGCGGAATGCCCGAGAAATAGGACACGACCTGTCCCATCGCCATCGCCCATGTCGGCATCGGCAGATCCTGCAACAGATGGTGCGGATAGACCGCCATCACGAAGACCAGCACCACGCTCCAGGCAATGGCGAAGACGCGCGTGGTCTTCCACGGTTTGCCCGTATACTCCGGCACGATCTCGTAAACCGCGATCACCGCCATGTAGATTGCGGCGTTGATGAAGACATGGCCGAAGAAGAAGATCATGTTCTTGGCCAAAATCGCATCGACGGCAAAACCCGGAAAGGCCAGGTTGACGATGCTTGCCACCAGCACCGCGGCGCCGACGACAATCCCCAGCGTGTTGAAAAGGCTCGACGCCATCGCCGCGACCACGGCGGGGGGCGGGGCCTCTTCCGCACG
>PHEC01000042.1 GCA_002841115.1 Alphaproteobacteria bacterium HGW-Alphaproteobacteria-6 | reverse complement strand
CCCCCCGCACCCTGCCCGATCCGCCGCGGTCCGGCATGACCGCCGGCCCCGGTTCCGACACCCGCAAAGGCATCGCGATGATGCTGCTGGCGATCGCCGTCTTCACCGTGATGGATGCGCTGGCCAAGCATCTGATCGGCACCGGCTACAGCCCGCTTCAGGTGGTCTGGGCGCGTTATTTCGGTCAGGTCGCGCTGGTGCTGGTGCTGTTCGCGCCGCGGCTTTCGGTCGTGCTCCGCAGCCGCTACCCCGGCCTTCAGGCGCTGCGCTCGGTCTTCCAGTTCGGCGCCACGGCGCTGTTCTTCGCCTCGCTCGGCCATATCGGCCTGGCCGAGGCGACCGCGATCATGGACATCAACCCGGTGCTGATCACCCTCGGCGCCGCGGTCTTTCTCGGCGAGCGGGTCGGCCGGCGCCGCCTGACCGGGATCGCCGCGGCGCTGGTCGGCGCGCTGATCGTGATCCGTCCGGGGATGGGGGCCTTCGTGCCGGCGGCCCTTCTGCCGCTGGCCGCGGCCTTCTGCTATGCCGGTTTCGCCCTGGCCACCCGGCGGGTCGGGCGCGACGAGGATCTGCGCACCTCGCTGGTCTATTCGGCACTTCTCGGCACGCTGATCACCTCGGCGCTGGTGCCCTTCGTCTGGCAGCCGGTTGCCCTTGGCGATCTGTGGGGCTTTGTGCTGATCGGGGTGCTGGGCAGCCTCGCCCAGCTTTGCCTGATCCGCGCCTTCACCCTGGCCGAGGCCGGCACCATCGCGCCCTTCGGCTATGCCGGGCTGATCCTGGCGGCGTTCTGGGGCTGGCTGTTCTTCGGGGCGGTGCCCGACGGCGCCACCATCCTCGGCGCGCTTGTGATCGCGGCGGCCGGGCTTTATGTCTGGCACCGCGAGACGGCGCTGGCCCGCGCCGGCGGCTGACCGCCGTCGCCCCGACCCGCCCGGCGGAAGGACCCGCCCGGAGACATCAGATGCCCAGGCCAGCCGATCCCGCCCCGCCCAAAACCGCCCCGCCACACCCTGCCCCGCCTCGCCCTGCCCCGCCCGCCGCCGCCAGCCTGTCCGACCGGCTGACCGATGCGGTCTTTCGCGGGCTGATGGCGCTGGCGCTGCGGCTGCCCTACGAGCGGCGCCTGGCCGCCGCCGGCTGGGTGGTGGCGCGGATCGTGGCGCCGCTGGCCGGCTACCGCCGCCGGGTGCGCGACAATCTTGCCCTGGTCTGCCCCGACCTGCCGCGCGCCGAGGTCCGCCGGCTGATGCTTGCGGTGCCCGACAACCTCGGCCGGGCGCTGGCAGAGCTTTACTCGGGCACCGAGTTCACCGACCGCGCCGGCCGCCTGCCGATCACCGGCCCCGGCCGAGAGGCGCTGCAAGAGGCGCTGGCGGCGCGGCGCCCGGTGGTGGTGGCCACCGGCCATATCGGCAATTACGAGGCGGTGCGCGCGGCGATGGCGGCGCGCGGCTATCCGGTCGCCGCCCTTTATCGGCCGATGTCGAACCGGCTGTTCAACGCCCATTACATCGCCGCGATGGAGGCGATCAGCCAGCCGCTGTTCGCGCGCTCCAATCGCGGCATGGCCGGGATGATGCGGTTTCTCAAGGCCGGCGGCATGCTCGGGATATTGTCGGACCAGCACATGGGCCATGGCGCGCGGCTTGCGTTTTTCGGCCATCCGGCGATGACCGCCACCTCGGCGGCCGATCTGGCGCTGAAATACGACGCCCTTCTGGTGCCGGTCTACGGCATCCGGGCGGAGGACGGCATCGGCTTCGAGATCATCGCCGAGGCGCCGATCGCCCATGGCGATCCCCTGGCGATGACCCAGGCGATCAACGACAGTCTCGAGGCCCGGGTCCGCAGCAACATGGGCCAGTGGCTGTGGATTCACCGCCGCTGGAAGTGATGGCGCTGGACGTGAGGGCGCCCGACGGGAGGGGCTGCGGCCGGCCGGTCAGCGCAGCCGGACGGCGGCGAGGATCGAGCCCATGCCCTTCTCCTGCACGATGACGACGACCGGTTCGGTCCCTTCGACGCTGAGGTCGAGCGATATCGGCGCCGTCCCGTCCCAGTCCGCGACCTTGCGCCAGTCCGAGACGATATTGGCGTAATGGATGGTCTTGCCGGCATTCTCGCCACGCTCGATCGCCACCATCCGCTCGGGGATATAGCGCACGACCTGCACTACCACCGCGCGGTCAAGCGGCGCATCGGCGCTGGCGCTGACGTGCAGCGCCGCGCCGTCGCGGCTCAGCGTCAGGCGGACCGGGCTGGGCCGGGCGGCCGCGGCCTCGATCGCCGCGCCCAGCTTGCCGGCCTTGGCGCCCATCACCCGGCCCTCGCCGCCGACGACGATCTGCGGGGTATAGACCGCGCGGCTGCCGGCGGCGGCGGCATAGTCGCGCTGGCGGTCCGAATAGGCCGGGCTGGCGAAGATGTCGGACCAGCCGATGTAATCCCAGTAATCGACATGCAGCGCCAGGGCGATCACGTCATCGCGCGGCGCCAGGCCCGCGATCATCGCATCGGCCGGCGGGCAGGACGAACAGCCCTGCGAGGTGAAAAGCTCGACCACCACGGGGCGGCTTGTGTCTGTGGTGTCGCCGGCGGCGATGACGGCGCCGGCGAGTCCGACCCACAGCCCGAAGGCCGCAGCGGTGATATGTCGCATTGTGTCAATCCGAGTCCTGTTAGCGCCGAAGGTTAGATCATATCTCCGCGCAAAGGCCAATCAAGCTTTGGCGAGGTCGGCACGACCGGCGCCGGTATTGCCCAAATCCCGTTGCAGGTTATTGTGCACAATGGTATACAAATACGCGAAAGCCCCTTGATCGACCCCCGCCCTTGCGGCATCAGGTCGTCAGGACAGACCGCGCCATTCTCAACCCGAAGGGAGAGACCGATGCCCATCGTCACCGGACAGGACACCGCGAAGACACGCAGGACACTTGCTGCAGGCGGCCGGACCGTCGCCTATTACTCGATCCCGGCGGCCGAGGCGGCGGGCCTGGGCGATTTCTCGCGCCTTCCGGCGGCACTGAAGGTGGTGCTGGAGAACATGCTGCGCTTCGAGGATGGCGGCCGCACCGTGTCGGTCGACGACATCCGCGCCTTTGCCGACTGGGCCGCAAAGGGCGGCAAGAACCCGCGCGAGATCGCCTATCGCCCGGCCCGGGTGTTGATGCAGGACTTCACCGGGGTGCCGGCGGTGGTCGACCTTGCCGCGATGCGCGACGGGATCAAGGCGCTGGGTGGCGACGCGCAGAAGATCAACCCCTTGAACCCGGTCGATCTGGTGATCGACCATTCGGTGATGATCGACGAGTTCGGCAACCCGCGCGCCTTCCAGCGCAACGTCGATCTGGAATACGAGCGCAACATGGAGCGCTATGTCTTCCTGAAATGGGGCCAGAACGCCTTCCAGAACTTCCGCGTGGTGCCGCCCGGCACCGGCATCTGCCATCAGGTCAACCTTGAATACCTCGCCCAGACGGTCTGGACCGACACCGACCAGACCGGCGCCGAAGTGGCCTATCCCGACACGCTGGTCGGCACCGACAGCCATACCACCATGGTCAACGGCCTTGCCGTCCTCGGCTGGGGCGTCGGCGGGATCGAGGCCGAGGCGGCGATGCTGGGACAGCCGGTCTCGATGCTGATCCCCGAGGTGGTCGGCTTCCGGCTGACCGGCCGGATGATGGAAGGCACCACCGCGACCGATCTGGTCCTCAAGGTCGTGCAGATGCTGCGCAAGCACGGCGTGGTCGGCAAGTTCGTCGAGTTCTACGGCGAGGGTCTTGACCACCTGCCGCTCGCCGACCGCGCCACCATCGCCAACATGGCCCCCGAATACGGCGCGACCTGCGGCTTCTTTCCGGTCGACACCGAGACCCTGCGCTACCTGCGCCAGACCGGGCGCGACGAGGATCGCATCGCCCTGGTCGAGGCCTATGCCAGGGAAAACGGCATGTGGCGCGGGGCGGATTACGCGCCGGTCTATACCTCGACGCTGACCCTCGACATGGCCGAGATCGTGCCGGCGATCTCGGGCCCGAAGCGGCCGCAGGACTACACGCCGCTCAACATGTCGGCGAAAAGCTTCTACAAGGTGGTCAGCGAATTCCGCGGCGTCGACAACACCGCGGCGGCCCGCGACATGGCCTCCGAGGGCGACACGCTGACCGCGCCGAACGATGTGCTGAAATCCGCGAAAGTGGACGGCGAAAGCTATGCGATCCGCGATGGGTCGGTGGTGATCGCCTCGATCACGTCGTGCACCAACACCTCGAACCCTTACGTCCTGATCGGCGCCGGGCTTCTGGCGCGCAAGGCCCGCGCGCTCGGCCTGACCGCCAAGCCCTGGGTCAAGACCTCGCTGGCGCCGGGCAGCCAGGTCGTGTCGGAATACCTTGAGGCCGCCGGGTTGCAGGACGACCTCGATGCGCTCGGCTTCAACCTCGTCGGCTATGGCTGCACCACCTGCATCGGCAACTCCGGCCCCTTGCAGCCCGAGATCTCGAAGGCGATCGCCGACAACGACCTTGTCGCGGTCTCGGTCCTCTCGGGCAACCGCAACTTCGAGGGCCGGATTTCGCCGGACGTGCGCGCGAACTACCTCGCCAGCCCGCCGCTGGTCGTCGCCTATGCCATCGCCGGCGACATGAACATCGACCTGACGACGGAACCCCTTGGCACCGGCAAGGACGGCAAGCCGGTCTATCTCAAGGATATCTGGCCGTCGAACAAGGAGATCGCCGAACTGGTCCATGCGGTTGTCACCCGCGAGGCATTCCTGAAGAAATACGCCGATGTCTTCAAGGGCGACGCGAAATGGCAGGGCGTCGAGGTCACGGAATCCGAGACCTACGACTGGCCGCCGACCTCGACCTATATCCAGAACCCGCCCTATTTCCGCGGCATGGGCAAGGAAAAGGGCACGATCCGCAACATCGACGGCGCCCGCATCCTGGCGCTTCTCGGCGACATGATCACCACCGACCACATCTCGCCGGCCGGATCGTTCAAGGACACCACACCGGCGGGAAAATACCTGATCGAACGGCAGGTCGCACCGCGCGAGTTCAACTCCTACGGATCGCGGCGCGGCAACCACGAGGTGATGATGCGCGGCACCTTCGCCAATATCCGCATCCGCAACGAGATGCTGGACGGGGTGGAAGGCGGCTATACGCTTGGCCCCGACGGGCAGCAGACCGCGATCTATGACGCCTCGATGGCCTATCAGGAGGCCGGCGTGCCGCTGGTGATCTTCGGCGGCATCGAATACGGCGCGGGATCGTCGCGCGACTGGGCGGCCAAGGGCACCAGCCTTCTGGGCGTCAAGGCGGTGATCGCGGAATCGTTCGAGCGCATCCACCGTTCCAACCTCGTCGGCATGGGGGTGATCCCGTTCGAGTTCACCGGCGGCGACACCCGCAAGAGCCTTGGCCTGAAGGGTGACGAGGTGGTCTCGATCAGCGGGCTCGAAGGCGATCTGAAGCCGCTCAGCCTGGTGCCCTGCACCATCCGCCACAGCGACGGGACCGAGAAGACGATCCAGATCAGGTGCCGGATCGATACCGAGATCGAGGTCGAATATGTCGAGCATGGCGGCGTGCTGCACTATGTGCTGAGAAACCTCGCGCGGGGCTGAACCGCGCCGGCGCCCCCCGGTCGGGCCGGGGGGCGCTCACGTCATCGTGTTTGTCCGATCATTGGCGATTTGCCTATTCAGGGGGCCTCAACAGGGAGGCAACCCATGTCCGTCGTCGTTCTTCTGCACCTCAAGGCCAAACCCGACAGCTTCGAGACACTGAAGGCCACGCTGGCCGCGATCCTGCCAGACACCCGCGCCTTCGAGGGCTGCCTTGGCATTTGCGCCTGTGCCGATGCGGAGGACAACGCCATGCTGGTCTATGAGCGCTGGCAGACCAAGGCGGATCAGGAAGCCTATATCGGCTGGCGCGCCGGGCGCGGCGACCTCGACAAGCTGGCGACGCTGTTGCGCGCGGCACCGGTCTTCGAGACCCGCGAGGATGTCTTCGCCTGACTGGCGCCGCTGATCCGGTTTCGCCGATCCCGGCGCCCGGATCGCGGCTCAGATCGCGGCGTAGATCGCCGCCACCCGTGCCACCGCGGCCTCGGGGCTCATCTCCTCGGCCTCGCCGGTCCGGCGCGCGGTCAGCTCGACCGTGCCGGCGGCAAGACCGCGCGGCCCGACGGTGATCCGCCACGGCAGGCCGATCAGGTCCATGGTGGCGAATTTCGCCCCGGCCCGTTCGTCGCGGTCGTCGTAAAGCGGCTCCAGCCCCTTCGCCCGCAGGCTGGCATAGATCGCGCCGCAGGCCGCGTCGGTGGCCGCGTCGCCCTGCTTGAGGTTGACGATGCCGACCGGGAAGGGGGTGACGCCCTCGGGCCAGATGATGCCACGCTCGTCGTGGCTGGCCTCGATGATCGCGCCGAGAAGGCGCGAGACGCCGATGCCGTGGCTGCCCATGTGCACCGGCACCCGGGCGCCCTCGGGGGTGACCACCGTCGCCCCCATCGGCTCGGAATACTTGGTGCCGAAGTAGAAGATCTGGCCGACCTCGATGCCGCGCCCGACCTTGCGGTGCGCCTGCGGCACGGCGGCAAAGGCGGCCTCGTCATGGGTCTCGTCGGTGCGCGCGTAAAGCGTGGTGAATTCCTCGCAGACCGCCGCCACCTGAGCCCGGTCGTCATAGTCGATCTGCCGCTCGCCCAGCCTGAGCGCCGTCACCCGGTCGTCGTAGAAGACCTCTGACTCGCCGGTCGCCGCAAGCACCAGGAACTCGTGCGTATTGTCGCCGCCGATCGGGCCGGAGGCCGCCCGCATCGGGATCGCGGTCAGGCCCATCCGCTCGTAGGTGCGCAGGTAGCTGACCATATGGCGGTTGTAGGCGTGCAGTGCCGCCGGCTTGTCCACGTCGAAGTTGTAGCCGTCCTTCATCAGGAACTCGCGCCCGCGCATCACCCCGAAGCGCGGCCGGATCTCGTCGCGGAACTTCCACTGGATGTGGTAAAGCGTCAGTGGCAGCGCCTTGTAGCTTTCGACATGGGCGCGGAAGATGTCGGTGATCATCTCTTCGTTGGTCGGCCCGTAGAGCATGTCGCGCTCGTGCCGGTCGCGGATCCTGAGCATCTCGGCGCCGTAGTCGTCATAGCGCCCGCTCTCGCGCCAGAGATCGGCGGGTTGCAGGGTCGGCATCAGAAGCGGGATATGGCCGGCGCGCTGCTGTTCGTCATGCACGATCGCCTCGATCCGGCGCAGGACCCGCAACCCGAGCGGCAGCCAGGAATAGATCCCCGCCGCCTGCTGCTTGATCATGCCGGCGCGCAGCATGTAGCGATGCGAGACGATCTGCGCCTCGGCCGGGTTTTCCTTGAGGACCGGCAGGAAGTAGCGGGACAGACGCATTCGGGGCACCCCTGGAAAGACACGGCTGCCGAGCGGTTTAGAGATGCGCGCGCCGAAGGACAAGGCGGCGCGTGCAGGGCTTGCACCGGCGCATGGCACCGGGTGGCCCCGGGCCGGAACCCCGACAGGCCCGCGCACCCCGGCACAATCGCCCTGCGGGGCCCCGCCTGATCCCCACCCCTGACCCTTGCATGACCGCGCCGCTTCGGCGATGACTCGGGCGCGGGCAGCGGCGGGCGCGGCGACCGTCACGATCCACGCGGCGAAAGGCGAGGGATGGCACTTCCGATACGCCAGCAGGCGAGATACTGGGGGATCGCGGCGGCGGTCTTCTTCGCGCTTCTCTGGGGGATCGGCAACGTCATCCTGCCCTTCGTCGTCGGCGGCGCGATCGCCTATTTCCTCGACCCGGTCGCCGACCGGCTGGAGCGTGCGGGGCTGAGCCGGACCGCGGCGACATCGGTGATCTCGGTCATCGCGGCCATGGTCTTCGTGCTGGCGGCACTTCTGGTCGTGCCGATGCTGGTGCGCCAGCTTGGCCAGCTGGTCAATGCCGCGCCGACGATCTTCGGCAACCTGCACCAGTTCCTCAACGATCACTTCCCCGGCCTTCTCGACGAGGGAGGCGTGGTGCGCGACACGCTCAATTCGCTCGGCCGCACCATCCAGGCGCGCGGCGGAGAGCTTGCGACCGGCCTGCTCAGTTCGGCGCTGTCGGTGATCAACGCGCTGGTCTTCATCGTCGTGGTGCCGGTGGTGGCCTTCTACCTGCTGCTCGACTGGGATCACATGATCAGCCGGATCGACGGCTGGCTGCCGCTCGACCACCGCGCGGTGATCCGGCGCCTGGCGCGCGAGATCGACGCGGTGCTGGCCGGATTCGTGCGCGGCCAGGTCTCGGTCTGCCTGATCCTCGGCACCTTCTACGCGGTGGCGCTGATCCTCGCCGGGTTGCAGTTTGGCCTGATCGTCGGGGCGATCGCCGGGCTGGTCACCTTCATCCCCTATGTCGGCGCGATCATCGGCGGGGTGCTGGCGGTCGGGCTGGCGCTTTACCAGTTCTGGGGCGACTGGCTGGCGATCGCGATCGTTGCCGGCATCTTCGTGCTGGGCCAGTTCCTTGAGGGCAACGTCATCACGCCGCGGCTGGTCGGCAAGTCGGTCGGGCTGCATCCGGTCTGGCTGTTGTTCGCGCTGTCGGCTTTCGGCACGATCTTCGGCTTCGTCGGCATGCTGGTGGCGGTGCCGGTGGCGGCGGCGCTGGGCGTGGTCGCGCGCTTTGGCGTGGCACAATACCTTGACAGCCGGCTTTACCGCGGTCTGGAAGCCGCGGAGCCCGAGGTCGGGGACAACGACACTGGGGGCGACGACTGAATGCCGCGCCAGCTGGCCTTCGATCTGCCGGTGCGCCCCGCACTGGGGCGCGATGATTTCTTCGTCTCGCCGGCCAATGCGCTGGCGCTGGCCGCACTCGAGGCGCCCGGCGACTGGCCGGCCGGAAAGCTGGTGCTGATCGGCCCCGAGGGCGCCGGCAAAAGCCATCTCGCGCGGGTCTGGGCCAGCGCCGAAGCGGCAGAGGTGATCGCGGCGCACGATCTGGCGGCCCGCCCCGCCCCGCCGCAGGCCCGCGCCGTGGTGGTCGAGGACGGCGACCGGATCGCCGGCGACCTTGCCGCCGAGACCGCCCTTTTCCACCTGCACAACCTGGTTCTGGCCGAGGGTGGCCGGCTTTTGATCACCGCGCGCAGCGCCCCCGGCCGCTGGCCCATGGTGCTGCCCGACCTGGCCAGCCGGCTTCAGGCCGCCGCCACCGCGCGGCTCGACCCGCCCGACGACGCGCTGCTGGCGGCCGTGCTGGCCAAGCTTTTCGCCGATCGGCAGGTCGCGGTGCCGGCGCGGCTGATCCCCTGGCTGGTGGCGCGGATGGACCGGTCCTTTGCCGCCGCCGATGTGCTGGTCGCCGCCCTCGATGCGGCGGCGCTGGCGCAGAACCGGCCGATCGGCCTGGCGCTGGCCCGTTCGGTTCTGGACAGGCCCGACAGCGATGGGCCATGATGGCCCGAGTGTTCATCCCCGGTGCCGCACCTGTCACCCGGCCGTTACAAGGCACCTTGATAAGCCCAGCATGACCCAGGCCGATTTCCTCAAGGCGCCGTTCCCCGAACCCGCCACCCTGCCCGAGGCCGAGATTGCCGGCCCGCGCCGGTTCTTCAACCGCGAGATGAGCTGGCTCGCCTTCAACTGGCGCGTCCTCGACGAAGCGCAGAACCCGCGCGTGCCGCTTCTGGAACGGCTGCGGTTCCTGTCGATCTCGGCCACCAACCTCGACGAATTCTACACCGTCCGCGTCGCCGGCCTGCGCGAGTTGATGCGGGCCGGCAATGCGCTGCATTCCGAGGATGGCCGCAGCCCGGCCGAACAGCTGGCGCTGATCGATGCCGATGCGCGCAAGCTGATGCAGACCCAGCAGACGGTCTGGAACCGGCTGCGCCGCGAGATGGAGGCGGTCGGCATCACGCTGATGACCCGCTCCAAGCTGACCCGGGCCGACGAGACATTCCTGTCGGACTACTTTCTCAACAAGGTGTTTCCGGTGCTGTCGCCCCTGGCGATCGACCCGGCGCATCCCTTTCCCTTCATTCCCAACACCGGCTTTTGCCTGGCGCTGCAACTGGAACGCGCCAGCGACCAGCGCCCGCTTCAGGCGCTTTTGCCGATCCCCCAGCAGATCGCCCGCTTTGTCGCGCTGCCCGGCGAGGCGCGGTTCCTGCCGCTTGAGGAGTTGCTGCTCCTGCATCTCGGCTCGCTCTTTCCGGGCTACCGCGACACCGGGCATTGCGCCTTCCGGGTCCTGCGCGACAGCGACCTTGAAGTCGAGGACGAGGCCGAGGATCTGGTGCGCGAGTTCGAGACCGCGCTGAAACGCCGGCGCCGCGGCCAGGTGATCCGGATGAAGATCAGCGCCGGCGCGCCGGCGGCGCTGCGCGGGCTGATCATGGAGGAACTGGGCGTTCTGGCCGGCGAGGTGGTCGAGGTTCGCGGCATGGTCGGCATGGCCGACCTGAAGGAACTGGTGCTGGACAGCCGGCGCGACCTGCAATGGCCGGCCTTCACCTCGCGGGTGCCCGAACGGGTGCAGGACCATGACGGCGACATGTTCGCGGCGATCCGCCAGAAGGACATGCTGCTGCACCACCCCTACGAGACCTTCGACATGGTGATCCGCTTTTTGACCCAGGCGGCGGCCGATCCCGATGTGCTGGCGATCAAGCAGACGCTCTACCGCACCAGCCACGACAGCCCGATCGTCGCCGCCCTTTGCGAGGCGGCCGAGGCCGGCAAGTCGGTGACCGCGCTGGTCGAGTTGAAGGCGCGCTTCGACGAGGCCGCCAACATCCGCCAGTCGCGCCGGCTGGAACGCGCCGGCGCCCATGTGGTCTACGGCTTCGTCAACTACAAGACCCATGCCAAGATCTCGACCGTGGTCCGGCGCGAGGGCGAAAATCTGGTGACCTATACCCATTACGGCACCGGCAACTATCACCCGATCACCGCGCGGATCTATACCGACCTGTCGTTCTTCACCTGCGATCCCGCCCTTGGCCGCGACGCCACCAAGGTCTTCAACTATCTCTCGGGCTATGTGCAGCCCGAGGGGCTGGAAAACCTCGCGATCTCGCCGATCACGCTGAAGCCGCGGCTTCTGGGGCTGATCGCCGCCGAGGCCGATTTCGCCCGCGCCGGCAAGCCGGCCGAGATCTGGGCCAAGGTCAATTCGGTGATCGAGCCCGACATCATCGACGCGCTTTACGGCGCCAGCCAGGCCGGGGTGCGGATCAACCTCGTGGTGCGCGGCATCTGCGGGGTGCGCCCCGGCATCAAGGGCCTGTCCGAGACGATCCGGGTCAAGTCGATCGTCGGGCGGTTCCTGGAACATTCCCGCATCGTCTGTTTCGGCAATGGCCATGGGCTGCCGTCGAAGAAGGCGCGGGTCTTCATCTCGTCGGCCGACTGGATGGGGCGTAACCTGACGCGCCGGGTCGAGACCCTGGTCGAGACCATGAACGACACGGTGAAGGCGCAGATCGTCAGCCAGATCATGGCGGCCAACCTTGCCGACGAGGCGCAAAGCTGGGTTCTCGGCCCCGACGGGCGCTATCTGCGCGATCTGCCCGAGGGGCGTGACGATCTGTTTTCCTGTCATCGGTTTTTCATGCAATACCCGTCCTTGTCCGGGCGTGGTTCGGCCGGGGCCAAGGATGTGCCGCGGCTGGCCCATCCGGGGGATTGACGGCGGCGCCGCGCTCTGGCCGGTGCAAGGTTCGGGGGAGCCTTTGACATGGACACGACCATCGAGGACAGCACCGACGAGACCGGCCCCTTCGGCCGGCCGCTGTTCGAGGACCCCTCGGCGCGCGCCCTCAGCCGGGTCGGCGTCGTCGATGTCGGCTCGAACTCGGTCCGGCTGGTGGTGTTTGACGGCGCGGCGCGCAGCCCGGCCTATTTCTACAATGAAAAGGTGCTGGCCGGGCTTGGCCAGGGCCTTGCCGAAAGTGGCCGGCTGAACCCCGAGGGCCGGGTGCGCGCGCTGGCGGCATTGCGCCGCTTTGCCGCGCTGGCCCGCGGCATGGACCTGCCCGACCTCACTTGCGTTGCCACCGCCGCGGTGCGCGAGGCCGCCGACGGGGCCGAGTTCCAGGCCGAGGTCGAGGCGGCGACCGGGCTGAAGCTCTGGGTCATCGACGGGCGCGAGGAGGCGCGGCTGTCGGCGCAGGGCGTGCTGCTGGGCTGGCCCGGCGCCGAGGGGCTGGTCTGCGACATCGGCGGCAACTCGATGGAACTGGCCGAGGTCTCGGGCGGGCAGATCGGCCGACGCCTGACCTCGGCGCTCGGTCCGTTCCGGCTGCAGGAGGTCGGCGGCGGCCAGAAGGGGCTTGCCGCCCATATCCGCCGCACCGTCGAGGGGCTGGCCGCCGAGATCGGCACGAAACACGAGCGGATCTATCTGGTCGGCGGCTCGTGGCGCGCCTTCGCCCGGCTCGACATGGAACGGCGGGCCTATCCGATGACGGTGCTGCACGAATACCGGATGGGGCCGAAATCGGTGCTGCAGACCGCGCACTGGATCGCCGAAAGCGACCTTGCGGCGCTCAGGGCGCGCACCGGCACCTCGGCGGCGCGGATGGCGCTGGTGCCGCTGGCCGCCCAGGTGCTGCGCCAGATGGTGCTGACGTTCCGGCCGAAGGAAATCGACGTCTCGGCCTACGGCATCCGCGAGGGCCTGCTTTACGAGCAGATGCCCGAGCGGCTGCGCCGCCGCGACCCGCTGATCGAGGCCTGCCGCTTTGCCGAGAAGACCGCCGCCAGGATGCCCGGCTTCGGCAAGAAGCTTTTTGCCTTCCTGACGCCGCTTTACCGCTCGGCCAGCCCGGCGCGGCTGCGGATGGTCAAGGCGGCCTGCCTTCTGCACGACACCACCTGGCGGGCCCATCCCGACTACCGGGCCGAGGCCTGTTTCGACAATGCCACCCGCGCCAATCTCGGCGGGCTCAGCCACCCCGAACGGGTGTTCCTTGGCCTCGCCTTGCTGCACCGCTACAAGAACTCGCGCGCCGGATCGCGGATGGAGCCGCTCTTTTCGCTGCTCGACCCCCAGCAGATCCAGGAAGCCGAAGTGCTGGGCAAGGCGATGCGCTTTGGCGCGATGTTCGCGATCCGCGCCCCCGAACAGGCCGGCACGCTGGTCTGGCAGCCGAAGAAGAAGATCCTCGAATTGCAGATCACCGCGGATGCCGAAGCCCTGTTCGGCGAGGTCGCCCAGGCGCGGTTCCAGTCGCTGGCCGATTCCCTCGGCGCGCAGGCGCGGCGGATCGCGTTCATTCGCATTCACGCGACCCACTCTAACCTTTTGATTTCGCATGTCCGAGTAGCGCAAAACCGGTTCCCACTTTTGCGCGACATGCTCTAACCTTTTGATTTCGCATGTCCGAGTAGCGCAAAGCCGGTTCCCACTTTTGCGCGACATGCTCTAACAGGCTGCTGAAAAAGTCCGGCGTCTGAACGTTTCAATCCAGAATCCCGGGACATTGTTCCTCGCAACGCTTTCCACAAGCTCTGGCCCGGGCGACCAGCCCGGGCCGCGCCCGACCCTCCCGGCGGGAGGGCGCATTGCAATGTCGCAAAGTGCTCGACGGTTGGAGTGGTCTGGTTACGATAAAGCACCGCAACCCCGGCGTGGCAAAGCGCCCACCCAGGGTCGGGCGCGGCCCTCGGCGCCGGGATCGGATGGCGGGGCAGGAACAGTTTCCCCGCCAGACACTGCCCGAAGTGCTTTTTCGGCAGCCTGCTAAAGCGGCTCGATATCGCCGGCGGCGCGCCGGGCGTGGAACTCGGCGGTGAAATCCTCCAGCCGGCCGGCCGCGATCGCCTCGCGCAGGCCCTGCATCAGGTCCTGATAATAGCGCAGGTTGTGCCAGGTCATCAGCATCGCGCCGATGATCTCGCCGGCGCGCACGACATGGTGCAGATAGGCGCGGCTGTAGCCGCGGCAGGCCGGGCAGGCGCAGGCCTCGTCCAAGGGGCGCGGGTCGTCCTGATGGCGGGCGTTGCGGATGTTGACGACGCCGTGGCGGGTAAAGGCCTGTCCGGTGCGCCCGGAGCGCGACGGCAGCACGCAATCCATCATGTCGATGCCGCGCGCCACCGCGCCGACGATGTCGTCGGGCTTGCCGACCCCCATCAGATAGCGCGGCTTGTCCTCGGGCAGGAACCCCGGCGCGTGGTCGAGCACGCCGAACATCGCCGCCTGGCCCTCGCCCACCGCCAGCCCGCCGATCGCATAGCCGTCAAAGCCGATCGCGGTCAGCGCCGCGGCCGATTCGGCGCGCAGATCGCGGCTGACCCCGCCCTGCATGATGCCGAAAAGCGCGTGCCCCGGCCGATCGCCGAAGGCATCGCGCGAGCGCTGCGCCCAGCGCATCGACAGGCGCATCGATGTCGCCACCGCCTCTTCGGTCGCCGGCAGGGCCGGGCATTCGTCGAAGGCCATGACGATGTCGGAGCCGAGAAGCCGCTGGATCTCCATCGAGCGTTCGGGGCCGAGCATGTGGCGCGAGCCGTCGATATGGCTGGAAAAGCGCACGCCCTCCTCGGTCAGCTTGCGCAGGGCGGCCAGACTCATCACCTGAAAGCCGCCCGAATCGGTCAGGATCGGCCCTGACCAGTTCATGAAGCGGTGCAGCCCGCCCAGCCGGGCGATCCGCTCGGCGGTCGGGCGCAGCATCAGATGATAGGTATTGCCGAGCAGGATGTCGGCGCCGGTCGCGGCGACACTTTCGGGCAGCATCGCCTTGACCGTCGCCGCGGTGCCGACCGGCATGAAGGCCGGGGTGCGGATCGCGCCGCGCGGCGTCTGGATCACGCCGCTGCGCGCAGCCCCGTCGCGCGCCCCGATCTGGAAGGAAAATCCGCTCATCGCCGCCTCATAGACCAGCCCCGGCGCCTTGCCTAGCAGGCGGCTGAAAAAGTCGCGCCTCCAGCCGTCTTCAACCACCGGAAAGCCGTTCCGCGCCACGCTTCCCACAAGCTCTGGCCCGGGCGACCAGCCCGGGCCGCGCCCGACCCTCCCGGCGGGAGGGCGCATGGCGATGTCGCAAATTGCTCGACGATTTGAGGTATTTGGCCGCCATAAAGCGCCGCAACCCCGGCGTGGCAAGGCGCCCACCCAGGGTCGGGCGCGTCCCTCGGCGCCTGGGGGGTGGCGGGGCGGCCCCCGGCCCCGGCGCCAGGGGTTGCGGCCCTTCGCGCCGGCTCTGGACCTTGGCGCCGCATTCCCTATATATTCACTCAACTACACCGGAAGGCCGCCGATGACCGCAGAACCCAAGGACCCGATCGAAGGGGCACCGCTGATCCGCCCCTCAAGCACGCAGCACCCGCTCTACGAGCGCGTGGTCGATGCCTGTCGCAGCGTCTATGACCCGGAAATCCCGGTCAATATCTTCGACCTCGGGCTGATCTACACGATCGACATCTCGCCCGAGAACGCGGTCAACATCGTGATGACCCTGACCGCGCCCGGCTGCCCGGTGGCCGGCGAGATGCCGGGCTGGGTCGCCGATGCGGTCGAGCCGCTCGACGGGGTGAAGCAGGTCGATGTCGAGATGACCTTCGAGCCGCAATGGGGCATGGACATGATGTCGGACGAGGCGCGGCTGGAACTGGGCTTCATGTGATCAAGCAAAAAGGCTTGATTTTTTAGATATCAAGTCATATAGCTTGATCTGAAGAGATCAACCATGATGGCTTGACATGACAGCAATCCAGGCGGTTCTAACCGGCGACCTTGTGGCCTCGACAGAGGCAAGCCCGCACAGCATAGACCGCGCAATGGAGGTGTTGTCGGCCGCGGCCACCGACATCGCGGACTGGCATATCACTGAAAACACCGCGGTCGAAGCGACCAGGTTCACGCGCTATCGTGGCGATGGCTGGCAAATCCTTGTCACTCTCGGGCATTTCGGGCTGCGCGCGGCGCTGTCGATGTATGCGCGGCTCGCCGGCGTTCCCGGCCTGCCCTCGACCCGGATCGCCGTTGGTCTGGCATCCGTCGATCACGTCCCCGGGCCGGATCTCTCGGACGCCCACGGCGCGGCCTTCGTGGTCTCCGGCCGCGCCCTCGCCGGCATGGCTCGCGGCGAGCGGCTGCGACTGGCCGGCGACCGCATCAACCCGCTTCGCGCGGCATTCTTCGGCCTTCTCGACGACCGGATCAGCGACTGGACGCCCGAACAGGCCGAGGCGGTAGCCCATGCGATCGCGCCCGACGCCCCGACCCAGTCCGCAATCGCCGCGACGCTCGGGATTTCACCTCAGGCGCTCAGTTCCCGCCTTGCCGGGGCCAGATGGCCTGCGATCCGGCGAATTCTCCACGCATGGGAAAGGCCGGTGCCACCGGGAGAGGAACCCGCATGACCGAAACCTTCGCCGCCCTGCTTTTCGCCCATGCGCTCGCCGATTTCGTCCTGCAGACGCGGTGGATCGCCGAAAACAAGCGCCGCCTGCCGGTTCTGCTTCTGCACGGCGCGGTCGTGCTGGCCACCGCGCAGGCGGCGCTTGGCCGGGTCGATGCCTGGGAACTGCTGGTGCTCGCGGCGCTCCACATTGCCACCGACGGGCTGAAATCGCGCCTGGCCGCACCCGGGCTTGGCGCCTTCCTCGCCGATCAGGGCGCGCATCTTGCCGCCATCGCGGCCCTTGCCGCACTGCGCCCCGACCTCTGGGCCGGTGGGCTCTGGGGCGGCCTGGGCTGGCTGCCGGCGCTGATGGCACTGCTCGCCGGCGCGGTCCTGGCGATCCGCGCCGGCGGCTTCGCGGTCGGCCTCCTGATGCGGCCCTGGGCCGATGACGACCTGCCAAGGGGGCTGACCAACGGCGGCACCCTGATCGGGCTTCTCGAGCGCGGGCTGATCTTCCTGCTGGTGATGGTCGGCCAATCCGCCGGCGTCGGCTTTCTCGTCGCGGCGAAATCGGTGCTGAGATTCGAGACCACCTCGAAGGATCAGCGCGCCGGCGAATACGTCATCATCGGCACGCTCGCCTCTTTCGGCTGGGCGCTTCTTGCGGCTCATGCGACCCTGGCGCTGATGGCGGCGCTGCCGCCCATTGGAATTCCGGCCGCGACGCCCTAGATTGAACTCAGGAAACGGAGACGTGCGATGTTCGGCATTCCCGGCAAGGCCCCGCTTACCCTGACCCCGCGCGCGGTGGCGCAGATTGCCCGCCTGATGGCGAAGGACGGCGCCCATGGCCTGCGGCTTGGCGTCAAGAAGGGCGGCTGCGCGGGCATGGAATACACCATGGAATTCGCCGCCGAACCCGCGCCCCATGACGCGGTCGTCGAACAGGACGGGGCCAGGGTGATGATCGCGCCGATGGCGCAGATGTTCCTGTTCGGCACCGAGATCGATTACGCGACCGGGCTGCTGGAATCGGGCTTCCGCTTCAACAACCCCAATGTCGCCGAGGCCTGCGGCTGCGGCGAATCGATCAAGTTCAAGGACGCACCCGCCGACACCCCCGCATCATGAGCGTCGCGCAGGGCGAGATCACGTCGGCTGACGGGCGCTGGCCGCACGCGATGCCCTTGACGATCCCGTCCCCGCCTGCATGCTCGCCCGCAGGACCTTGCGCAACCTGACCCCGGGGGGAAAACCGATGCGGCGGAAACTGGCGGCCGGCAACTGGAAGATGAACGGCACGCGGCAGGACCTGGCCGAAGTCGCGGCGCTGGCGGCGGCCCATCCCGCAGCGGACTGCGAGGTGCTGCTCTGCCCGCCGGCGACGCTGATCGCCGCGATGGCAGAGCGCGCGGCGGGCACCGCGGTGATGGTCGGCGGCCAGGACTGCCACGCCGCGGCCTCGGGCGCCCATACCGGCGACATCGCGGCGGCGATGCTGAAAGAGGCCGGCGCCAGCCATGTCATCCTCGGCCATTCCGAACGCCGCGCCGATCACGGCGAGACCGACACGGAGGTCCGCGCCAAGGCCGAGGCCGCCCATGCGGCGGGCCTCGTCGCGGTGATCTGCCTCGGCGAGACCGAAGCCCAGCGCGATGCCGGCGAAACCCTCGCGGTAATCGGCCGCCAGCTTGCCGGATCATTGCCCGCCACCGCCAGCGGCGCCGATACCGTCATCGCCTACGAGCCGGTCTGGGCGATCGGCACCGGCCGCACCCCGACGCTGCAACAGATCGCCGAGGTGCATGACTTCCTGCGCCTCAGCCTCAGGACCCATTGCGGCGACGAGGCCGGGGCCGAGGCGTTCCGCCTGCTCTATGGCGGCTCGGTCAAGCCCTCGAACGCCGCCGCGATCTTCGCCGTGGCCAATGTCGATGGCGCGCTGGTCGGCGGCGCCAGCCTGAAGGCGGCCGATTTCGGCGCCATCGTCGCCGCGCTCGACGCCGCCGGCTGACCGGCCCCGCGCGCCCCGGCGACATCATGCAAAGCCTCGCACAATCGCCGACCGATGACGCCTTCGTCCAGAACCCCTATCCGTTCTACGAGCGCGCCCGCGCCGCCGGCCCGCTCTTTCACTGGGCCGACTACGACCTCGTCTGCGCCACCTCGGCCACCGCCGTCGGCGCGATCCTGCGCGACCGCCGCTTCGGCCGCGAGGTGCCGCCCGAACGCCGCCAACCGGTGCCCGACCACCTCGCCCCATTCCATGCCATCGACGATCATTCGATGCTGGAACTGGAGCCGCCGCGCCACACCCGGCTGCGCACCCTGGTGCTGCGCGCCTTCACCTCGCGCCGCATCAACGCGCTGGCCCCCGAGATCGCCAGCCTCAGCCACCAGCTGATCGACGCCTTCCCGGCCGGCGAAATCGACCTTCTGGCGCATTTCGCCCGCAAGCTTCCGGTGATCATCATCGCCCGCCTGCTCGGCGTCCCCGAGGAGCGCGCCGACGATCTTCTGGCCTGGTCCAATGCCATGGTCGGCATGTATCAGGCGCGCCGCAGCCGCGCCACCGAGGATGCCGCCGCCGCCGCCGCCAGGCAGTTCGCCGCCTTCATTGCTGCCCATGTCGAGGCCCGCCGCGCCACCCCGGCCGATGACCTCATCACCCATCTGATCGCCGCCGGGGCCGACGGCGAGAGGCTCTCGACCGACGAGATGATCGCCACCTGCATCCTTTTGCTCAACGCCGGGCACGAGGCCACCGTGCATACCATCGGCAACGGGGTGAAGGCGCTGCTTGAGCGCGGCCACGGCGCCGCCGCCCTCGCCCCCGACCGGGTCGCGGCGACCATCGAGGAGATCCTGCGCTTTGATCCGCCGCTGCACCTCTTCACCCGCCACGCCTACGAGGATGTCGAGATCGCCGGCCACAGCTTTCGCCGCGGCGATAGCGTCGGCTGCCTGCTGGCCGCCGCCAACCGCGATCCCGGCACCTGGGACCAACCGGCCCGCTTCGACCCCGGCCGCCCGGCGAAAACCCATCTCTCCTTCGGCGCGGGACTGCATTTCTGCCTCGGCGCACCGCTGGCCCGGCTCGAGCTTGCCACCGCCCTGCCGATCCTTTTCGCGCGCCGGCCCGGCCTGCGGCTCGCCCGACCGCCGCGCTACGCCGATCTTTACCACTTCCACGGGCTCGAAAGCCTCGTCATCGCCGGCTGAACCTTCATCTTGGCGAAAATACCTCGGGGTCCGGGGCAGCGCCCCGCAACGGCCCCGGCCTCAGGCGACGAAACTGCCCAGCATCGCCTTGATCAGAACCGCCGCCGAGGCCGCTCCGGCATCCATGTTGCCGACAGAGCGCGCGCCCAGTCTCGCGGCGCGGCCCATCCTGGCCTCCATCGCGATGGTCGATTGCGCCCCCGCCTCTGCCGCCTCGATCGCTGCGGCAAGAATGGCCGCCGGCTCCGCCCCGGCATCAAGCATCGCCTCGACCCGGGCCGACGACGACGACCAGGTGTCGAGCATGGTCTTGTCGCCCGGCGCCGCCTTGCCGCGATCGGCGATGCCCCTGGTCATGGCCGGAACCAGTGCGGCCAGGTCATGGCCCGAGGCTGCGGTCTTGCCCCTGAGCGTTGCCCCGGCGCGCATCAGGGCGGTGGCATAAAGCGGCCCCGACGAGGCGCCCACCGCGTTCAGAAACACCCTGGCGGCGGTGTTGAACACATCCGTCGGGGTGACCGTGGCGACATCGAGCGCGTCCACCGCCTGCTTCACCGCACTGAACCCCTGCTGCATGGCAATGCCGTGATCGGCATCCCCGATCACACCGTCGAGCGCACAAAGGTGGTCGCGGTTTTCATCCATGGTCCGGGCGATCGCGTCGAACATGGCGACGAAGGACTGGCTGCCGTATTCCATCGGGCTCTCCCTCATGCCCTGAACATCGCGCAATCGGCGGGGCGATCCAGAAGCCCGGTCAGTTCGTCGTCGAGATGGAAAAGCGTGACCGACGCCCCCGCCGCCTCAAGCGAGGTGCAATAGGGCCCGACCCAGGTGGCGTGAACCTCGACCCCGGCCTCGGCCAGACGCTGACGCACCCGGCGGTTCATGACATAAAGCTCCATCAGTGGTGTGCCGCCCAGCGAGTTGACAAGCAGGGCCACCCTGTCGCCGCGTGCCGGCTTCATCTCGGCGAAGATGCGATCGATCATGTCGTCGACGATGGCATCGGCCGTGCGCAGCGGCCCACGCTCGACCCCCGGCTCGCCGTGGATACCAAGACCGATCTCCATCTCGTCCTCGCCAAGCTGGAAGTTCGGCACGCGCGTCTGCGGCAATGAACAGGCCGACAGGCCGACGCCGACGGTATAGGTCCGGCTGTTGGCCAGGTTCGCGATCCGCTCGACCTCGTCGATCGGCAACATCTTGTCGCAGGCGGCGCCGGCCGCCTTGAAGACGAAGAAGTTGCCCGCCACCCCGCGACGCTTGTGTTTCTGGTCCGGCGGGGCCGAGGCCACGTCGTCGGTGGTGACGATGGTGCGGACCTCGATATCCTCCATCGCCGCCATTTCCGCCGCCATGTCGAAGTTCATCACGTCGCCGGCATAGTTGCCATACAGGAAGACCACGCCCGCGCCCTTGCTCGCCGCTCGCGCACAGGCGAGGATCGGATCCGGCGGCGGCGAGGCGAAGACATTGCCGACGGCGGCGGCATCGGCCAGCCCCTTGCCGACAAAACCCAGGAACGATGGTTCGTGCCCCGAGCCGCCGCCAATCACCATTCCCACCTTGCCCGGTCGCGGCCCGTGGCGCGCGACAAGAGAGCGCGGCGAGTCCGGCAGCGCCATGACAAGGTCGGAGTGGGCAAGGCAGATGCCCTCCACCATTTCGTCAACGACGGCGGCGCCGGAATTGATGATCTTTTTCGTCTTAGCCATTGTTTTCCCTAACGAACGTGACATCGCCGACAAGTCGGCACCGCGCCCGGGCATCGGCCTGGCGATCGCATCGGAAAGACCGCCGCGCCCTGCCTCGTCCCGGTTTGCGGGCCGCGGTCGAGGACAGATCCGATGCCGGCATCGAAGCCGATCGAGCGCGACCCTAGTTGGTTGTTGACAAAGTTTCAAAGCCTTTGACTAATGTCCGAAGCATCGATTGTGCAACACTTCCCTGACGCCGCCTTTCCGGAGTCGCGGGCCGGGGCAGTCGTCGAATGCCACTGGTCGGACGCAGGAGGATCGGCCGCTTGCCGCGAGTGCCAGAATAACGGGAGGAATACGCATGAAAAGAACTTCGACTTCACCGCAGGTTTCGCGCCGGTCCGCGCTCAGGAGCGGGATTGCACTGGGCACCGCCGCCATCGTCGGCTCGATGCCGACCCGCCTTCTGGCTGAAGACCATCCGCTCAAGGGCCAGAAGATCGACATGACGATCCTCGGGATCGCGGGCTGGGGGCCGTCCTCGCTGGGCGTCGCCATGTCGCCGCTGTTTGCCGAATATGTGAAGGCAAAATATGGCTACGACGTAACCTTCGCCTTCCAGGAAGCGCCCTTCTCCGACCTGTTCCAGAAGGCCGCGACCTCGCTGGCGACCAAGAGCCAGGAATTCAACATCATCATCTCGGACAGCCAGTGGCTGGGTGCGCTTGCACAGCCGGGCTGGATCCTGAACCTCAACGACGTGATCAAGAACAACCCGGGACTGCAGCTGGACTGGTATTCCAAGGCCGTCGTCGACACCTACATGACCTATCCCGACGGTTCCGACCAGATCTGGGGTCTGCCGCAGGAAGGCGACGTCGAGGCGCTGTTCGTGCGCAAGGACATGCTGGAAGACCCCGAGGAGCAGGCCGCCTTCGAGGCCAGGTATGGCACCAGGCTGGCGCAGACCTGGGAAGACTTCGCCGAGATGAACATGGAGGAATTCGAGAAGATCGCCGAATTCTTCACCCGCCCGGATGCCGGCCTGTGGGGCTTCTCTCAGCAGTACAGCCGTGTCTATGACTTCGCGACCTGCGCCTTCAACAACTTCCTGTGGAGCCGTGGCGGCAGCATCTGGGATCCGGCCACCGGCCAGATCGAAGGCATCCTGAACACGCCGGAAAACGCCGCCTCGCTGGTCGAGTTCAAGCGCTGGCTGAAGTATCAGCCGCCGGGCGCCACCAACTTCGGCATCGGCGAAGGCATCGACGTGTTCGTGCAGGGCAAGGTCTTCTCGCAGATCCAGTGGGCCGCCGTCGGCACGGCGATGATCTCGGAGGAACTGAAGGGCAAGGTCCTTGTCGTTCCGCCGCCGAAGCATGGCACGGGTGCCGATGCCAAGCGCATCATGTCGATGGGTGGCCAGCCCTGGGTGATCAACGCCTTCAATGACGAAGCCCACATGCGGGTTGCCATCGATTTCATGAACTGGTGGTATCTTCCGGAAACCACGCTGGAATTCGCCAGGCGCGGCGGCAACCCCTGCGACAAGGCCACGCTGTCGCGTGATGATTTCGATGACATCAACCCGTGGAACCGCACCTTCAAGTACATGCTTGAGGATGGCCGGTCGCAGGACTTCTGGCATGATCCGAAGTATTCGGAGATGCTGGCGGTCCAGCAGGAGGGCTACTCGGCCTTCGTCACCGACCAGGCGACCGATCCGCAGGCGGTGATGAACTACATCGCTTGTGCCCAGCAGCAGATCCTGTTCGACGAGGGTGTCGCGAAGACCGAGCCGAGCGGCATTTGCGCAGGCATCTCGCTGTAAGATTGCCTTGCAAGGTGTGGGATGCGGCGGCACCGTCCGCCGCATCCTTTCCTGTCTCAGTTTTCCGATCAGGGCGACGATATGTCATTGGCAACGCAGACCCCCGGCCGTCGTCGGCTGATGGATAACCCGCGGGCGCGGGTATTGGTGCTTCTCGCCCCGGTGATGATGTTCTTCATCGTGTTCAACACCATTCCGACGCTGTGGCTGCTGGGCCTGTCGTTCTACAAATATTCGCTGACCGGCGGCGTGCCGCCCGAGTTCATCGGGTTCAAGAACTTCGTGGGGATCTTCAACGCCAAGAATGCGATCTGGTTCGACCTGTCGCGCACCTTCACCTTCGTGATCAGCGGTGTGGCGTTCCAGACCTTGCTGGGTGCAGCCTTGGGCTTTCTGTTCTGGGGGTCCAGGAACATGCCGGGCCGGCGGGTCGCGCTGACGCTTCTGTTCGCGCCGATGGTGCTGACCCCGGTGGCGACGGGCACCTTCTTCCGCTTCATCTATGACCCGACTTTCGGGGTTCTGAACTACCTCATCCGCGCGGTCGTCGAAACCGGCCCGATCGATTTCCTCGGCAATCCGAAACTGGCTTTCTGGGCGGTTCTGGCGGTGGATTGCTGGATGTGGACACCGTTCATGACGCTGATGACGCTGGCCGCACTCGGTTCGGTGCCAAAGGCGGAACTCGAGGCCGCCGAGATTGACCGCGTGCCCTTCCTGCGCCGCCTGACGCTGGTGATCTGGCACCACGGCAAGTTCATCATGATGCTGGGCATCCTCTTGCGCACCATCGACAGTTTCAAGACGCTGGATCTGATCATCCCGATGACCAAGGGCGGGCCGGGGCAGAACACCCGACTTGTGGCTTTGGAGCTCAACAAACAGTCGTTCGAGAGCTTCAACATGGGCTGGTCATCGGCCTATGCGGTGCTCTTGCTGCTGATCTCGATCGCCATGACATCGGTGTTCATCTATGTGCTGAACCTGCGCCGACGGAAGGAAACCGAAGGATGAGCCGCCTGCGCGAACCGCTCTACTATGCCGCCCTGTGGCTGATCTCGCTGTTCTTCTTTGCCCCGATCGGCTGGATCGTGCTGTCGTCGTTCAAGACGCGGAGTGACATTCTGGCGACGCCGCCCAAGCTGTTCTTTGCGCCGTCGCTGGACAATTACCGCGCTCTCTTCGCCAAAAGCGAGATTTTCGGCCAGATATTCAACTCGGTCTTTCTGTCGCTGGGTGCGGTGATCGTGGCGGTCCTGGTGTCCTTTCTCGCGGCATTCTGCTTTTCGCGGCTGAAACCCAGGGGCACCGATTTCCTGATGTTCCTCTTGCTGTCGATCCGCATGTTGCCGGGGCCGGCGGTGATCCTGCCGGTCTATCTGATGTATGCGGCCTTCGGCTGGAAGGACAACCATCTGGCGCTTCTGCTGTTCTATGCGATGTTCTCGATCCCGTTCTCGGTCTGGATCCTCAAGGGCTTTCTTGACGGGGTTTCCACCCGCTATGATGAAACCGGCCTGGTCAACGGCGGGTCGTGGTTCCACGTCATCTTCAAGGTGGTGCTGCCGCAGGTGCGCCCCGGCCTGATCGCCGCGTTCATCTTCAACCTGATCTTCGTGTGGAACGAATACCTGTTCAACTTCCTGATCGGCGGCGTGAAGACCCAGAACATCCCCTATGCGCTGATGGTGGGCACCTATTCGGAAGGCGGGCTGAACTGGACCTTCATATCGGCGATGACCTCGATCTACATGGTGGTGCCGATCGCGTTCATCTTCGCGTTCCAGAAATACCTCCTGGTCGGCATGACCTTCGGCACCGTGCGCGGCGAGGTGTGATGATGAAGCAACCCCGAAGCTTCGCCGAGCGGCTGGAAACCACGCTGATCGTGACCATGTGCATCGGTATCGCGCTGATCGCGCAGACCTATTCGGTGAACGGCTACCGCGTCGGGTTGTCGGCCCTGGTGGTTTCGACCTTCCTTCAGATCGCGGTCGGCAACCTGCGCAAGGACGCCGACTTTCGGGCCAGCGCAAGGTTCATCGCCGTCATCCTGGCCGTGATGGCCGGGATTTTCACACTGGGCATCTTGCTGGTTCCCACCTTCTCGACCCTGGGACAGTGAAACATGCCGCTTGAGTTCAGGAATATCTCCAAATCCTACGGCAGGACCCGGGCGATCGATGCCTTGGACCTGACGGTCGAGGCCGGTTCCTTCACGGTCGTCTGCGGTGAACCGAAAGCCGGCAAATCGGTGCTGTTTCGTCTGCTCGTCGGGCTGGAACATCCCGATAGCGGCCAGATTCTGCTGGGCGGCCGCGACATCGCCAATGATCCGCCCGCCCGGCGCCCGGTTGGTTATGTGCCGCAAAGCTTTGCGCTTTATCCGCATCTGACGGTAGCGCAGAACATGGCCTATCCGCTGACGCTGGCGCGCTTTGCCAGGGACGAGATCGCCCGGCGCGTCGATCGCACCGCCGGGATCCTGTCGATCACCCATCTCCTGAAGAAGACCCCCGACCAGCTGTCGGGCGGCGAAAAACAGCGCGTCGCCGTCGCGCGCGGCCTTCTGAAGGACGCCGAGATCTTCGTGCTCGACGATCCGCTGGTCGGCCTTGACTACAAGCTGCGCGAGCGGCTGATGGACGAGTTGAAGGGCCTGCGCCACGAGTTGAAGGCGACCTTTCTCTATGCCACGGCCGACTCGCTGGAAGCCCTTTCGATGGCGCAACACCTGGCCGTGCTCGACCGCGGCCGGATCGTGCAGGCCGCACCGCCTTCGGAGGTCTATCACCTGCCCGCCACGGCCCGCGCGCTGGAACTGATCGGCTTTCCGCGCGCCAACCTTGTGCCCGGCCGGCTTGCCGCGGGTCAGTTGACGGCCGGTCCCTTGCGGTTTGCCGCGGACGGCGCGGGCGAGGTCGTGGTCGGCCTGCGCCCCGAGCATCTTCGGCTCGGCGACGGCGCGGATGCGCGGGTGACGCTGGTGGAAAACCTTGGTGGCGAGGCGGTGGTCTATCTTGACATGCAGGGTCAGGCACTGACCGCCGCGATGCCGTTGCTCGACACCGCCCCGCCCGAAATCGACGCCATGGTCGGCGTGACGGTCGACCCGGCCGAGGTCTGTCTTTTCGATGCGACGTCCGGGGCACGGATCAGCAGCATCGCCTTGCGGAAGGCCGGCACCCATGGCTGAGATCGTCATCGACCATGTCACCAAGCGTTTCGGCGATCTTGCGGCGGTGGACAACATCGACATGACCTTTTCCGACGGCGAGGTCGCCTGCCTTCTGGGTCCGTCGGGCTGCGGCAAGACCACCTTGATGCGGATACTGGCAGGGCTGGAGCAGCCCACCAGCGGGCGCGTGCTTTTCGGCGGCAAGGACGTGACCGACCTGCCGCCGCGCAAGCGCAATGTCGGCATGGTCTTTCAGTATCCGGTCATGTATCCCACGCTGTCGGTGGCCGAAAACCTGGCCCTGCCGATGAAATACGACCGCGCGCTTGACCAGTCCGAACGCCAGCGCCGCGTTGACGAGGTGCTTGACGTTCTGGACATGCGGCCGATGGCGCGCGCCTTCATCGAGGATCTCGACATCGGCAGTCGCCAGAAGGTGGCGATCGGCCGCGCCGTGGCGCGCCAGTCGGAAATCGTGCTCTTCGACGAGCCGACCACCAACATGGGTGTGGCGGCCAAGCTGCAACTCATCCACGCTTTCAAGCGGGTGACGCGACGGCTGCGGCAGACCATCGTCTATGTGACGCATGACCAGACCGAAGCGATGACGCTGGCCGACAAGATCGCGCTGATGAAGGCGGGCAAGATCCTGCAATACGATGCGCCGCATGTGCTCTATTCCGAGCCGTCCACCGCGTTCGGCGGCTGGTTCATGGGCAATCCGGGGATGAATTTCATCCCGGCAACGTTGCAACCGGACGGTATTCATGCCGCCATTC
Source organism: Alphaproteobacteria bacterium HGW-Alphaproteobacteria-6 (assembly GCA_002841115.1). GTDB lineage: Bacteria > Pseudomonadota > Alphaproteobacteria > Rhodobacterales > Rhodobacteraceae > Albidovulum. The sequence goes on along the minus strand of PHEC01000042.1, from coordinate 9,051 downwards.
TGGCCGGCCCGATTGCGGCCCCGGCGCACCTGCCAAAGGGCGAAATCACCATTGGCATCCGCCCCGAGCGGGTCACGATGAGCGGGCAGGCCGTGACGGGAAGTGTGCCGGGCACGCTTGTCGATCAGGCGGTCGGCATTGCCGGGCGCTATCTGACCACCGTTCGCGTCGGCGGGGCCACGGTCAAGGTCAATACCGTCGGCGCGCCGCCGGCGGACCTCGGCGGCACGGTGAACCTCATGGTCCCGCACGCCCGGGTGATGTTGTATGTCGACGGGGTCCGCGTCGCGGGCTGAACCCGGCCGCGCCCGAACCAGGGAGAGAAGAATGCGCTACGACGTTTCGGTGATCGGGCTTTACATTCTCGACATCCTTGGCCGCCCGGTCACCCATATCCCGGAACGCGGCAATGTCGAATTCATCGACGAAATCCGCCTGACCGTGGCGGGGACCGCAGGTGGCGTCGTGGTCAACACCGCCAAGCTCGGCCTGAAAAGCCTGGCCGTCGGCGCCGTCGGCGATGACGAGAAGGGCGATTTCGTCATCGACACGATGGGCCGCTTCGACATCGACACCTCGGCCATGCAGCGGCTGAGCAATGTGCCGACCTCGGCCACCATCCTCAACGTGCGCCCGAACGGCGACCGCCCTGCCCTGCATGTGCGCGGTGCCTCCGACCATTTCGACCTGCCCGAAGCGATGTATGATCAGGTTTTCGATGCGCCCATCGTTCACCTCGGCGGCACCGGCCTGTTGAGGCGGCTGGACGGCGAGCGCTCACTGGTCTTGCTGAAAGAGGCCAAAAGGCGCGGCTGCACCGTGACCTTCGATCTGATCGCCGCAAGTCATGAGACCGCCGATCTGGTGCTGCCGCTCTTGCCGCATATCGACTATTTCATGCCCTCGATCGAGGAAGCCCGCGACATGTCGCGCCAGACCGCGGTCGAGGATTGCGCCAGCTTCTATCTCGACAAGGGTGCGCGGACCTGCGTCTTCACCCTGGGCGGCGACGGCGCCTATTACGCCTCGGCCGATGGCACGCGGATCCATGTGCCGGCCTATGATATCAAGGTCGTTGATACCACCGGTTGCGGCGACGGCTTCGATTCGGGCTTCATCACTGCGCTGCACCACCGCATGAACCCCGAGGATTCGGTGCTGTTCGCGCAAGGGGTTGCGGGGCTGGTGGCCTCCGGCCTTGGCTCGGATGCCGGGGTGAGGTCGTTCGATCACACGCTGGCCACGATGAAGGCCTGGAAGCGCAAGGGCTGACAAGGCCGGACATCGCGCGGAAGCATCCGGAGGGGCTCTGCCCCGGCCCCGGCGTCAAAGCGGCAAAAGCGTCGTCGACTTGATCTCTTCCATGCTCAGAAGTGCGGTCACGTTGTGGATCCGCACCTCGGCGATCAGCGCCTGATAGAAGCTGTCATAGGCCCGCGCATTCTTCACCCGGACCTTCAGGATATAGTCGATGTCGCCGGCCAGCCGATGCGCCTCCATCACCTCGGGCCGCGCGCGCAGCGCCTTCAGAAAGGTCTTCTGCCAGCCGGCCTCGTGTTCGGCGGTGCGGATCAGCACGAAGAAACAGGCCTCGAGCCCCAGCGCCTCGGCGTCCAGCAGCACGGTCTGGCGACCGATCACCCCGGCCTCGCGCAGCTTGCGGATCCGGTTCCAGACCGGGGTCTTCGACGAGCCGACCCGGCGTGCGATCTCGTCCAGCGACTGCCCGGCATCCTCTTGCAGCTCGGCGAGGATTTTCCGATCCATCTCGTCCAGCCGGATCGACATTCGCATTTCTCCCCCAGAAAGGAATATTGTCTTTCCATGCGCCAACAGGTCAGACACCTGTCCTTATTCAGTGGCACATATGGCGTGATTACGGGAAAATTTCCTATATTGGAAGCGAATTCGACCGCCCTCGATCCGCCCCGGACCCGACCGCCACCGCCGAGGAACACCCCCGCCATGAGCCGCCGCTTCACCCCCAAGATCGTCACCGCCAACGCCCTTGTCGAGGGCGATGTGGTCTATCTGACCGCCGACGACCGCTGGTCGCGCCACCATGCCGAGGCCGAACTGATCGAGGACGAGGCGCATGGCCAGATCCGCCTGATCCATGCCGAGGCGCAGCAGGCCCTGGTGGTCGGCGCCTGCCTCGCCGAGGCCCGGCCCGGCCCGAACGGCCCCGAGCCGGTGCATTTCCGCGATGCCTTCCGCGCGCGCGGCCCCTCGAACTATCCGCACGGCAAGCAGGCGGCGGGCATCCGGGAGACGGGCAATGTATGACTATTCGGATTTCGACACCGCCTTCGTGCGCAACCGCGCGGCCGAGTTCCGCGCCCAGGTCGCGCGCCGGCTCGACGGATCGCTGAGCGAGGACGAGTTTCGCCCGCTCAGGCTGATGAACGGGCTTTACCTGCAGCTCCACGCCTACATGCTGCGCATCGCCATCCCCTACGGCACCCTCGATCCGACGAAACTGCGCCAGCTTGCGATGATCGCCGAGCGCTGGGACAAGGGATACGGCCATTTCACCACGCGCCAGAACATCCAGTTCAACTGGCCGAAGCTCTCTGATGTGCCCGACATGATCGACGCGCTGGCCGATGTCGGGATGCATGCGGTCCAGACCAGCGGCAACACCATCCGCAACGTCACCGCCGACCATTTCGCCGGCGCCGCCGCCGACGAGGTCGAGGATCCGCGCCCGACCGCCGAACTGATCCGGCAATGGTCGACCGACCACCCCGAGTTCCAGTTCCTGCCGCGCAAGTTCAAGATCGGCGTGACCGGATCGGCACATGACCGCGCGGTGACCCGGTCGCATGACATCGGCCTGCGCATCCTGCGCGGCGGCGACCGGCAGACCGGCTACGAGGTGACGGTCGGCGGCGGGCTTGGCCGCACGCCGATGGTCGGCCAGGTGATCCGGCCGTTCCTGGCAAAGGATGACCTCCTGGCCTATCTCGAGGCGATCCTGGCCACCTACAACCGGATGGGCCGGCGCGACAACAAGTACAAGGCGCGGGTCAAGATCACCGTCTTCGAGAACGGCATGGAAGCCTTCCGCGATGCTGTCGAGGCAGAGTTCGACCATTTCCGCCGCGAATACAGCGGTGCCACCCGGCGCGGCCTTGCCAGAATCGAACCTTTCTTTGCCCCGCCGACCTTTCGCGACGCGCCCGAGGACAGCTATCTCGCCGCCCGCAAGGCAGATCCGGTGTTCCGCGCCTGGAGCGATACCAACCTTGCCGCGCACCGCGCGCCCGGCCATGCGATCGTCACCGTCTCGCTCAAGGCGCACGGGCAGACGCCGGGCGACGCGACGGCGGCGCAGATGCGGCTTCTGGCCGATCTGGCCGAGACCTACAGCCACGGCGAACTCCGGATCAGCCACGAGCAGAACGTGGTCCTGCCGCATGTCCGCAAGGCCGACCTGTCGGCGCTGCACGCGGCGCTGAAGACAGAAGGCCTCGCCACCGCCAATATCGGCCTGGTCTCGGACATCATCGCCTGCCCGGGCATGGATTATTGCGCGCTGGCCACCGCCCGCTCGATCCCGGTCGCGCAGGAAATCGCGACCCATTTCCGCGACCTCGGGCTGGAAGCGGAGATCGGCGCGCTGAAGATCAAGATCTCGGGCTGCATCAACGCCTGCGGCCATCACCATGTCGGCCATATCGGCATTCTCGGCCTCGACCGCGCCGGGGTCGAGAACTATCAGATCACCCTTGGCGGCGACCATACCGAGACCATGACGGTCGGCGAGCGTGCCGGCCCGGGCTTTGCCTATGACGAGATCGTGCCGGCGATCGAGCGCCTGCTGCGCGCCTACCTTGGCCTCAGGTCCGGCCGCGAGGAAAGCTTCCTCGATGCCTATCGCCGGCTTGGCGCCGGCCCGTTCAAGGCCGCGCTCTACCCCGCCGAGGCGGCCCGCGATGCCGCTTGAGGCGCCCTTCCCCGCGCTCGATGCCCGGGTCGCCGCGCTGAACGGGCGCTACCGGCATCATTCGGCGACGGCGGTGCTGGAACGCGCGCTGAACGACCCCGAGGTCGGCCATCTGGCGCTGGTCTCGTCCTTCGGCGCGGAATCGGTGGTGCTGTTGCACCTCGTCTCGGTGATCGCACCCGGCACGCCGGTGATCTTCATTGATACCGAGATGCTCTTTGCCGAGACGCTGGCCTATCAGCGCGAGCTTGCCGCCACGCTCAACCTGACCGACCTCAGGATGATCCGCGCCGACCGCCGCGACACCGCACTGGGCGATCCCGACGGCGGGCTGCACCGGACCGACACCGATGCCTGCTGCCACCTCAGGAAGGTGGTGCCGCTGGAGCGCGCGCTGAAAGGCTTTGACGGCTGGATCACCGGGCGCAAGCGCTATCAGGCTGGCAGCCGCGCCGGTCTCGAGTTCTTCGAGGCCGAGGACTGCAAGCGCATCAAGGTCAACCCGCTTGCCCACTGGGGCCGCGAGGACATCGCCGACTACATCGTCAACAACCGCCTGCCGCGCCATCCGCTGGTCGCCAATGGCTATCCGTCGATCGGCTGCGCGCCCTGCACCAGCGCCGTGAAACCGGGTGAAGACCCGCGTGCAGGCCGTTGGCGGGGAAGCGAAAAGGACGAATGCGGCATTCACTTCGTGAATGGCCGGATGGTGCGCGGCCCAAGCCCGCAGGACGACCGGAGGGAGGTCGCATGAGTGTCATCGTGCGCGACGACGGCTTTCACGCCGAAGATCATGAGGGCGGGGCGACGATCGTGATCGCCCCGGACAGCGGGCTTGACGCGCTGCCCGCAGCCTTCGACGGTGTCGCGCTGATCGCCGTCCGCTTCCCGGCCTTTTCGGACGGGCGCGGCTTTACCCTGGCGCGCCACCTGCGGGCGCGGGGCTACCGCGGCCGGCTCAGGGCGGTCGGCCATGTCATCGCCGATCAATATGCGATGGCGCGCCGGTCGGGCTTTGACGAGGTCGAGATTTCCGACGATCTGGCCGCGCGCCAGCCCGAGGACCAGTGGCTGGCGCGCGCCAATTGGCGCGCGCATGACTATCGGTCGCGGCTGAAAGCGTGACGCCGGGGTTTTCCCCATTCCAAAACCTGAATAGAAGGGGGGCGGGCAGCCTTGCGCCCGGGCCGAGATGAATGATCTGAACACCGTGAACGATGCAACCGCCAGACCCGTCCGCACCCTGCCCGACGCGCAGCAGGTCACCACGGTCCGTCACTGGACCGACAGCCTGTTCTCCTTCCGCGTGACGCGGCCGCAATCCTTGCGCTTCCGCTCGGGCGAGTTCGTGATGATCGGGCTTCTCGATGATCGCGGCAAACCCTTGCTGCGCGCCTATTCGATCGCCTCGCCGTCCTGGGACGAAGAGCTGGAGTTCTACTCGATCAAGGTGCCGGACGGCCCGCTGACCTCGCGGCTTCAGCATATCCGGCCCGGCGACCAGATCATCCTGCGCCCCAAGCCGGTCGGCACGCTGGTGCTTGACGCGCTTCTGCCCGGCAAGCGGCTGTGGTTCCTGGCAACCGGCACCGGCATCGCGCCCTTCGCCTCGCTGATGCGCGACCCAGAGACCTATGAGAAATATGAGACCGTCATCATGATGCACACCTGCCGCACGGTGGCCGAGCTGGAATACGGGCGGCAGCTTGTCGAAAGCCTGAAGGATGATCCGCTGATCGGCGAATTCGTCGGCGACAAGCTGAAATACTATCCCACGACGACGCGGGAAGAGTTTCACCAGATGGGCCGGATCACCGACAATCTGGCCTCGGGCAAGGTCTTTGCCGATCTCGGCCTGGCGCCGATGGATCCGGCGACCGACCGCGCCATGGTCTGCGGCTCGCTCGCCTTCAACATCGACGTCAAGGCGGTGCTGGAAGGCTTCGGCCTGCGCGAGGGCGCCAATTCCGAGCCGCTCGAATATGTCGTGGAAAAGGCCTTCGTCGGCGACGGGGTCTGAGCCCGCCGTCCGCTGTGGGCCGGCCCGAAGGCCGGCCCGCGCACCCTTCAAAGCCCGAGCGCGGCCTTGATCTCGGCCAGGGTGGTGGCCAGAAGCTCCGGGCTGTTCTTGGCCACTTCCAGCGCGGCTTTCAGCGTGCCCTTGGCCGCGTCATCAAGGCTCGATCCGTCGATCGCGGCATTGACCGAAGCCTGGTCGAAATTCGCCGGATCGAACAGGTCGGTGACGGCATCGACGGCGGCGGTTCCGGCATCCTGAACGGCGGCGGCGGCATCGGCGGCGGCCTTGGCGGCAGCCTCCTCGGCGGCCTTGGCATCGGCTGCGGCCTTGGCGGCGGCCTCCTCGGCCGCTTTGGCGGCGGAGGCGGCGGCATCATCGGCGGCCCTCTGCACCGCCGCCGCCTCTTCGGCGGCGCGCTGGTTGGCGCTGTAATACCAGTAACCCCCACCGGCGAGGACGAGGATCACCAGCCCGATCATCGTATTCTTGTTCATCGCTTGGTCCTTTTCGTTCACACAATCGTGCACCGATCAGCATAGCCCATGACAGGTTCGCGGCCGCTTGAAAAGCGTCGCCGCAAGGGGCGCACGGAATCCGGCTTGAATCAGCCATTCGGCGCGACTACCTTGCGCGCCACGAAACCCGGCAACCATGAGAAGGAGTGCCACCATAGCTCGCAGACCGCACAACGCCCCGCCGCAACGGGACACCGGCCCTCGCGTCAACGATCGCATCCGCGCCCCCGAAATTCGCCTGATCGGCGCAGAGGGGGAAAACGTCGGCGTGGTGACCCCCGCCCGGGCAATGGCCCTGGCCGAAGAGGCCGGGCTCGACCTGGTCGAGATCTCGCCCAATGCGGAACCGCCGGTCTGCAAGATCATGGATTTCGGCAAGTTCAAATACGAGAACCAGAAGCGCGAGGCCGAGGCGCGCAAGAAGCAGCACATCATCGAGATCAAGGAAATCAAGTTCCGCCCCGGCACCGACATCCATGACTACGAGGTCAAGATGCGATCCGTGGTCAAGTTTCTCGAGGGTGGCGACAAGGTCAAGGTGACGCTGCGCTTTCGCGGCCGCGAGATGGCGCACCAGCAGCTTGGCCTCGATCTGCTGAACCGGGTCGCCGACGATGTCGCCGAGATCGGCAAGGTCGAGAACATGCCGCGGCTGGAAGGCCGGCAGATGGTGATGATGATCGGGCCGAAATAGGCCCGATGCTGTCCTATCAGCATGGCTATCACGCCGGCAACCTGGCCGATGTCCACAAGCACGCGCTTCTGGCGGTGATGCTCGCCTATCTGACCGCCAAGGACAAACCGCTCAGCTATCTGGAAACCCATGCCGGGCGCGGGCTTTATGCGCTCGACGCGGCCGAGGCGCTGAAGACCGGCGAGGCGGCGCAGGGGATCATGGCCGCCGGGCGGCGCGGCTGGTTCGCCCCAGACCACCCCTATGCGCGGGTGCTGGCCGAGGTGCGGCGGCGCCACGGCCCGCAGGCCTATCCCGGCTCGCCGCTGGTTGCAGCACATCTGCTGCGCCCCGGCGACCGGATCCATCTGGGCGAGTTGCACCCGCAGGAATTCGCCGCCCTTTGCGATGCGATGCTGCCCTATGACGCGCATTGCCGGCAGATCGACGCGGCCGCGCTGGCGCTGGCGCTGACCCCGCCCGATCCGCGCCGCGGGCTGATGCTGATCGATCCGTCCTACGAGGTGAAGGCCGATTACGAGGCCCTGCCCCGGCTGATCGCGCAGGTTGCGCGCAAGTGGAACGTCGGGATCATCGCGCTCTGGTATCCGATCCTTGCCGACCGCCGCCACCGGCCGATGCTGGCGGCGCTCGAAGCGCTGGATCTGCCCGGCGTGCTGCGCCACGAGGTCCGCTTTCCCCCGGCCCGGCCCGGCCACGGCATGGCCGGATCGGGGCTGTTCATCACCAACGCGCCCTACGGGACCGAGGCCGAGGCGGCGCGTCTCGGCCGGCTTTTCGCCGCCCTTTGACAGGAAAACGGGCGCGGCCCCCCAAGGCCCGCGCCCGATCCTGTTCGCCGGTCTGGTCGGCTCAGCCGGCCGCCGTCACCGCCCGCGCGGTCAGCACCTTGACCAGATGGGCGCGGTATTCGGGGCTGCCGTGGATGTCGCCGATCATGCCCTCGGCACTGGCCGACAGGCCCTTGACCGCCTCGGCGGTGAAGGATTTCGCCAGCGCGGCCTCGGCCTCGGACCAGCGGAAGACGCCGTTTTCCGAGGCCCCGGTCACCGCCACCCGCACGCCGCCCTTGTATTTCGCGACGAATACCCCGGTCAGGGCAAAGCGCGAGGCCGGCTGGAGGAATTTCTGGTAATTCGCCCGCTCGGGCACCGGGAACCGCACCTCGGTGATGATCTCGCCGGGGTTGAGCGCTGTGGTGAACATGCCCTCGAAGAAATCATCGGCCGCGATCCGCCGGGTATTGGTGACGATGGTCGCGCCCGATCCCAGCGCGCCGGCCGGATAGCAGGCCGAGGGGTCGTTGTTGGCCAGGCTGCCGCCGATGGTGCCGCGATTGCGCACCGCCGGATCGCCGATGCCGCCGGCCAGCGCGGCCAGGGCGGGGTATTTCGCCCCTGCCTCGGCCGCCACCGCCGCATGGGTGGTGGCGCCGCCGATGCACAGCGCCCCGTCATCGCCGGTGCAGATGCCCTGCATCTCGGCAATGCCCGACAGGCTGACCAGCACGGCGGGCGAGGCCAGCCGGCTTTTCAGCGTCGGAATCAGGGTCTGCCCGCCGCCCAGCGCCTGCGCCTCGTCACGGCCGAGCGCCGTCACCGCCTCGGCAAGGCTTTTCGGTTTCACGAACTCGAATGCATACATGTCCCTGCTCCTCAGCCCTGCATCGCTGCCCAGACCCGCGACGGGCTGAGCGGCATGTCGATATGCGCGACCTTGTGGCCGCCGCGGTTGAGCGCGTCGATCACCGCGTTGACCACCGCCGGCGGGCTGCCGATGGCGCCGGCCTCGCCGCAGCCCTTCACCCCCAGGGGATTGTGGGTGCAAGGCGTGACGCAGGAATGATCGACGGTGTAGATCGGCAGGTCGTCGG
>PHEC01000206.1 GCA_002841115.1 Alphaproteobacteria bacterium HGW-Alphaproteobacteria-6 | reverse complement strand
ATGGTGGGCGCAATGATCCCGTCGCGCAGCGCCATGATGCAGGCCAAAAGCTCCACCGCCCCGGTCGCGCCGATAAGGTGCGCGTGCATCGACTTGGTGGAGGTGATCATCAGCTTGTCGGCATGATGTCCGAAGACATCGGCCACCGCCGCGCATTCGGTCTTGTCATTGGCCGCCGTGCCGGTGCCGTGCGCGTTGATATAGCCCACCTCGTCGCGGTTCACGCGCGCGTCGCGCAGCGCCCCCTCGATCGCCCGCGATGCCCCCTGTTTCGAGGGCATGACGATATCGGCCGCGTCCGAGGTCATCGCAAATCCCAGCACCTCGGCAAGGATACAGGCGCCGCGCTTCTTGGCGTGCTCCAACTCCTCGAAGACGAAGATCGCCGCACCCTCGCCCTGCACCATGCCATTGCGACCCGCCGAGAACGGCCGGCAGCCGTCCTTCGACATCACCCGCAGCCCTTCCCAGGCCTTGATCCCGCCGAAACACAGCATCGCTTCCGAGCCGCCGGCCAGCATCACCGTCGCCGCCCCGGCGCGGATCATCTGGAACGCCAGCCCCATCGCATGGTTCGACGAGGCGCAGGCGGTGGCCACCGTGAAGGACGGGCCGCGCAGGTTCCAGGCCATGCTGACATGGCTGGCCGCGGCATTGTTCATCAGCTTCGGCACGACGAAGGGATGGACCCGGTTGCGGCCCTCCTCATAGACCGCGCGGTAATTCTCGTCCCAGGTGTTGACGCCGCCGCCGGCGGTGCCCAGCACCACCCCCGAGCGCAGCGACAGCGCCTCGCTGAACACCAGCCCCGACTGCGCCACCGCCTGCCGGGCGGCGACCAGGGTGAACTGGGTGAAGCGGTCGCAAAGGGCGATTTCCTGGCGGTTGAAATGCGCCTCGGGGCGCCAGTCCTGCACCGCCGCGCCGATCCTGATCGCCAGCCGCTCGACATCGCGGATCTGCAATTCGCCGATGCCCGAGCGGCCCTCGCGGAAACCCTCCAGCGTGGTGGCGACATCATGGCCAAGCGCGTTGACGGTGCCGGCCCCGGTGATCGCGACCCTTCGCAGCCCGCTCATCGGCCGGCTTCGGCCACCAGCCCCTCGACCGCGGCGATGATCGCCGCGACCGAGGAGATGTCGAAATCGCTGTTGCCGGGCTCGTTGGCGTTGAAGGGAACCGAGATGTCGAATTCCTCCTCGATGGCGAAGATCGATTCGACCAGGCCGAGGCTGTCGATGCCAAGATCGGCAAGGCTCATCGCCTCGCCCACCTCGCCGGGATCAAGGACCGCCTGCGCGGCGATGATCGCGATCACCCTCTCAGCGATGCTGCTTGTCATGGCCATCCCCCTTGCCCCCCGATTGACCGAGTTCTGTAACAGCTGCGCGAAGTTCGGCCACTTGCGCGAAAAGCCGGCCAAGCCGGCGGATGTGCTTCCACGCTTCCAGATGCGTCTCTATCTTCAGCGCCGGCGAGCCGAGCAGCACCCGCCCGGCCGGCGCATTGGTGAAGATCTTGGTGCCGCCGCCGGCGATCACGTCATCGCCGATGAAGATGTTGTCGCTGACCCCGACCTGCCCGCCCAGAACCACCCGGTCGCCGATGCTCGCCGAACCGGCGATGCCGGTCTGCGAGGCAAACAGGCAGTCGCGCCCGATCACCACGTTGTGGCCGACCATGCACAGGTTGTCGATCTTGGTGCCGGATCCGATCCGGGTGGCGCGGATCGTGCCGCGATCGACGCAGGCGTTGGCGCCAAGCTCGACATCGTCGCCGATCTCGACGCTGCCGAGCGAGTGGATCCGCGTCCAGTGCTGATCGCCGCGCGCTTCGCGCTGGCCGAGCGTCCCGCGGATCTCCTCGACGCCGGAAGGCTCGGGCGTGACGAAGGCGAAACTGTCGCCGCCGACCACCACCCCCGGCCCGGCGATGAACCGCGCCCCGATCGTCAGGCGCGGCCCGATCCGAACCCCGGCATGCAAGAGCGCGTCATCGCCGATCTCGGCACCCGCGCCGATCGTCACATGCGGCGCGATCCGCGCGCGGTTGCCGATCCGCGCCCCGGCGCCGATCACCACGAAGGCGCCGATCGCCGCATCCCTGCCGATCTGCGCCGTGGCATCGATGACTGCGCTGGGGTGGACCCCGGCCGCGATCCCCGGCCCGGGATCGAACAGACGGGTGATCCCGGCCATCGCATAGCGCGGCCGGGCCACGAAGATCGCCGCGTCCAGCCCGAGGCCGCGCCAGTCGGCGCCGTCCCAGAGCACCGCCGCCCGCGCCCCACCCTGCGCCAGGCCGGCGGCGTATTTCGCCTCCATCGCCAGCGCCAGATCAGAAGGCCCGGCCGCCGCCGGCTCGGCCGCGCCGCGCACGCGCAACGCACCGTCGCCTTCGGACCGCGCGCCAAGTGCATGGGCAATCTCGTCGATCGTGTGGGACATGTCGCGGGCCCTGACCGGGCCCCGTTGCGGCCCCGGCACGAAATCTATCCGCGAACCCCGGGCAAGACCAGCCCGGCCGCTTCCATCGCCGCCAGGATGCGCGCATCGCGCCCGTAGATGTCGCGGCGATACTCGATCCGGCCGCGCGCGTCGGGCCAGGCGGTGAAATAGACCAGATGCACCGGCACCGGATCAACAAGCGGCACCACCGTCTCGCGCCCGGTGCGCAGGTGACGCTCGAACTCGGCGACCGGGTCGGCGACCTGCGGCGCCAGCAGCGTATAGGCGAAATCGAAGGGCTTGCCGAGCCGCACGCAGCCATGGCTGAAGGCGCGCACCTCGCGCCCGAACAGCGATTTCGACGGGGTGTCGTGCAGATAGATGTTCCACTGGTTGGGGAACATGAACTTGACCAGGCCCAGGGCATTGTCGTCCGAGGGCGGCTGCGAGATCGAATAGGGGAAGGTCCGGGTGGTGAACTGGTTGAAATCGGTCTCGGCCCGGTTGACCAGGCGCCCCTGGCGATCGACGATCCTGAGATGGCTGACCGCGTTGGGGTTCTTTTGCAGCATCGGCAGGTATTCCTTGACCGAGATCGACCGCGGCACGTTCCAGGTGGGGTTGACCACCATGTATTCCATCTGGTCGGAAAACTCGGGGCTGCGGCGGTCGGGCTGGTTCATGCCGACCACGGTCACCGTCTCGAAGGTGGTCTTGCCGTCATCGATGATCTTCGCGCTGAAATCGGGGATGTTGACCCAGATGTGGCGGCGCCCCAGCGCCGTCCCGTTCAGCCAGCGCAGCCGCTCCATCGCCACCAGGACCGCGCCCAGCCGCGCCTCGGGGGGGGTGTTGATCTCGCCGATGGTGCTGTCGCCGGCGACGCCGTCGGGCGTCAGCCCGTGGTCAAGCTGGAAGCGCTGCACCGCCTTTTGCAGCGGCCCGTCAAAGGTCGCGGCGGCCGAGCGGCGAAGATAGCCCATCGCCACCAGCCGGTCGCGCAACGCGATGACGGCGGGCCCGCTGTCGCCGGGCTCGAGCTTGCCCGCCGCCGGCACCGCGCCGCCCCAGCCACCGGCCGCGATCGCCCGGTCAAGATCCATCCGCGCCTTCATCAGCATGCCGTATTCGGGCGCCTGCGGCGCCAGCCCGCGCAGGTAGACCTCGGGCCGCCCGGCATTGGCCAGCCCGGCCAGCAAAGCGCCCGGATCAAGCGGCGCGAGGTCGCGCACGATGCCGGCATCGGTGCTCGCCGGGGCGATCGCGCCCCGCGACAGATCGCGCGCATAGGCAAGGAACGTCCGCGCCGTGGCGGCCTCGACCGCGCCGCGCTGATGTTCCGAGCGCACCGCGGCAAAGGCCGCCCGCAGCGCCCCGGCATCGTAGCGCGCCGCCGGCAGGCCGTGATCGCCGGCCCGCTCCAGCGCGCCGAACAGCGCCTGACGCCGGCCGGCATCGGCGGCGGTCGTCCAGACCGGCGCAAAGCCGCGCGCCCGGTAGAAGGCCAGAAGCGCCGGATCGCCGGCCGCCG
>PHEC01000041.1 GCA_002841115.1 Alphaproteobacteria bacterium HGW-Alphaproteobacteria-6 | reverse complement strand
CGGTGGCGGCGCTGATCGGGCTGGGGGCGGCGTCGCGCGCGGGGCTGGCGGCGGCGCTTGTCGCGATGCCGCCGGCGCGCGGTGACGGCCTTGGCCATGCCGCGGCTACCGCCGGGGGCGACCCCGTGCCGGCGGGTGTTGCCGCGCTGATCGGGGTGCTTTGCCTCTTGCCGCTGGGTTTCGCCACCGCGCTTGTGACCGCCCTTGCCATCGCCCTTGCCGTCCTTGTGACCGGCGCACTGGCAATGCGCCAGATCGGCGGGCAGACCGGCGATGTTCTGGGCGCGATGCAGCAGGCCGGCGAATGTGCCGGCTGGGTCGCGCTGGCGGCACTGGCCTGAGGCGCGCCGCCCGCCCGACCCTTGCCCGCCCGACCCTTGCCCGCCCGCACTTGCCCGCCGGGGGGCGATGCGCTATCGCAAGCCCATGCTGGACGAGGCCGACGACATCCATCCGCTGTTCCACGGCGCGCCGGCGTCGACGGAATTTCGCAAGCTGCGCAAGCGGCTGGTGCGCGAGGTGCGTGCCGCGATCGAGACCTACGGCATGATCGAGCCGGGCGCGCGCTGGCTGATCTGCCTCTCTGGCGGCAAGGACAGCTATACCCTTCTGGCGGTGTTGCACGAGCTGATATGGCGCGGCCTGCTGCCGGTCGATCTTCTGGCCTGCAACCTCGATCAGGGCCAGCCCGGGTTCCCGGCGACGGTGCTGCCCGGGTTTCTCGCGCGGATGGGTGTCGCACACCGGATCGACTATGCCGACACCTATTCGATCGTCACCGAAAAGATCGCGCCGGGGGCGACGATGTGTTCGCTCTGCTCGCGCCTGCGCCGCGGCAACCTTTACCGGATCGCCCGCGAAGAGGGCTGTTCGGCCGTGGTTCTCGGCCATCACCGCGACGACATCCTGGAAACCTTCCTGATGAACCTCTTTCACGGCGGGCGGCTGGCCACGATGCCGCCGAAGCTGCTGAACGAGGACGGCGACCTTTTCGTGCTGCGGCCACTGGCCTTCGTCGCCGAGGCCGATTGCGCGCGTTTTGCCCGGGCGATGAACTATCCGATCATCCCCTGCGACCTCTGCGGCAGCCAGGACGGCCTGCAGCGCCAGCAGGTCAAGCAGATCCTCGACGGCTGGGAGGCGCAAAGACCGGGCCGCCGCCAGGTGATGTTCCGCGCGCTGATGAATGTCCGGCCCTCGCATCTCGCCGACCCGGCGCTCTTTGATTTCGCCGGGCTGATGCGCGGCGCGGCCGGGCCCGGGCAATTTGCGGAAAATGCTCCGGATCTGCGCGATGAGGATTAACGCCCCGGTCACGACCTGTCCCTAGCCTTGCCGGCATCGGGCCCGGATCAGGGCCCCGGAACGAAGGGCCGGCGCATGACGAAAGACAGGTTCATCGACGCGATCCAGACCGCCGCCAGCGAGGTCTCGCAGCTCTTGCGGCGCGAGTTTCTGACCCTGGTGCCGGCCTTCTGGCTGGCCTGGCTGTGGTTCGGGCCGAAGGGTGCGGTGGTTCTGGTGCTGGCCGGGCTGCCGCTGGTCTGGACATTGGCGGCGCGGCGGGCCGACAGGGCACCGGCAGCGGCCGGCGACTGGCACGACGAGGTGACCGGCCTGCCCGGGCGCGGGGCCGCGATCCTGGCGCTCGACCAGGCGCTGGAGACCGGCCGGGTCACCGGCAAGAGCACGGCCGGGCTGGTGCTGTGCCTCGACGACGCCCAGCGGGTGCTGAGCGAATTCGGTCAGGCGGCGCATGATCTGGTGCTGCGCAAGGCCGGCGAGCGGTTGGCCGGGGTGCTGCGCGACCAGGATCTGGTGGCGCGGCTCGAAGGCGCGCGTTTCGCCGTGGCGCTGGCTCCGGCGCGGCGCACCGACCTCGAGACGCTGATCCAGATCGCCGCGCGGCTGCAGGCGGCGCTGCACGAACCCTTCAGCATCGATGCCATGACCACCTATGTCAGCGCCTCGGTCGGCTTTTGCCTGGCCAGCCGCGCGCCCGACCGCAGCGGTGCCGCCATCCTGGCCGCCGCCGAACTGGCGATGGACGATGCCTGGCGCAACGGCCCGGGCGCCATCCGCGCCTATTCGGTCGAGGTCGCCAGGGCCGCCGCCGATCGTGACAGCCTGCGCGAAGAGGTCGAGGCGGCGCTGGATGGCGGCGAGATCATCGCGCATTTCCAGCCGCAGATCTCGACCGACACCGGCGCCGTGACCGGCTTCGAGGCGCTGGCGCGCTGGCAGCATCCCGGGCGCGGCCTGCTGACGCCGGCCGAATTCCTGCCGGCGATCATGGCGGCCGGCCTGTCCGGCCGGCTTGGCGAGGTGATGCTGGGTCAGTCGCTGGGGGCGCTGCGCGGCTGGGACCGGGCAGGGCTGGCGGTGCCGGGGATCGGCGTCAACTTCTCGCGCGATGAATTGCGCAATCCCGGGCTTGAGGCCAGGCTGAAATGGGAACTCGACCGGTTCGAGCTTGCGCCGGGGCGGCTGACCGTCGAGATCCTCGAAACGGTCATCGCCGAGGCCGACAACGACATGATCGTGCACAACATCGCGACGCTGGCCCGGCTTGGCTGCGGCATCGATCTTGACGATTTCGGCACCGGTCATGCCTCGATCGCGGCGATCCGCCGCTTCGCGGTCAAGAGGATCAAGATCGACCGGTCCTTCGTGTCGCGCATCGATACCGATCCGGCACAGCAGAAGATGCTGGCGGCGATCCTGTCACTGGCCGAGCGGCTCGATCTTGCGACGCTGGCCGAGGGTGTCGAGACGATCGGCGAACATGCGATGCTGGCGCAGCTTGGCTGCACCCATGTCCAGGGCTTCGTCATTGCGCGGCCGATGCCGGCCGAGGCCGTGGCCGGCTGGCTGGAGCAGCATCGCGCCAAGCTGGCGGCAACCCCGAGGGTGAACCGGAAAGCCGGCTGATGCCGCCAGCGCCGGCCGGAGTGGCGGTCCGGATGCTGCCGCCCGGGCCGGTCGAGGCCGCGAGGCCTGGTGCCGCGAGGCCGGGTGCCGCCGATCTGCCGTGCCACCTTTCGCCCGGCGGCCGTCGGTGCCCTGCATTTGCCGGCGGCGGCGTCCGGCCCGACCGGCCGGCCGCCGCCCCCCGGTCGCAGTCCGGGCCGCACCCTGGGTCGGGGCTCAGTTGCCCTGGCTGATGAAGGTCGGCAATCCGCCCGTGGTGGCCGCCGGCATCGCCTGACCGGACAGTGCCGCGCGCATCACCGCGACGCGCTGCGGCGACAGGGTCGGCAGAAAGGCCGGGTCGGCACCCTGTTCAAGCGAACCCAGCGCCGTGTCGTACCAGCCATCGGCCGCGCCCGCATTCTGCGTCGTTCCGAACCCGTTGCGCAGATGATGGCCGAAAAGCTCGCCGTAAGGATAGGCGCCGACCGCGACAAGCAGCATCGAGGAGGCGAGCGCCACATCAGGCTTGTCGGTCTGGTAGCCGACGCCAAGACAGATCTCGCCGACCCGGAGCAGTTCCGCGTCGGGCTTTTGAAACTGCGCGACATGGCTCGCGGCGGCCTGCGTCACCTCGGCGGGGCTGCGACCGGCCAGGTCCGCCGTTACCGGCGCCATGGTCGGCACCAGACCGTCGCATTGCTCGCGCAATTGTGAATCGGTCACGCCCTGCACGCCGGCGATCAGTTGCTGGCCACGCGACATCGCATAGCCGCGCGCCCCGCAGAACTGTTCGTCAAGCGCCTGATTCGGGTCGGTGATCGCGCCGGGGCTCATCGGCTGGCCATTGGCCTGGGTCAGGATCTCGACCGAGCGGCAGTGATCGGCCATCGAGGCCGCGGTCGGCGTGGTCGAGAAGTTCGGCAGGCCCGGCGCGGGCTCGGCCGCCGGGACCGGGGCCGGCTGCGGTACCGGCAGCGGCGCCGGCGGGTAATAGGGCACCGGCTCGGTCTGGCCGAACGGGCGATAGCGCTCGCCGCGGGACTCGGCCTCGAAGGCCTTCAGAAGGCCGCGCTGGCCTTCGGCGGCGACCACATCGGGATAGGCCGCGCCGCCGCCCATCTGCGCCCGGTTGTAGGCGTTCCACAGGCTGCCGCGCTCGAAGTCGTTCAGCTGTCCGGTGACCGGATGGCCCATATAGGCCTGATAGTTGCCGATCGCATTGCGGGTGTTGCGGCCCATGCGCCCGTCGGGTGTTCCGGCCGGAAAACCGAAATGATTCAGCGCCGCCTGATCGGTGCGCACGGCTTCGTCGGCCGGCGCGCGGGCCGGCTGCTGGGGCGGGGGCGTGCGGGTGGTCGTGGTGGTGGTGGTGCGGTTGCGGTTGTTGTTGCAGGCGCCGGCAAGGCAGGCGCCGATGACGGCACCGACGCCCAATCCGATCAGCGCGTCCGAATCGGCGCGCGCGACCTGGGGAACCGGCATGGCGACGCTGCAGACCAGCGCGGCGACGATCGCGGATTTCAGTTTCATGGCCTTGGATACCTTTCACAGCAAATGTACCGGCCCGCGCCCTGCCGGACGACAACCGGGGCGGTCAGCGGGTTGATCTGACAGAAAATGACATTGTTATGCGATCACAATCGTGTCTCGAACCCTGTTGCGTCTCGCCCCCTTGCCCCGATGGTGATGCGGCGGTCGGACCCTTGCCGGCAGAACGCGGGCCGGGCACGGGGCGACGCGCCGATCGGCGGATCTCGAGACAATGATGATCGGCGGGCCGATTTCCGTCAACCCGGTCGTGCGGTGCGACGGGACCCCGGGAAGCGGCCGTGCCGCCCATTCTCTTTTTTCGTGATCGTGTGACGCGCGGTGCCGTCCGGCCATGCCGGGGCGCCGGGGCCGGGGCGCTAACCGCGCGTTAAGGATGAATAGCTAGAACAGGGCGTGAACAAATCATAAGGGTTCCGTCATGCGTGAACATGTCCTCATTGCCACCCTGCTTGCCCTGCTCGCGGTTGTCGGGATCGAGCCGGGCCATGCCCAGTCTGCCAAGACCTGCCGGACGGGTGCCTTTGCCGCGCTGATCGCGCCCTGCTGAGGACGCTCGTCCGGGGCGGCCGGATCGGGGCTTCGGTGCGGGGCCGGTTGCGCCGCGACACGGGCGCAGGGCCGGATGCGCCCCCGGTTGCGGGGGCGCCGGTCGCTTCGGGAGGTTATTCCGGCGACAGGCTGGCCAGGTAGGCCGCCATGTCCTCGCCGCCCTTGCCCAGCTTGAAGGTCATCTTCGACTTGGCGCCGCTATCCCCGGTGACTTCCTTCAGCCAGGCGGTGGGATCCTTGAGGTAGTCCTCGAGGTTCTCCTGATCCCAGACTGTGCCGGCAGCACCGACGGCGACGATCGACTCGCCGTATTTGAAGTCTTCCAGTGACCCGACGGTGCGGCCGACCACGCCGAAAAGATTGGGACCGACCTTGCCACCCTTCTGGATCTCGGTGCCGTCGGCGCCGACGATCGCATGGCAGGCCCTGCACTTCTTGAAATCGGCCTCGCCCTTGGCGGCATCGCCATCGCCATCGGCAAGGGCCGGGGTGGCCAGGGCGGCAAGACAGGCCAGCGCGGCAAGAGGTTTCAGCATCATCAGTAGCGTCCTTTCGCTTGGTTTGTAGCTTGGTTTGGTGATTTCCGGTCAGAGTTGCAGGTCGTCGCGGTCCGCCTGCGCGATCAGGCCCCGGACCCAGCGCGCAGCCGCCCAGGTGGCGGGCAGACCGAGCGGCAGCGACAGCCACAAGGACTGCACCGGCGACAACGATCCAAGGCCGACGCTTTCACCGATCAGCCCCAGAAGGAAGAGGTTGATCGCCACCGCCGATGTGGCGAATGGCCACAGGGCCAGGCCGAGACGCCATGACCGCCATCGCCCGCCCCGGTCAGTGCGAGGTTCCGTCAGAGAAGGTGATCTTGTTCCAGACATTGTATTTTCCCGACGGTTTGCGCATCGGCAGGCGCCGGACCTCTTGCAGAGTCTCGCTATCATAGACGATCAGCGCGCCGTCGTCTTCCCAGACCGACACCAGCGCAAATCGCCCGTCTCGGGTGAACTCGGTATGCGCCACGGTCTTGCCCGGCGCCGGGTTCAGGGTCTTGACGATCTCAAGCGTCTCCTTGTCGATGACATGGATCAGGTCGCGGTGCGGGCCGAAGAAGACATCGGCCCAGACATGGCGCGCGTTCTCGTGGCTGCGCAGGAAGAAGCCGGGGCCCTGCGTCTCGATCCGCTTCACCGTCTTCCAGGTTGCCATGTCGATGACCGAGAGCACGCCCTCCTTCAGATGCGGCGTGGCCATCACCCGGCGCCCTTGCCAGGTCCAGGTGATGCCCGAGCCGAGATGCGGCATCCCCGGCAGGTCGAGATCGGCCACCTTCTGCCCGATGACGAGGTCGATCACCTGCCCGCCGTTGCCCTCGCGCCCGGCCCCCATCAGGTGTTCGTAGCCCGGATCGAAGAAGAAGTCGTCGAGCGGTTCGGAAAGCGTGATGCGCCGCACCGGGAAGCGCTGCGCCACCTCGGGCGGTCCCTCGATGCGGTAGTCATGCACGAAGCCCTGGAAGGGAGGCGCGTCGTCGTGGCGGATCTCCCAGACCTCGGCGATGTCCTTCAGGGCCAGGACGAAGCTTTGCCGCGGTGGCGCCTGATAGACGGCCGAGACGCGGCTGGGTGTGCCGTCGGCGCCCCGGACGTCGATGACCTTCGCCACCGTCAGATCGGCGGCATCGAGGATCGTCAGCGTCATCGGCAGGTAGTTGGCGACGGCAAGCCAGCGCCCGTCATGGCTTATCGCGATGTTGCGGCTGTTCAGCCCGGCGCGGACGCGGCCGACCTCGTGCAGCGACCAGATATCGTATTTCTGCACCCAGCCGTCACGCGACATGATGAAGACATAGCGGCCATCGGGGGAAAACTTCGGCCCGCCGTGCACGGCGAAGGGGGTGGCGAAACGGTCGAGCACATCGAAAGTGTCGCCGTCAAGGACGCTGACATGGTGATCGCCGGTTTCCACCACCAGCGTGATGTTCATCGGATCGGCGGTGAAGACCGGGGCGGCGGCCGGGGTGTAATCGGTGCGCAGTTCGCGCGTCGCGGCGATGTCGGTCTCGCGCCAGCGGGGCGTCTCGGCGAGAGGCTCGCCGATCCAGGCGGTGACGGCGGCGATCTCGTCCGGCGTGAGGGTTTCGGCAAACCCGGCCATCTGGGTGGCCACCCGGCCCTCTGCGATGGTCGCAGTCAGCGCCCCGGGCTTGATCCGGCCGAGCGTCTCGGGGATCAGCGCCGGGCCGGTCAGGCCAAGCCGGTTTTCGCCGTGACACGACGCGCAATGATCCGCAAAGAGGACCGCGCCCGAAGGCGCGGCCCCCGATGATCCCGCACATGCCGGAGTGGTGGCCAGCAGACTACAGAAAACGATGTGCCGGATCATGGCTTTTCCCCCGGAACGGTGTGACGGTCAGCCGCGCGGCATCGCTCACGCCGATCTCGGCGTTGGAGAGGTAGCAGGCCGGATCCTCGGCCCAGGGATCACCGCTGACCTGAAGCGCGCGGATCCGGGTATTGCCGCCGCAGACCGCCTGAAAGGCGCAGTCGCCGCAACGTCCCTTCAGGGGGCGCGGCCGCTGGCGCAGCGTCGCCAGCATCGGGTCGGCACCGGTCCAGAGCGACGAGAACGGCGCCTCCTTGACCGAACCCACGGTATAGTCGGACCAGTAGGTATCGGGGTGGACCCGGCCCTGCGGGTCGATGTTGGCGACGCCGAGGCCCGAGGAATTGCCGCCCCAGGCTTGCAGATGGGCGCGGACATGGGCGGCCTTCTCGGGGGCGAAGTTGCGCTCGACCCAGCGCAGGAACCAGACCGCATCGGCATCGTTGTTGCCGGTGACGATCTCCAGCGGCTGATCCTCGGCCACCGCGACCCAGGCCCGGTCGATCAAGAGGTCCATCGCGGTGCGGGTGCGGTGGTGGGCGGCATCCTCGCCGCGGTTCTTGTCGCCGCGCCCGGCATAGACCAGATGCGACAGGTAGAACTTGTCGACCCCCTCGGCGTCGCACAGATCGAGCATGTCGGGCAGGGTGCGGGCATTGTCCTCGGTCAGGGTGAAGCGCAGCCCGACCTTGACGCCGCGCGCCTTGCAGGCCCGGACCCCGGCCAGCGCATCGTCGAAGGCGCCGGTGACCCCGCGGAAGCGGTCGTTGACCGCGCCGATCCCGTCCAGCGAGATGCCGACATAGTCGAAGGCCAGGTCGGCGATGCGGTCGATGTGTTCGGCAACCCGCGTGCCGTTGGTCGACAGGCTGAGATGGCGGAAATCGAGCGCCCGGGCCCGTTCGGCGAGCGCGAAGAAATCGAAGCGCGACAGCGGCTCGCCACCCGACAGGATCAGCGCCGGCACGCCGAAGGACGCCAGATCCTCAAGCACGCCCATCGCCTGATCATGGCTCAGCTCGCCCGGAAACGGCACATCGGCCGAGGTGGTGTAGCAATGCCGGCAGCGCAGGTTGCAGCGCCGCGTCAGGTTCCAGATCACCACCGGTTTCACCGTGCCGGCAGCGGGCCGCCGGCGCACCGGGGTCGGCGCCACCAGTTCGTGCATGTATCGGGTCAGTCGGAACATGCGGTCAGTTCCTTTCTTTCAGCCGCAGCCCGGTCTTTTTAAGGATGCGCGTGGAATAGAGAATGTCGGCGGCCCGGCAGTCCGGACCGAGCAGCGCCGCGATCTCCTGCCGCTTGGCCTCGACCTCGGGCCGGCTGGTGCCGTGGATCATCGCGAAGAGGTTGTAGGGCCAGTCGGGCAGGGCGCGCGGGCGCAGGTAGCAATGGCTGACGAAGTTCAGCGCGCCGACCCTTTCGCCCTGCGCCTCGGCGCGGTCATCGGCGACGTCCCAGACGCTCATGCCGTTGGCGGTGACGCCGAGGGCGTAGTGGTTGGGGGCCAGGGCGATGCGGCGGATCACGCCCTGCCTTTGCATCGCGTCCAGCCGGTCGATGACCTCGGCCTCGGTCAGGCCGAGCCAGCGGGCGACCTCGGCATAGGGCGCCGGCGCCAGCGGCAGGCCGCCCTGGGTCGCATTGATGATGCGGCGGTCGGTGGCGTCGATGATCATGCCTGCACCCGGAAGCCGATGAAGAACTCTCGCAGTTTCGGAAAGCGCAGCACCGCAAGCCCGGTTTCGGCCTCGATCGCCTGCGCCACCGTCTCGATTGCCTCCGCCCGCTCGGTGGCCAGAACGAACCACAGGTTCAGCCGGTGACGGCGTTCATAATTATGCGCGACCTCGGCATGGGCATTGACCAAAGTCACGACCGCGTCAAAGCGGTCCTCGGGCACCGCCATCGCGCAAAGGCAGAAGGCCCCGCCCATCGCCTCGGCGTCGAAGAACGGGCCGAAGCGGGTGATGGCGCCGATCTCGCGCAGGCCGCGCAGGCGTGCGATCAACTCGTCCTCGGTGAGGCCGAGCGGGCGGGCGGCCTCGGCGAAGGGATGCTGCACCAGCGGAAAGCCGTCCTGAAGCGCGTTCAGGATCGCCCGGTCGGTGGCGTCGAGGGCGTCCGGGGGAAGGGCTGCGCGTCTCATGCCGCCTCTGCCTTCAGCAGGGCACCGGTCTGCTTGAAGCAGCGGGCCGAGAACAGCGCGCGGTGACGGGCGCCGGCCAGCGCCGGCAGGGCGGTGGCCCCGGCCAGGACGCCAAGTGCCTCGGCCCGGCTTCGGGCATGGATCATCGAATAGAGCGGATAGTCCCAGACCCCGGCCACGGTCCGGCGCTGATAGCACAGCGTCACGCCGGGATGGGCGGCCAGCGCCCGGCCGGCGGCGGGGATCGCCGCCTCGGGCAGATCCCAGACCACCATCGCATTGGCCGCCCAGCCGATGGCGCGGTGGCGCACGATGACCCCGACCCGGGTCAGGATGCCGGCGCGGGCCAGCGCGCCGATGCGGGCGATCACCGCCGCCTCGCTGCGGCCGAGGGCGGCGGCAAGGGCGGCGAAGGGGCGTGGCACCAGCGCAAGCCCGCTGGTCAGGGCCTGAAGGATCGGCCGATCGGCCTCGCGCAGCGCGGACAGTCGCGCAGCACCCGGGCTGGCCATCGCCTGCCGCCCGGCGCCAAGGCGGAAGCCGAGGTCAATGTTGAAGGGCCGCACCAGCCGCAGGTCGAGAACCGCAAGCCCGGTCGCCGCGCCGATCCGCGCCAGCGTTGCGGCCAGGGCGCCCGGGTCCGGCGCGGTGGCGACGAACCACAGGTTCCAGTCATCCTCGCGCAGGTAGGAATGGTTGACGCCGGGCTCGGCGCCGACGATCGCCGCCACCGTCTCGATCCGCGCCTCGGGCACCGCGATCGCGGCGAGCGTCGAGGCGCCGGCGGTATTGGGGCGCACCGTCGCGCCGACGCGGGCGATCATGGCGCGGGCGGTCAGGTGTTCAAGCCGGGCGATCACCTCGGCCTCGGCGATGCCCAGCGCCGCGCCGATCGCGGCGAAGGGGCGTCGCCGCAGCGGCAGGTCGCGCTGAAACTCGTCCAGAAGGCGCCGGTCGGTGGGATCGAGCCGGTCGAGCATGGTCAAAGCCCGGTCCGGTGCGCGCGGGCGGTGAAGAAGATGCCGCTCGGGCTCTCGGCAGGGATCTCGGCCAGGGTCTCGAAGCTGCGGGTGTCGATCACCACCACCTTGTCGTCGTCGCGCGCCGACAGCCAGACCTCGGCACCGCGCGGGGCGAACTCCATGTGCAGGATCGCGGCGCCGGGGGTCAGGGTCCTGACCACCTGATGGCTGCGGCTGTCCACGACCTGCACCGTGTCGTTGAGCGGCGTGGCGAAGTTGACCCAGACGTAAGGCGAGGCCGGCTGGGCGATGATGAAGACCGGCTGACCGTGCATCGGGGTGCGCGCGACCTCTTGCAGCGTGCCGCGATCGACCCAGAGAAGCTCGTGCTGGCCGACAGCGGGCAGGACATACTGGCCTTGCGTGAAGGCCCAGCCCTGAAGGTGCGGCATCTTGTAGACCGGCAGGTCGTCGTCGGTCTTGCCGTAGTCCTTCAGGAACCGCACCGGTTCGGGGTGATCGTCCCAGAGGTCGATCGCGGTCACGCCCTTTTCGCCGAACAGCCCGATCAGGTAGGTCTGGGCGTCGTCGGTCAGCACCGCATCGAACGGGTTCTTGCCGACATCGCCGAGTTTGGTCAGCACCATGTCGGGGCCCGAGAAATCGGCCATCCAGGCCTCGCCGCTGTCCCAGGTCGACCAGACGAAGCGGCGGCCGGGGGCGTCGACAAGGCCGATGGTCTTGGAATTCAGCGGAATGTCGGCGACCAGATCGAGCGTATCTGCGTCAAAGACCCTGACCCCGCCGGGTTCATAATTCGACACCGCGATCAGCCGGCCGTCATCAGAGATCGCGCCGCCGATCGAATTGCCGGCCTGAAGGATGCGCTTCGCGATGGTCCGGGTCAGCATGTCGATCTTGGTCAGCCCGCCGTCGCGGCCGAAGACATAGGCAAAGCGTTCATCCGGCCCGTAGGTCACCGAGGCGTGACTGAGATCGCCGAGCCCCTCGATCCGCCCGATCGCGGCGCGGTCCGAGCGGTCGATGACCAGAGCCGAGCCGGTCGCGCGTTCCACCACCAGCCCCAGATCGCCGGTGGCAAGACCGGTGTCGGCCGCGGCGGCGGGGCCGCAAAGGCCCAGCATCACGAGGGCGGCGATCAGCGACTTCATTCGGTGTCTCCCTTCAGGTAGCGGGCGATCCACAGCGCCTCCTCTTCGCTCAGGACCGGGCGCCAGCGCGGCATCGCCGTGCCCGGCACCCCGTCGAGGATGATCAGTGCCAGGCCCTCGGGTTCGGCATGGGCAATCCTGTCGGGGGTCAGGGCCGGGCCAAGCCCGCCCTTCATCGTCAGCCCGTGGCAGGATCCGCAATCCTGGATCACCATGTGTTCCAGCCGCCCGGCCCGGTCCGGGGCGACCTCGGCCAGCGCGGGCAGGCCCGGCACCAGAAGGGCGCCGGCCAGCAGGGGCCAGAGGCTAGGCATAGGCCGCCATCCCGGCGCCATCGCAGGCCAGCGCCTCGGCCAGCACGGCCGCACCGTAAAGCGACACGACATGGCCGATCACGAACAGCACCGGCGCCTCCATGCCGGCCAGGGCAATGTCATCGGCAATCGCGCCGAGGCAAGAGACCAGCCGCCGTTCGCGCGGGGTGGTGGCGCTGGCCACGGCCAGGACGGGCAGGTCGGGCGGCAGGCCATTGGCCAGCAGCCGGGCCGAGATTTCGGCGATGTTGGCGACCCCCATGTAGACGACCAGCGTCGTGTCCTCGCAGGCGAGCGAGGCCCAGTCGAGATCCAGCGCCCCGTCGCGCGCCCGGTGGCCGGTGACATAGCGCACCCCGGTTGCCAGCCCGCGATGGGTCAGCGGCACGCCGGTCGAGGCCGCCATGCCCTGCGCGGCGGTGATGCCCGGCACATAATCGACACCGATGCCGGCCTTGCGCAGGTCTTCGGCCTCTTCGCTGCCGCGCCCGAAGATCAGCGGATCGCCGCCTTTCAGCCGCGTCACCCGCAGCCCCTCGCGGGCCAGGTCGACCAGCATCGCATTGATGGCGTCCTGCGGCACGCGGTGGCATCGGGGCATCTTGCCAACGTCGATCCGGCGGGTATCGGCCGGGATCAGGGCGAGGATTTCGGGGCTGACCAGCCGGTCGTAGACGACGACATCGGCGCTCTGGATGCGCGCCAGCGCCTTGCAGGTCAAGAGGTCCGGATCGCCCGGCCCGGCGCCGACAAGGGAAACATGGCCCTGGGCAAGGTCTTTCATCTGGCGCTCCCGGCTTGATGGTCGAAGCGAGAGTGGCAAATCCCGGGCCCGGAAACCTTGACTTTCGTTAAGGCCGGATGCCGGGGCGGCGCGGAACGGTCGCAAAGCGGGCCGCGGCCTGGGTTTTCTCAGGGCGCGGCAGGCGGTTCGGACGATGCCGACAGAAGGAAGTCGATGACGCGGTCCCGGTCTTCGTTGCGGCTGCGAAAGCCGCCGAAGGTCATGGCGGTGCCGGGAACCAGGTCTTGCGGCTTGGTCAGCCAGGCGCGCAGGTTCTCTTCGGTCCAGACCCCGCCCCAGGCCTTCAGCGCCGGGGAATAATCCCAGTCGGGCACGCTGGCCGAGGGTCGGCCGAGGATGTCGTTGAGGTAGGGGGCCCGATAGTTCACCCGGTCAAGACCGTGGCATTGCGAACAGCGCCGCTCGAAGATCGCGGCGCCGGCGGCGATGTCCTCCGCTGACGCGGGCAGGGTGTCGGCGCCGGCGGCCAGCGGCAGAAGGGCGAAGGCGATCATTAGGCGGATCATGGCGTGGCCTCGTCAAAGCAAGGCCCCGGCCCTTGCACGGGGCCGGGGCGGTTTTGCTGGGGCCGGCCGGGGCGGCTTGGCCGCGGCCGGCAGCGCCGGTCAGGGCGCGGTCACGTTCAGGTCGGCCGCCGGATCGTCCAGCGCCAGCCGCAGGTCAAGCGAGACATGGTGAAACCGCGCCGCGGCATGATCGTCGTGCAGGGCAAAGCCGACGGTATAGGTCTTGCCGGGCTCGATGGCGATCTGGCCCGGGCCGGATGCCGCCAGCGGCCGGGCGATCACCACCGTCCAGGTGTCGCCCTCCAGCACCGCCGAGGCCTGAACCGGGCTTCCGGCGTCCTCGTGCCGGCGGTCCTGCAGATAGCCGCGCCGGCCCTGGCCTGCGGCATCGACGCGGGTGAAGTCCATGAACCGGCCTTCGTCCAGATAGGCGGTCAGCTCGTCCGCGTCGCGCAGCAGATCCCAGCCGCCCATCGGCCGGTCCTTGCCCTTCAGGTCGATCCCGGTCCGGCTGTCGGCGATGTATTTCTGCACGAAGCCCTGCCCGCCCAGACGTTCTGCCAGATCGCCAAGGTCTTCCGGCGTGTTGGGCATGGTGCGGCTGTCGATATGGCAGCTTGCCCAGCACCCGGCCTGCTCGCCGCGGTCGACGCCCTCGCCCGCCACCATCATCGCCAGCTTGATCGGGTTCTCGGGGTCCATCTTGCCGCCTTCGACGAAGGGCACCGGCGTGTGGGGGCCGTTCTGCCAGCGCAGGCGCAGATACAGCGTCTCGGCATCGCGCGCGGCCTGCACCTGCACGTCGACCGATCCGCGCTTGCCCGGAATCGGTGTCGGTTCGGCCTTTTCGCCCGAGGCGATCTTGGCGCCCATCGCCGCGGTTTCCCGCGCGTGGCAGGTAGAGCATTTCTCGCCGCCCTTGGCAAAGGGGCGCGCACCACCATGTTCCTTGCCGTTCAGCACCCATTCCCACGACGCCTGGCCGGGGTAGAACAGCCCGACCTGGACGGCCGGCACCGTATCCCAGGGAATGCCGCCTCCCGGCGCATCGCCGCTGGCGGGCGCCTCGGTGGCACCGGCGACCGTGCCGGACCCGGCCTCGGCCAGTGCCTCGGCCCTGGCCTTCTGCACCGCGTCGGCAATGCGCGCGTTCATCGCGGCGTCGGCGGCCTGGGCCTCGGCGGCGGCCTTCTGCGCGGCTTCGGCCTCGACGCGGGTGATATACTCCATCCCGTCGAGGAAGCTTTGCGGGACCACCTTGACGTGACGCGGGTTCGGGGCCTCCAGCGCCTCAAGCAATTCGTCCGGTGCGCGGTCGCGCACATTGGAATGGGCGATGCCCTTGTGGCAGTCGATGCAGGTCTGGCCGGTTTCCATCGCGGTCAGATGCTGGGTGCGGGCGCGCGGCTTCTGAAAGCGCGGGTTCATGCTTTCGATCGTGTGGCAGTTGCGGCATTCGCGCGAATCGGTGTTCTTCATCGCGGTCCAGACATTGGTGGCCAGCCGCAGACGCTCCTGATCGAACTTCTCCGGTGTGCTGATGGTGCCGACGACCTTGCCGTAAAGCTCTTTCGAGGCCTTCACCTTGCGCACCATCTTGTGCACCCAGGGGTCGGGGACGTGGCAATCCGAACAGGTCGCCTGCACGCCCGAGCGGTTCTCGTGGTGGATGGTGTGTTCGTATTCCTTGAAGACGTTCTCGCGCATCTCGTGGCAGGAGATGCAGAATTCCATCGTGTTGGTCGCTTCCATCGCGGTGTTGAAGCCGCCCCAGAAGATGATGCCGGCGGCGAAGGCGCCGGCAGCGCCGAGTGTCGGCACGCCATACCAGATCCAGCGCCGCCAGATGCGGCCGGTTTTCGGGGTTTCCTCTGTCATGTGATCCGCGCTCCGGGCAGTGTGCTGACTGGGTCTGGCCCCTTCGGGGCGATGACCGCAAAACGAGGGTGGACCGGGGGCGGCTACCCGCCCCCGGCTCATCGCTGCAGATCAGGTCTTGTGGTTCGACCGGTTGAAGACGTTGAACTTGCCGGTCGGCGCGAACAGCCCCTTGATGCGGTGCTTCTCTTCCAGCGTCTCGGCGTCGAAGATCACGATCTCGCCGTTGTCGGTTTTCGAATCCGACCGGTTCCAGACCGAGGCCCAGACTTCCGAACCATCCTGGTTGAACTCGAAGTGGACGGCCACATAGCCTTCGGTTTCGGTCAACTGGATCGTCTTGACGATTTCGCCGGTCTCTTTCGAGATCACCTGGATCGACTGCTGGATTTCCGGCTCCGGGTGCAGCGTCTGGTCGGCCCAGACATACTTGCTGTCGGGATGGGTCCGGATGAACAGGCCCGGCCCCTCGGTCTCGACCTCGTAGCAGATCTTCCAGGCGTTGTCGGGGTGGCCTTCGGGATCGTTGCCCCAGACCGTCACATGGCCGGTGCCGAGGTGCGTGGTGCCGCCGACCGGGCCGCAATTGGGGTCAACCCAGTTGGCGCCCGGTCCCGGGTGCGGCTTGGCCTTGGTGTCGATGATCGCCTCGAGCTTGTGGGTCTTGCTGTCGATCACCACCATCTGGTTCGAGGCGTTGGCCGCGATCTGGAAATAGCGCCCGGTCGGATCGAAGAACCCGTCATGCAGGAACTTGGAGTTGTCGATCTTGTCGATCCGCAGGTTGTCGAGATCGGTATAGTCGACCTGCCAGATCTGGCCCAGTTCCTTCACCGCGACCAGCCAGGTCGGCTCGTGCGGGGTGGTGTAGATGGCGGCGACGCGCGCCTCTTCCACATAGTCGCCGTCGACGTTGACGCCGCGGGTCGAGACGACCTTCCTCGGCTCCATCGTCACCGCATCGACGATCGCGAAATGCGGCGGCCAGTAGCCCCCGCCGATGACATACTTGCCGTCACCCGACACCGCCACGTCGCGGGCGTCATAGGCGATCTTGACCTCGGCGACGAGCATGTTCTCGGGGTTCTGCCACAGGTCGATCTTGGTCATCTTGCCGTCGCGGCCCATGGTGTACCAGAACCGGCCCGGGTTCTCGGGCTCGTCGATGCTGTGATGCTCGGACGCCTTGAGAACGTGGACCGCGTAGCCGGTGGGAATATGGGTCAGCACTTCCTTGGTGTCGCCGTCGATCACCGCCACCTTGCCGACGTCACGCTCGATGACGACGAAGAAGTTTTCCCAGTTGCGGCCGTGAAGCGGCGCGGTCGGGTAGTCCTCGGGCTCGACATAGACCTTGCGGGTCTCGCGCATCTGGGTGATCGACATTTCCGGCGGCTTCGGCGGATCGATCTGGATGTAGGTGGCAAGGCCCTTGATCTCTTCCGCGGTCAGGATGCCGTCAAAGTTGTTCATGCCGCCTTCGGTGCCGTAGGCGATGATCTTTTCCAGACGGTCCTGGCCCAGGGTCAGGGTGCCGGTCACGGTCACGCTGCCATCGGCGGCGGTCACCTTCTGTTCGGGCAGCAGCGGCTTGCCGGTCGCACCCTTGCGCAGCACGCCGTGGCAGCCCGCGCATTGTTCGAAATAGACCTGCTTGGAGGCATCGAAGGCCTCCGGCGTCATGGTTGGCTGTTCCTGCGCGAGGGCGGGGAAGGCCACCGTCGACAGCAAAAGCGACAATCCGGCGCCAAGCGCAAGCCCTGGCATCCTCGGTGTCCTCGCGGCTGGGGTTGTCATGTCAGAATCTCCATTGCGCTGGTGAGGCGTCCCTTGCTTGCCTGATCGCCGGCGCGTGATCCTTGACTTTCGTTAAGGGGGTTCTGCAGCGCGGCGACGCGACGATTGCCTGCGATTGACTTTCGTTAAGGCGGACCGTGCCGGCCCGGCGCAAAACCGCGTGATCTGAAACCGCTCCGGGAAGGAGACTGCGCAATGCGCGAAGTCATGACCAAGAGCATGGCCCGCAACATCTTCTATGGCGGATCCCTGTTCTTCATCCTCATCTTCGTCGGGCTGACGGTGCAAAGCCACCGCTACATCCGCACCACCTCGACCGACGCCGCCGGCCTGACCGACAGCGTCGCCGCCGGCAAGCACCTGTGGGAAAAGCACGGCTGCATCAACTGCCACACCATCCTTGGCGAGGGCGCCTATTTCGCGCCCGAGCTTGGCAATGTCATGACCCGCTGGGGCGTGGCCGACGACCCCGAGGCGGCGCTGGACGCGCTGAAAGGCTGGATGGACGCGATGCCGACCGGCATCCCCGGCCGCCGCCAGATGCCGCAATTCAACCTGACCGAAGCGGAATACCGCGAACTGGCCGATTTCCTGCTGTGGACCAACAAGATCCGCGCGCAGGACTGGCCGCCGAACGACGCCGGCTGAGGAGACGAGAGAGATGAAATATCAATCACAGAAGATCGCGCTGGCCTATTTCCTGGTGGCCATGGCGCTTTTCGCGGTGCAGGTGACGCTTGGTCTGGTCATGGGCTGGGTCTATGTCGACGGCAATTTCCTGTCCGAGATCCTGCCCTTCAACATCGCCCGGATGCTGCATACCAACAGCTTGATCGTCTGGCTGCTGCTGGGCTTCTTCGGCGCCGCCTATTACCTCATCCCCGAGGAGGCCGAGCGCGAGATTCACTCGACCAAACTCGCCTGGCTGCAACTGGCGATCTTCGTCCTCGGCACCGCCGGCGTCGTCGTCACCTATCTCTTCAACCTCTTCGAGGGCAACTTCCTGCTTGGCAAGGAGGGGCGCGAGTTTCTCGAACAGCCGAAATGGGTCAAGGCCGGCATCGTCGTCGCGGCACTGATCTTCCTTTACAACGTCTCGATGACGGTGCTGGCGGGGCGCAAGACCGCGATCACCAATATCCTGCTCCTCGGCCTCTGGGGGCTGTCGCTGCTGTTCCTCTTCGCCTTCGTCAACCCCTCGAACCTCGCGCTTGACAAGATGTACTGGTGGTATGTCGTCCACCTCTGGGTCGAGGGCACCTGGGAACTGGTGATGGCCTCGATCCTCGCCTTCCTGATGCTGAAGCTGACCGGGGTCGACCGCGAGGTGGTCGAGAAATGGCTTTACGTCATCGTCGCCGCCGCGCTCTTCTCGGGCATCCTCGGCACCGGGCACCATTACTACTGGATCGGCACGCCGGGCTACTGGCAGTGGATCGGCTCGATCTTCTCCTCGCTCGAAGTGGTGCCGTTCTTCGCGATGATGGCCTTCGCCTTCGTCATGGTCTGGAAGGGAAGACGCGATCACCCGAACAAGGCGGCCCTGCTGTGGTCGCTCGGCTGTGCCACGCTCGCCTTCTTCGGCGCCGGGGTCTGGGGCTTTTTGCACACGCTCCATGGGGTGAACTACTATACCCACGGCACCCAGATCACCGCGGCGCATGGGCACCTCGCCTTCTTCGGCGCCTATGTCTCGCTGAACCTCGCGATCATCTCCTATGCGATGCCGGTCCTGAAGGGGCGCGATCCCTATAACCAGGTCCTCAACATGGCGTCGTTCTGGCTGATGTCGGGCGGCATGGTCTTCATGACCTTCACGCTGACCTTCGCGGGCACGGTCCAGACCCATCTGCAACGGGTGAACGGCGAGGCCTTCATGGACGTGCAGGACCAGCTCTGGATCTTCTACGCCATGCGCTTCGGTTCCGGCGTGGCGGTGGTGCTGGGGGTGGCGCTCTTCCTTTACGCGATCCTCGTGCCAGGCAAGGAGATCATCGAGCCCGGCCCGCTGGAACAGGACCGGATCGCGCATGATCCCGATCATGTGGCGGCGGAGTGACCGGGATGGACGGAACCTTTGCAGGCAAGGGGGCGGCAGACGCCCCCTTCTACCTCGCCCAGGGCGACGAATGCGCGGTCTTCGAGGCCGCCTTCCGCAACCGCCTGCCGGTCTTGCTGAAAGGCCCGACCGGCTGCGGCAAGACCCGTTTCGTCGCCCATATGGCCGCAAGGCTCGGCCGGCCGCTGCATACCGTGGCCTGCCATGACGACCTCAGCGCGGCCGACCTGATCGGCCGCTACCTTCTGAAGGGCGGGGAAACCGTCTGGGTCGACGGCCCCCTGACCCGCGCGGTGCGCGAAGGCGCGATCTGCTATCTCGACGAGGTGGTCGAGGCGCGCAAGGACGTGACCGTGGTCCTGCATCCCCTGACCGATGACCGGCGGATGCTGCCGATCGACCGGACGGGCGAGGAACTGGAGGCGGCACCGGGCTTCATGCTGGTCGCCTCCTACAACCCCGGCTACCAGAATATCCTGAAGACGCTGAAACCCTCGACCCGGCAGCGCTTTGTCAGCCTCGACTTCACCTTCCCGAGTGCGGCCCATGAAATCCCCGTGGTCGCCCGCGAAAGCGGTCTGGCCGAGGATCGGGTGAAACCGCTGGTGCGGCTGGCCAACAAGTTCCGCGCGCTGAAAGGGCAAGACCTGGAAGAGGGCACCTCGACCCGCCTTGTCGTCTATGCGGCCACGCTGATCGCCGATGGCATGGCACCCGAGCGGGCGATCCGTGTCGCGATGGTCGAGCCCTTGACCGACGACGACGATACCAGACGCGGGCTCCTCGATCTCGTCACCGCCGTTTTCGGGTGAGGCCGGCCATGTCCGGGATCGATTTCGAGCCATGGGAACCCGAAGAATCTGTCGGGAAACTGTGGCACGCCTATGCCAGCCGTCAGGGCGCGCCAAGCGTCCACGACGGAGCCCGTGTCGGCCTTGATGAGGTCGGCGGACGGCTGGCAGTCCTTTTTCGCGGCCTCGGTGGGTCGGCGGCGGTCGAGATCCGGCCGGTGGCGCCGGAACGTTCGGCCCACCGGCTGTCATGGCGCCGCCGTCTCGGCACCGAGACCGAGAGGGCGGCGCGCGCCAGTTTCGACGGCGAGGCGCTGCGCCTGCCCGAGAGCCTGGCGATCTTTCCCGCGCGCGAGGCCAATGCCGCGCTCTATCTCTGGCTGGCCGCCGCCGCAGCCCATGCCGGCGCGCCCTCGTCCGAGGCTGACGCTTTGCGCGCCGATCTTTCGGCGCTTGTCGCGGCGCGGGCGATGACCCGGGCGACGCTCGCCGATGCGCCGGGTTTTGCTGGCCTTCACGCCGATCTTGCGGCCGCGCACCTCGACAGCCGCCATGTGCCGCATCTGCCCGAGGCGGAGCGGACCGTCGAGAAGGTGATCCGCCATCTGCTCGGCGATCCGGCCGCCTTGCCCGCCAAGGCCGCGCGGATGCTTGACGCGCTCGGGTCCGGCGATCTGTCGCCATATCGTGCCCCGCGCGGCTACCGCCCCTTCCAGCCGGTGCCGCTCTGGCCCGACCTGCGCCCGCTGGCCTACTCAGTCGCGACCGCGGTCGAGGCCCGCGCCACCGATGGCGCGCCCGAAGAGGGCGAGGGTCGCAGCCACCGTGCCCGGCGCCGCAAGGCCGACGAAGTCGCCCGCAAGGACAGCTTCATCCTGCACAAGTTCGAGGCGATCCTGTCCTGGGCCGAGTTCATCAACCTCAACCGGCGGGTCGAGGAGGATGACAACGACGACGCCAAGAAGGCGGCCGACGACCTGGACGAGATCGGCCTTGGCCAGATATCGAAGGCGCCGGCGACGCGGCTGAAGCTGCATCTGGATCTGGCGCCCGAGGATGTCGACCGCGAGGCGCTGTCGGGCGTGGCGACCTATCCCGAATGGGACGCGCGGA
The DNA here is from genome assembly GCA_002841115.1 of Alphaproteobacteria bacterium HGW-Alphaproteobacteria-6. GTDB lineage: Bacteria > Pseudomonadota > Alphaproteobacteria > Rhodobacterales > Rhodobacteraceae > Albidovulum. Next base: position 2,123 of record PHEC01000041.1, on the reverse strand, counting down.
CCGGGGCCTACCTGCCCGCCCATGCCCGGGTCCTGACCTCGTCCGTCGAGGCCAGCGCCGAGGAACCCGCCTTTCGCGCCGATCCGCGCGCCGCGCGCCGTATCCGCGCGGTCAGACGCCAGTTCGAGGCGCTGCGCCCGGCCCGCATCCTGACCGCCGGGCACCGCGACGGGGATGAGCTGGACACCGACCGGGCGATCCGCGCCCGCGTCGAGCTGATCGCCAGCGGCGAGGGTGACGACCGGGTCTGGTTGCAGAACCGGGCGGAGAAGCGCGACCTTGCGGTGTCGATCCTTCTCGATGTGTCACGCTCCACCGAAAGTGCGGTGCCTGGCCACGGCCACGAGGGCCGCGCCGTCATCGACATCGAGCGCGAGGCGCTGGCGGCGCTTGCCTGGGGGCTGGACGCCTGCGGCGACGATTTCGCCATCCACGCCTTTTCCTCGCTGAAGCGCGACCGGGTCTATGTCCAGACCGCAAAGCGCTTCGGCGAGCCGATGAGCACCACGGTCGAAGCCCGCATCGCCGGGCTGAAGCCGGGGTTCTACACCCGCCTCGGCGCCGCGATCCGCCATGCATCGAGCGGGCTTGCACGCGAGGCGCGCCGACGGCGTCTCATGCTGGTCATCACCGATGGCAAGCCCAACGATCTGGACCATTACGAGGGCCGCCACGGCATCGAGGACAGCCGCAAGGCGATCGAGGAAGCCCGCCGCATCGGCCATGCGGTCTTCGGCATCACCGTCGACCGCCAGGCCAAGTCCTGGTTCCCGCGGCTTTTCGGCCAGGGCGGCTTTGCGGTGATCGCGCATCCCGAAAAGCTGACGCAGGCCTTGCCGCAGATCTACCGCCAGCTTGTGGGCGCCTGATGGCCGAGGCGCGGAGCGCGTTCGACGACCTGCCCGGCGATCTGATGATCTGGGTGCTGATCGTCTCGGAGCTTCTGGTCTTCGGTGCCGGGCTGGCGGCCTTCCTTGGCGTCAGGATCACCGATCCGGCCGGCTTTGCCGCCGCGCAGGACCACCTGCACCGGGCCGCCGCCGGGGTGAACACGGTTGTCCTTGTCACCTCGGGCTGGCTTGCCGCCCTTGGTGCGCAGGCGGTCGAGGCCGGGCGCCTGGGCCGCGGTCGCCGGTTTCTGGCCGGGGCGACGGTGCTGGGCGCGCTGTTTCTCGCGATCAAGGCGGCGGAATACGGCGACATGGCCGCCGCGGGGATCGGCATCGAAACCCATGCCTTCTTCACCTTCTACTACCTCGTCACCGGCTTTCATGCCGCCCATGTCGCGGCCGGCATCGTCGTCCTGCCGCTGGTCGCGGCGCGCGCCCGCGCCCGCGAGGTCGAGGCCGGCGTCGCCTTCTGGCACATGGTCGATCTGGTCTGGGTGCTGGTCTTTCCGGTCCTCTACCTTCTGCGGTGATGGCGTGGTGAGGGTGACCCGGGCCTGGCTTTTCCTGCTGGCGCTGTCGGCCGGATCGACGGCGCTTTCGGTCGCGGTGGCCGAGGGGGCGCTGGCGGGCATTCTGGCGACGCTCGGAGGCGCGGCGATCCTGACGCTCGCCTGGGCCAAGGCGCGGATGATCCTGAACGCCTACCTCAGGCTCGACGAGGCGCCGGCGTTGCGGCGCGGCTTCGGCCTCGCGCTTGCGCTTTACGCGCTGGTGCTGCTCGGGCTTTACCTGGCGGGATGAGCCTGCCCGCCGGCGCCCCGGGGTTCAGCGGTTCCAGGCGCCGGCCGGGTCTTCCTCGGCAAACTCGCGCAAGGTTGCGATATCGGCGATCGCGGCGACATTCTGGCGCATGCTGACGCCCTGCTCGCGCAGCCGGGCGAAGGCGCGGCTGAGGCTTTCTGGCTTCATGCCAAGGCGGCCGGCGATCAGCGTCTTGTCATAGGGCAGGGTGACCTCGCAGGCGCCGCTGTCGCAGCTTGCCAGTTCCAGAAGGAATTCGGCGACGCGCTGGGCCCCGGTCTGGGCCTTGAGCGCCTCGACCTGGGCGACCAGGTCGTGCAGGTGCGCGAAGGTCGCCGACAGGATCGCGATGGCGATCTCGGGGCTTTCGCGGATCTGGCGCAGGAAGACGTCGGCTTCGATCCGGATCAGGCCGACATCGGTCACCGCCTC